>NZ_JBFTLO010000024.1:0-79171 GCF_056396485.1 Psychrobacillus sp. 05T411 | reverse complement strand
CGTCGACTCCTGCCGGATGAGTGGGCTAATGAGACATCCCAACGTACGCCTAAGGGCGGCGGGGATGGCTCATCGCTCACCCGGCGGAAAGCGTACGACTGTAGCGAAAATCACAGCGGACACTTTATTCGCCTCACTACCACGCAGTTTCCCTATATTGTTTAGAAAAAGTTATCCATACGCTACAGACTTTATTATTTTCTAAAACGCAAAAAAACGTTTGACTAAACTTTCTAGTCAAACGTTTTTCAATATTATTTATCCTCATCTGTAATACCTACATGCTTATAAACAAATGCCTTTAACTCATCTTTTGTAAACGTTATTTCATAAGTCAGAAGGTTATCTTTTACATAGGCTAATTTGTTTCCGTCCGTTGATTCCGATTGAATGTGTAAAATATTATCTATATATAATACCCCTTCATTCGTAATTCGTTGTTTTCCGTCCTCTGTAGTACTGTCCACTAATCCTTCTTGGCCGAGCTCTTCTAAAGCCTTGGTGTAATTTTCCTGTAGGCTATCTTGCAAGACCTGTTCCAACTCACGTCTCGATTGTTCCTTGTCCTCTATGAAATTGTAAATATAATGGGCAAGTAATACTTGTTCTTTTAGTGTCAGTTTTCCCATTTGTTTTCCTCCTCTATTTATCCTGTATAGTCATTATTCCTTTTCTCGCTCATTTTCAAACTTCTATTTCAGCATTACTATTTGGTTTGATCAGTGTGTAAATAATACCTCCAAAAATAAGTAAAATACCAATAGTTTGTAAAAAGGATGGACGGAAATCTAAAATAATTGTATCAAGTAAAATAGCCACAACTGGGTCAACAAAAACTAAAGCGGATATGACCACTGTTGATAATTTGCGAAGACTATCAAAAAACAAGTAATATACAAAACCCGTATGTATCAAGCCAGTCCCTAATATATAAAACCAATTCGAACTACTTAAACCATGAAATACGTCGAAATTCATGAAAGGAAATAATATCAAAATACCGATCGTCGTTTGCATAAACGTCATCGCATATGCACTTAAACCTTTAATCCCTTTCCCCAGTAACATCGTCATCGCATAACACAAGGCTGATAACAAAGCCCACACAAAACCTGAGCTTATGAAGTCAGTTAAGGAAGCAAAATTTTGAATACCGATAATAAATATACTTCCAAGAAAACAAATGATAATTGCTAGTATGGATGTAAAAGTCATCTTCTCTTTTAAAAACAAACTGCCTAATATTAATACAAATATAGGAGCTAAATTATAAATAGAGATGGCTACTGTAATCGACATTTCCTCAAATGCTTTAAATAAAAATACCCAATTCAACACTAGAAAGATACCACAAATAAGCGTTTGTATAACTTCACGTTTCTTCCAAACCTCCACTTTGTGTTGTCCGGTAATGAACCAGCAGAAGCCTAAAAAAAGCGTAGCGCAAATACATCGTACAAAAACTAACTCTACTGCTGGTATACCGGTTTTCACTGTAAAAAAGCCGATGGAACCGAAAATCGCCATTGATAGTGTCATCTTTAACATTGCCGTTCCGTTCATCACACGTCCTCCTTCCATTMTGATGTACGTATGATCTATCTATAGTAGCTGATGTTCTTGTGCTTTCAGTACAGCTTCCATTCGTGATTCAACACCTAGTTTGGAGAAAATTTTTGTTAAATGATATTCCACTGTTCGTTGACTCATAATTAAATTTCTGGCGATGATTTTATTCGTATAACCTTTTTCTATTTCCCTTAAAATAGTTTGCTCTTTTTCTGTTAAACGAATATTTACTAAAGGGGTTTCTTTATCAGATGCACCTGCTAATGGTATCTCCATTCTTTTAAGTTGACGAAATAGGCCTAAGGGAAGTACGACCTCTTCTCGTAAGGCACATCGAATAGTTGTAATAATTTGATCTCCTGTTGCTGTTTTACTTAAAAAACCCGATACTTTAGCTTCTATTAACAAATTGTAATGAATTTCGATGTCAAAACCAGTATAAATGAGAATAATAGACTCTGGCTCTTTCTCCCTAATTAGCTTCATCAGTTCCAAACCATTCAATCCGGGCATATATAAATCGATTAAATATACATCGTAATTTACTTGCTCTATGTGTTCCATAACTTCTAGGCTATTTGTCATGACAGTAACATTCATATCCTTTTGTTGATTTATAATAACTTTTGTCCCTTCACTTACGGACGGGTGATCGTCCACAATTAGCACCTCAATCATTTCACATCATCTCCTTTACCACTTCGATTTTGATTTTCATCCCTTGCCCTTTAGATGAGATTATTTCTATACTACCATCGATACTTCTAATTCTTTCTTTTATCCCTACTAATCCCATGGAGCTAAATGAACATTCCTCGTTTGCTAGGTCATACCCTACCCCATCGTCTTCATATTGTAAGAAAATGGACTGATCGATTTGATAAAATTGGATGCTTACTTGTTTGGCATGGGAATGTTTCATTGCATTATTAAGTAACTCCTGGAAAATGCGATAGAAAATAAGCTCTTCTTCTTTACCCTGGTGAATATTTTCACCTATTGATACATAAAGAAGAAAGTTACAGCGCAGTTTTGTTTGACGGATTAACCTATGGAGAGATTCCTTTAAACCTTGTTCAGTTAGTAACGGCGGCCTAAGCTCCATACATGTTTCTCTAATGAGATGCACATTATCCAACATTTGCTCTTTCATCTCGTTCAATCTATCTTTTATCACTGGATCGTCTAACATGTCATACACGCTATCCACTTCCCGTAACAGCTGCAATTGTTCTTGTAATATGGAATCATGTAAGTCATTGGATAAATTGGCCCGTTCTTTTTCCGAAAGTGCAAATAATAATCTAGATAACCATTTTGGATGCTCATCTGCTTCTTTCAATTTTAGTTGGTCAATTTGTTCTACTAAACCTTCAATTAGCTTCATATTTTCTACGACTACATTTGCAAAATATGCCATCATTTCAATCCATATTTTCTCATCGTTTTCCAATTTTGTTCCCGACTTTTTCTCATCACATAATATAATTTTTTTAATACCAACGTAACTACCAACGACTACGGCAAACCCCCTTGAAAAAGTAAAAATATCTCCAATCGATTTGTTCTCCCATTCCACTTTTTCCAATTCCACTCGATCTATAAAAGTATCCGAGGAAAAACATTGAACTTTCCAAGCTTTCGTTAGTTCCTCCTGATGTATTTCTACAAACGTTACGCTTTTTAGGTTCAGTGTGCTTTCCATCTCGTTTAAAATTCGATTCACAACCATTTGTACTTTGTGCTCATCTTTTGTTTTTTGATAAAAGGTGTACAAATTCGTTTGTAAATTCCCTCTCATTGAATACATATACTTTCTATTTGAGTAATCCATTTGTTCTTTCACGTATAAGAAGATAATGCTACCAACAAAAAGAAGGATAAAGATAATAAAAAATTCCCCGTGAGATATTTTTTCTCTCAAACATAAGCCAATAATTAGACAAATAATGATTGCAAATGGAAATGCTAGAACTGTGTAATATTTAAATCGGTTTAAAATATAGTCAATATCGAATAACTTTTCCGTTAGTTGTAAATAGATAAAGCTAATAGGAATGAAAACTAGAAACATAACCGCAAATTCAGCATTCACAATGGGTGTTGAGAAAAGGACTGCCGGAATTGCATACAAAAATGCAAATGGACAAAAAGCTAAAACAAGAATGAAGACAAGTAATTTAACTGCTTGGCTACCAGGTTGATTTTTATACTTAGAGTAGCTTTTGATAAACAAAACAAAAATAAACAGAAGTAAGAAACTGAACATCCCCAATTCCACCAGTGGTTGAACACCCCTTAATGAAGGGACGAATAAAGAAATTATATTTGCCAATAAAATAAATAATGGAAGGCAGAGTAATTTCCATAAGGTTGATTGACTGATAAACCTTACCCTAAAACTCTCTAAAAAAGATTTTAAAAATTGGATATAAAGAACAAGACAACCTACAAGTGTTACTCCATTTACCATTCGGGCTACAAAATCTCCACGGCTTGAAGCACCTGCGCTCCCATAAGCTATAGCGACACATAGTAAAAAATGGATTAATATTAATGCGGATAACTCTTCCTTTTGTTTTCGGTATATATAGGTAGCTACGTATATAGTAAGTATCAAATATAGTAATGGAATAAGTAAATGCGAAAAAAGCTGACCTGGTACGGATGCGTAAGAAACAGAGAAGTTTTTCTCTTGCCCATTTTCACCTAAAAAAGTCAAACTTTCCGCTGTTCTAACTATTTGTTGTTTCGAAATTTGACTGTTCTGTTCCGGGCACTCACCATCTATCTTTGTTAAAATATCGCCAACCTTAATGTCTTTGTTATATGCCCAACCATTGTCGTATAGTTGATTCACTTTCCATTCGTTATTTTCATTTTCAAGATAAATACCAATAAGCGGCGATTGTATCGTGATATAAGAAGCATAAATAATAAATAGAAGGACTGTCACTATAGGAATTAGTATTTTTTTATCTAAATGTTTCATAGCTTAACCATCTTTCTCCTAATCTAGTGTCACCCTCCAATAAACAACACGCACTGACTAATTCCGATAAAAAATGCGGCATGTTGAATTGGTGAATCTTCTGCTATTTCTAACTGGATGATAAATTCCTCTTCTACATCTGCTTTCCATCTAGCAATTTCTTTATCATTCCAGAGATATCGTGACCAACCCTCTATCTCTTTCTGTATATTGATTTGCATCTGACCATTTGAAATGATTAAATCTGGAATTAGCTCTTTCCATTTATCATAAGCAACCGTATACTTTTCTTTCTGCAAGTAGTCGTAAGCTTCATAATAGACCCTGCCTTTTCTGGTCACCTTCTTGCATGTAAACACAAGTTGTTCTTCTAGGTCATATACGTCATATTGTAAAAAATACCGATAATCCATTAGCTTGTCTATATATTTTTTGATCCCATTAGCGTAATGCCTTTGAAATTTGTAGGTAACGATATTTTCTTCATTATATACGGATGTAATAGGTGTAGTTTCAATTGAAATTGGTTGTGCATATGTATATTTGTACATGAGTAGTTCTCCTTTTTCTTTAACCATAACACAAATAGAACCTCCTTTAGATAGTGAATTCTAAAGGAGGCTTTCTCTTTGATAATTTAATATATCTTCCATAGATTTTTCAAATGGAATTAGCGGACTCCAACCTGTCTTTAATAATAGCGATGGTGAAATGATATCTAATGTTTCTTTTCTATTCTCCAAGGATTGTATGTCTATTTCAACAGAAGATAAGGTTTGGAGCAAATCAGTAATCTCTTTTAAATATCTTGACCTGCCCGAAGTGATCTCGTATACAGAACCAGCTTTCCCAATGTTGAAAAGCTTTTCGTATGCACGAATGGCATCTCTCACATCTAGAAAGTCTCTTTGTGCATAAAGATTATTTACAGTAAGTATTTTCTCTGTATGGTGCATTTCCATTTGGGCTACCCTTTTCGCAAGTATGGAGCATATTCCCTTAGATATACCTGGTCCTATTAAATTAGAAGGTTTTGCAATTATTATGTCTAGCCCGTAAAGCGCTTCCCAGCTTTGAGCTACTAGTACTTGAATTGTTTTGCTTAAACTATACGGATGTTGAAGAGAAGAAATATGTTGCAAATCGAATTGAAGGGTTGAACCAACGACAATTATTTTACATTGGATATTTTCTTGTCGAATGGCTTCAACTAAATAGGCGGTAGATAGTACGTTTGCTTCAAGGGAAGTAATGGGGTCCGACCAAGACTCCTGCACATTATTTTGCCCTGCAAGGTGTAGCACTTTATCCGGTCTTGTCTTTTGTATTAGGTTTCTCACTTGCTGTTTATCCGTTAAGTCACACTGTACCAAATGGATTCTTTCGTCCAACGCTTTGCTTTGTAAAGTTCTAGAAACAGCTGTCACGTCATATCCAGCTTTTTTAAAATAATGGCAGGCATGAATGCCCGTAAAACCGCTTGCCCCTGTTATCAATAAATGAGACTTCTCGTTCATCGGATTATCCCCTTAGTTTCCAAGCATGGATTACGCACGCTTTTCCACCTCATCTGACTCTTTATCTAGGTTTTGATGATAGGCATACGTCTCTTTCAATCCCTCTTCGATTGTATAAGTAGGATGCCACTTTAGAAGACTTTGTGCTTTCTTGTTACAAAGACAACTATGTTTTATATCCCCTTCTCTGGGTGACGTATATTCCTTCGTAACTTTCATACTATGAAGTTCTATGAATAGGTTTAATATTTCATTTATCGAGGTTCTTTGTGAAGTGCTGACCTGGATTGTTTCTTTATCTCCAGATACTAGTGCAGCAWTATTGGCAGCGACTATATCTTTTACATAGATGAAATCCCTTGTTTGATTGCCATCCCCATGTACATGTATATTCCCACCCTTTTTAATGCGATCGAAGAAAACAGAAACTACCCCACCTTCTCCTTTTGGCAATTGCCTCGGTCCGTATACATTTGCGTATCTTAAAATGGTATACGATTGTCTATAAAGCTCATAAAAAAGCCTTATATATGACTCGGCAGTCAATTTGGACAAACCGTAATAGGAAGCAGGTATGGACACATCTTCTTCTGTAAGTAATTCCTTATTTAAATTACCATATACGGCTGACGTACTAGCGAAAATGAATTTCTTCACTTTTGCATGGTGGCAAGCTTCTAGCATGTTAATAGTTCCAATAATATTCACATCTGCATCATACTTAGGGTTTTGAACAGATTTTCCTACGTCCGCTTGTGCTGCAAGATGAAAAAAAGCGTCCGGACGAACATCTAAGACAATTTTTCTCGCTTCTTCGCTGCAAATATCCACGACATGAAGAAATGCATTAGGATTTACCTGTTCAAGCTGGCCAGAAACTAAATTATCTAGAATATGAACTTCTATTCCTTTAGCTATTAATGCATCCACAAGGTGCGAACCAATAAAACCAGCCCCACCCGAAACAATCACTTTCATGCTTTTATCCCCTTTATTTTTTCTTACTATATGCAAACTAAAAAGAAAATGATGGGACAGGTGCCAAAGAAGAACCTTTTGGCATAAAAATGGATGAATAGAAAGGAATTGCGCTCCAAAGCGAATTACCCTTCATTCATCGATAGAGAGTGATAGGAAAGCATGTTATAACTGATGCTTTATCAATTTAGGTATATGACCATTCCCTTGAGAAGGTCGAATTAATATGTTCGCACGTGGATTTGGAATGATATATTCGGTCGGAAGGTTTTTGATAATCTGTTCCCAAACACGATTATCTACAAAAACCTTCTCCGACCCTATAGTTTGTAAAAATAAGCTATCATAGTATTCACTGTTCATTGGCTTCGTAACTTTTCCAAAGAGTGGCGTTGGCAATACGTACTCCTCCGGCAAGTTGATTACGACTTTGTTCCAGACGTTTAGATCCACATATACTTGGGAGGTAGCAGTTGGTTTATGAAACAAGTAATTAAAAGAATCTGCCTTCATAGCTTTAATCACGCTAACCGATTTCGGATTAGGAAAAACTAATTGTTCCGGTACTGTTTGTTTAATCTGGTCCCATACCTTCTCCGAAACACGTATATCCTTACCTTTTTCTTTCGATAAAAACATAGAATCATATTTTTCAGGGGATACAAAAGTGGTTTCTTCTTCGGCTATAGCGTTTCGAGGAAATATAGAGCCCCATATTCTCTTCCATAATGCCCTTCCTTTAATAAGCAAAGAGATAAAAAAAAGTTTAATGTACTGAATCATTCGAGACATTTTGCTCACCAGCTTTGCGCATAATAATGGCTTCTTTATAAATTTCTAGCAAACTTTTCATCCCTTGATCAATAGACCAGTGTGTCATACCCCACTTTTTCGCATTGGATCCCAAGTTTCGTCGAAGTTGCTCATTACTAAGTAATAAATCCAAGTTTTTATATAAGGCATCCGCATCGCCAGGAGGTGTTAATAGACCTGTCACTTTATGTTCTACCATTTCAGGAAGTCCTCCTATATCGCTAACAATTGCAGCTTTCCCAGCAATCTGTGATTCAATCAAAGACAGTGGTTGGTTTTCTAATAAGGTTGGTAGTACGTATATATCCGACTTTCCTAATAAGGAAGGGACATCATCACGCTTTCCTAGAAAATAGACATAATCCTCTAAACCAAGGACCTTATTTTTAGTGCGTAATCTTGCTTCTTCATCTCCAGATCCCACTATCCAACATACCCAGTCTTGTCGTACTTTTTTAAGCTTCACTAGTGCTGTTAGAAGATGCTGTACACCTTTTAGCTCAGCCAATCTACCAGTATAAATGATGACTTTTTTGTTTTTCGGGGGAGAAATAAGCGATTTCACCTTCATTTGCTTGATGAAGTTTTCCGTATCAAATCCGTAATGAAGTACTTTTATTTGATCTTCTACTACTTCAAATTCATCCGTCAGAATATTTTTCAACCAATTGTTTGCTACAATTGTAATTTCAGCAGAGGATGCTCCATTCTTTTCAAGCTCATCATAATAAGCTTTTGCCATGAAAGCATTAGGGGATTTATGAACAGTAGTTAATTGATGATGTATTTCGTGTGCTACAGAACCGTGTAAAGTGGCTACAAGCGGGACATGAGATGGTCGTATTCGATCGATACAAGCCGTGGAAACTACGTCTTGTGTATGGATCAGATCATATTTCTCTAAGCCGAAGTAAGCTGCCCCTAACTCAAAAACGTATCGCTGGAATTCTGTGTACTCCACTAATTTATTCTCATACAACTCAGGATAATTTCGTGTATTTAACTTGGCTTGTAATAATGGTAGCAACTTGTCTCTACCAACTTTCTCCCCACTACTTGCCATGCAAATATTCAAGTTGGCCTCGTCATAGCCAAGCACGTCTACTTCATGCCCAAGTAATTCTAACTTCTTTTTAAGTTGCGTTATATAATTCCATACCCCGCCTAGATGGGGTATAGGCCAATATGTTGCTAACAATATTTTCAATCTATACATCTCCCTATTTAAACCGAATACTCTATTCTTATTTTGAATTTGAAAAATAAACTGGGCTAATGATGGTTTTTTTGTCATTCCCCTACTTTAATCATTTGTAAAATAATCGGACAGCCTTCAGCTGGAACATCCTCGGTTCGTAGAATAATTTTCCCTTCTGTTACTTCGTAATTCACTTTTGGCTGTAATATACCATTTATAAAAAGATTCATATAGGCGATTTGCGAAGGATTCCAAATTTGTTGAATTCCATATTCACTCAGTGCATCACTTTCTGTGTACACTCTTTTTTTACCATCAGCTAATACAAAAAATTCGTGGCTAATAATTTGTTTAGGAGGAACGAATCTAGTCTCTTCCCTTGTTACTGTCAGTGACCCTATAACTTTACGAGGAAAATATGCGTTGGATTTACTTGGAATATAGGGTTGGTTCTTCACGCTAACCCTCCAATCATATGAGATTAAAAAATGAAGTTAAAGTTAGTGTATACACACTCAGTAAAATATGTGTACGCCTTAGGTCCTTATTCTTATTTTGCTCTTTTTGCTCGTCCTGGTATAACTCCTTCATGCATCCATTCATATGTTGTTAAAGAAGTTAAAAGGAGGAACAATTTTGTCATTAAAAATTATTAAGCTTGCTTTAATTCCAAATCAAACAGTTTCGGCTGCACCGGTGGTAACACGTCTATTCCATGAGGTAGCAGAAACCATCCTAGATGTAAGTACCTATAAAATCGAAGCATCAGGTTTTTTCGACGACAGTGGTGAAGTGGTTCAGAACTTGCCTTCATTAAATATGAACAATAGTTATTTTAATGTTTACATTAATGGTGTATTACAGATGGATGATAACTTCGCCTATACGGCAGGAGAAGATGGAGTTGGCTCATTGCTCATTTCACTTCCAGAAGACTCGGAAATCCCGGCAGGTACTCCAATCATTATGGAAATTATCAACTTCAATCCAGAAATAAATAATTTATAAACTAGAATACTGGAGATGATCTTGGAACATAAACGAGATCATCTTTTTATTTTTAGTATGTAGGATTTCAGCCCTTGTTCACTTTGATTTTCCGCATTAACTATTAAATAAGGAGGATTGTGAAATTTACTTTTTTCGCATTTCATACTTATTTGATAGATATAGGGAGGTGAAAAAATGGATTTAGCTCAGCTTAAAGGAAAGTATGATGCAATTTTTAGTTTAGGGGATCTTTGTTTAGGATCTATTCAACTAAAAAAAAATAATTTAAGACCGTATTCTGGAGTGCTAGATTGGATGGCAAGTCCGCAATTATCAGATATTAACCGACTATTAGAAAATCGGTTTGTTGGTTTTATGGATTATGAAAACCTTCGAATCATTGGATATGCGGATGATTGTATTTGCGTAGCGGATGATGGATATAACATAGTGTCTAACCATGATTTCGGTAGAGATAAGAATACACTTCAGTATTTAGGTTCCTACGATGAAGTCATGCAGAAATACGAAAGAAGAATTCAACGATTTCTATCCAAAATGAAGACCGCGAAACGGATTTTGTTTGTCCGAACAGAAGGGACATTGGGAGATGCTGCTGATTTACAAGATATTTTATCCAAACTAGTCAAACATGATTTTAGTATATTGCTGATCAATCATACCCCTGTTACAGGAATTGTAGAGAAAAATTGGCCTTTAGAGAAGGTTTGTTCCATTGAATTTCCTAATACAGATAAATGGGAAGGAAATCATGAACTATGGGAAGAGGTGCTAAGTGGAATTCGCTTAACAGCAAAATAAGCGAAAGAATCAATCATCTCAGGGAAAAAAACAATAATCTGGGAGGAAGAAAATAGTGTTTACAAATTCATCGATATTAGTAACCGGGGGGACAGGCTCATGGGGTATTGAGTTAATCAAACAGCTTTTAACCTTAAACCCTACGAAAATTACTATATTATCAAGAAATGAAAATAGACAAGTTATGATGAGAAGAAATTTTGAAGATACGAGGCTCCACTTTTGCATTGGTGACATACGAGATAGGGACACTTTAAACGCAGCTTGCTTAGGAGTAGACTATGTTTTTCATTTAGCCGCATTAAAACATGTTACCGTCTGCGAAGAAAACCCAATTGAGGCATTCAAGACAAACATATTGGGAACTTACAATGTCATTGAAGCGGCTACGAACAATAATGTAAAAAAAGTAATGTATATATCTACAGACAAAGCTGCAGATCCAGCTAACACTTACGGAATGACGAAAGCACTTGGTGAAAAATTAATCATCCACGCAAGTGAAACAAGTTCTACCACGAAATTCTTCTGCATTCGAGGAGGAAATGTACTAGGAAGTAGTGGAAGTGTCCTGCCTTTGTTTATCAAGCAATTAGAAGAAAAAAACCAAATTATGATTACAGACAAAAGAATGACACGTTATTTTGTAACACCTCAATACGCGATAGAAGTGCTTCTTCAAGCCGCTGAATTGGGCACCGGAGGAGAAATTTTTGTCATGCATATGAATGCATGTAAGATTCTCGATTTAGCGGAAGTACTTATTGACCATTTTCAAAAGGAAGACGTAGATATATTAGAAATAGGGGCAAGAAATGGAGAAAAACTTCATGAAGTGTTAGTAGCTGAGAATGAAGCCCGGTTTGCAACCGTCCTTAACAAAGATCTCATACGAATTTCTACCACGGCCTCTGAGAAAGGGAATACGTCCATACCTACCGTTCTTCTAGATACGAAACAAAAGTTAATGACCAAACAGGAAATTAAAGAATTATTAATAGAAGGCGGCTTTTTAAACTAATAGAAGAGGCTTCTCTCAAGTAGATTATTCGATCCACTTAGAGAAACCTCTTTTGCTTTTAAAGGTTTGGTCCAGTTAGTCAACTCCTACTAGATTTTTTATATCTGCTCATTTGCTGCGTTAAAAACAGAAAAACACCAAGCAAAACAAGCAATCCACCTACTATTTGCCAGCCCACAAGACGCTCACCTAAGAAAATAGCCGCAAGTATCGTTGCACCAACTGGCTCACCTAAAATACTCATGGAAATAGTGGTGGCATTTACATAGTTTAACAACCAGTTATTAATCACATGAGAAATCGTTGGTACGATTGCAAGTAAAACAAAAATTCCCCATTCTTTTGCATCATATCCACCCATCGCTACATTTGTTACTAAGTTATATACGATTAAAGCAATCGCTGCAAAACCAAAAACACAAAAACTATAAATCCAGTGAGAGACTTTTTTCACTGCATTTTGACCGATTAACAAGTACCCAACAACGGCAATTACACTTAAAAAGGAAAGGATATCCCCAATAATTGCGTCTTTACTTAAACCGAAATCTCCCCAACCGACCATTACAGCTCCTACAACAGCAATTCCCATCGTTGTCAAAGCTGCAGTTGTTGTTCTTTCTTTGAATAAAAGTGCTCCACCAACTAATGCTATAATCGGTTGCAAAGCAAGAATGATCGTTGAACTTGCGACTGTTGTTAGCTTTAACGAACCAAACCACAGTGCAAAATGTAATGCTAAAAAAAGTCCGGAAAAAAATAATAAACTCCATTCTCTTCTTCCTATATTCCTAAATTCATCCCGTTTAAACCACACAACCGGCACTAATAATAAACAGGCTAATATCATACGATACATACTTAAAATAGTAGCTGGTGCGCTAGACCATTTCACAAAAATTGCAGCAAACGATATTGCAACAATGGAAATGATTAAGGGTAACACAATAGACTTTGATGTATTTCTTTCGTTCACTTCTATACCCGTCCTTTAACTGATGTTATTTCTATACGTTTTATACTCATATAAATATACTGTATATGAATAGGAATAGGAATAGGAAATAGAAGTTACTTAAAGTGAGCCCGCTTCCGCTTTCTATATCGATTCAACATTCCTTTTCCAGCTGTGGATACAAGTAGAGCTATAGATAATGTTATTCCTGTTATTGCCGTAACGAGCGTAATCCACTCAAAGAAGGTATAGTTGGCTATTTTGGACCAACTAAAATCTTCTTTCCAGTCTTCTATTACTAAATTCATCCCGTAAATCCCAGAGACGACCGTGTATACAGTTAATATGAATAACAGCATACTTTGACGTTTACCCGCTTGCTTTTCTTGCGCACGATATAAATCATCGACCGTTCGTTTTACTTCTTCAAAAAGTGGCTTTAAGTGAAAAGCTTCACGTAGCGTATTTGTAAACTCTTTCCCTTCCGTTCGAACCGATACTTCCTCAAAATAATAACGTGAATCAAATTTAGAAATAAGTTGAATTAACTCCTCCACATATTCCTTATCTCTCGCCCAACTTACTTCACTATGCTCAAAAGACAATCTTAACAACATAATCTTATAATAAAAATGGAGCAATAAATTATAATAATGAATGCTCATGAATTTAGCTATTTCTTTCTTTAGAAGATCTTTATTTTTTATAGAAATAGTAGTTTGTGTATGGAAAGAAGTAATCGTATATGTATGAGGTGCCCATCTGTCATGTAACCACTTCTCCAAATAGCGTTGAATATATGTAGGATTAGTACTTGATATAAATTCCTTTCCCTCCGAATCTCTTCCATCCAATTGCCCTATTCGGAATAGTTGGTCATTTGTGATAGATTGGCCTTCAGCAGCTATTAAAAACGCAGATGAAAGCATACGCTCATCCTCAAAAAACGGTAAGCTTCCGTAATAGCCTTCCATCTTTTTATCTTCCACTATAAACGTTTTTAAAAAGGGGCATAAGTAATCTAAAATAAGTTCGCTCGTTGTTTTAAATGCATGATTTTCCTGATAAATTTTTGTACCTTTTTCTTCTTCCAATTTAGGCTCCAACACACGAAAATGGCTCATAAAGTCTAACACATTCGTTAAGCTTTCTTGCTCTTTAGTCATTTCTGTACGAACTGTTACAATTCCAATACCAAAAGGACATAAGATGATATCTAAACTATTTACGAGAAAATCGAATTTATTTGTATTCCTTTCTAAAGTAAATGGTTTCTTTATTTCTTTTGAATATCGCAGAAAACCTCTTTCGATTTCAGAGGGCGGGAAAAGTTTATCTTCAATAAAAGGCAAAAAGAATTGATCTAACTCTTCATGGTTTATTTGAATACCCTTCCCATAATAAAGGTCTTGAAGCTCGTAATTATCTAAATCGAAAAATCGAAAATGATCATTTTCCAAATGCTCTAGTAGTTTTTTCCTTTCCTTTTCCCGAAATGAAAAGGGGAATAAGTAGTTCATGAAAGCATCTGTTATGTCTAAATGCTGAATACTTTCCATTTTCACCATATAGATACCTCCATACTTCGTGTTAGCTTTATATACCACTAAGGTCTAGACTTTAAACAAAAAAACAGTCCTTTCTAAGATTCACTTTAGAAAGGACTATATTTTAAATTATTTGATGTTATTTTGATTGTTTTGGTTATTACGATTGCTATTACGGTTATTTTGGTTGTTATTTTTATTTTTTTCGTTACGTTCTGGATTGTTTAAATTTTCAAAGTCGAAATCCTCTCCGAATTCAAACTCATTGTTTTGATTGTTTTGTTTTTGGTTGTTGTTGCGGTTGTTATTGTTGGCCACTGTCCCTCACCTCCTTGACCATATTAGAATGAACAGTTTAGAGGGAAATATACTTTAAATAATTTTATTTATTATTTTCTCCCTTTTTCTTTGCTTCCTTTGATATTTCATCTACATCCACTTCTTCTGCAAATTCAGTTTGTAAATTTGTTCGTTGGTAAAAACCTGTTTTCTCATCAGGATTGGTGATTTGCGGTTCAAAAATATGACTTTCCATATATCGATGAAAAAATAATTCTCCCATCATCAGAATCAGGGCACATATAAACGAAGCTGTCCCTAACGGTATCGGCTCATCAAATATTATGGAGCCAAGAACCCATACTACGACCAGCGCAAGGAAAAAATCAGTTATCGCTGCAAACACATTGCCAATCCGAGGTAAAACAAACAAATCACCAATAAACCCGACAACAGTTATCACTACACTCGTCATAAATATATCCGTAAAGTTAACATCAAAGAAAAAACCTAAAACAACCCATAACACAGCAGTAGTTAATACAAATTTCATCAAAAATGCTTTAATATGCAATTTGCTCACCACACCTTTCTTTGAACTATTCTTTACTTTTTGTTACTGTTTGAAGTATCGTTCAAGCCTTTCATATTGTTAGCATTCTTTTTTCTGGCAAACCATTCATTAAGTTCGTTATACGTCATCCCTGAATTTGCATTGAGTCTTTTTACTTCTTCGATATCTGTACCAACGATTGTTAAATTTGCATGCTTTTTTTCCATTTAGAACACTTCCTTTTAAGTTTTTTATGGTTTGGAAATTTAAGTATTCCACTTTAGATTGAGTGCTTCTATACCACTGATAACAGAAGATACAAACTAATCCTACCTCTATAGCATCTCCAGCAGAATACTTAATCATCCCACCCAATTTCGCTTGAAAGGCCGATACGTCCCTAGAAGGATGTGCATAAATATATTTGGACAATACGGAGTGTGCTGCCAAAGCAGTTAATAATACAATGGATCGATAAACAATTTTTTTTTTTGAAAAAGGGATAGAATCGCTACTGAAGATTGATATTATGAAGAGAAACCCTGCTAAGAAAATGTGAAAATTTCCAACTAAGCTAATGTATTTTCCAACTAAAACTCATTTTCTAAATTGAAATTGATTAAACATCTTAGAAAAAGAAAAGTGAACGGAATATTACTCCGTCCACTTTTCTAGTTTATTCTATACTGCCTTTGTATTTTAATTCTTCAACAGACAAATGATCCATTTTTCCGTCTAAAATAGACTCTACATCTTTAAGTGTTTGTGACATAGAAACTGCTCTTCCTTCTTGGCCAGTGAATGCTTCTGCCACAAAGAACGGTTGTGTAAAATAGGCTTCTAAACGCTCTCCTCTTTCATATGTTTCCAATTCTGTATCTGGAATTTTATTAATCCCATGAACATTAACAATCGAGCGCAATTCGCGATAGCGGCGTAGAAGCTTCTGCGCCCGTTGTCTTAGGTGGAAATGGCGTTCATCTAAGTCCACACCTTCAATAATAGAGGATGTTGAATATATTGGGTGGATAGCTGGATAAAGATGACGTGTTGCAAGATCCGCATCCAATTGCCAAACAGTTTCCAAAGGACCATAAGGCATATCTTCATCAACCACTTGTCCAGAAAGGTCTACTAAAATGGTTGTGATGTTGTGAATACTTTCTGCTACTAACTTTTCTTGTAAATCTAAAAGCTCCCCAGATACTATAAAACTTTTATCTGTAATAAAAACAATATTCCCCGGTAGCTCTGCTAATTTGGCAAATGTTTGATCAATGGAGACCGTAGTAAAGTCCGCTAACTCTGTAGTACCATCTAATTCACTACGCCCAGTAGTTGGCAATAAAAAAACAGTTGTATATTCACTTTCTTTAAAACGTTGCATCAGCTCCGCAAGAATAACAAGTTGCCCCATTCCTGGACGAGCCACTAATCCAGTTGTACCCCCTTTTACCAGCGGTGCAAAGAAATCCAATGTTTTAATTTGCGTTTCAATCATATTCAACTTCTCCCCTCGTATGATTAATTCATCCACTGTACAACTTGCAAGTTTGGCCAATCCGACAAGCGTCTTTACTTCTGCTTTCCCCAAATCAATTTTACCTGTACACAGATTAGATACTGTGGCAGGTCGAATGCCAATCGCTTTTGCGGCAGTCGTTAAGTTGGGTACTTTTCTTCTTAGTAAAGCTACATTTAACCGAATATCATCCATTTCCACCCCTCCTCGTTACTTTTAATAGTAAATTATTTTACTTTAAAAAGCAACAAATAATTTTACTTTGAATAGTAAAAAAAATTACGCTAAAGAGAATTCATTTAGGGAAATAGGCATGTCAGGTGTAAAAGGTCATAATTTCCAGGCCAATAAAAAACTCCTCATCTAATTAGATGAAGAGTCCAATTTTTATACGATTTGATCAATTATCCCATAATTCATTGCTTCTTCTGCTGTCATAAAATAATCACGATCGGAATCTTTGGCAATTTTATCGATTGACTGGCCAGTTCTCTCGGAGAAAATGCGATTTATACGTTCTTTCATTAAAAGAATACGCCTAGCACTAATTTCAATATCACTCGCTTGACCTTGTGCCCCTCCAAGTGGCTGATGTATCATAATTTCACTGTTCGGCAAGGCAAAACGTTTTCCCTTTGTACCCGCTACAAGTATGGTAGCCCCAAAAGATGCTGCTAATCCGGTGCAAATCGTGCGTACATCAGGCTTAATGATCTGCATTGTATCATAAATTGCAAACCCCGCACTTACTGATCCACCAGGGCTATTAATATATAGTGAAATATCTTTTCCTGGATCCTCTGCTTCTAAAAACAACATTTGCGCTACGATATTGTTTGCAACAACATCATTAATTTCTGAACCGAGAAAAATAATCCGATCTTTTAATAATCTTGAATAAATATCATAGGAGCGCTCTCCGCGACTCGTTTGTTCCACCACATACGGAATAAGATTAGACATTTAAAATCCCCTTTCTATGCTACAGTCGAAAATTCCTTTTGCTTCAACCAAGCTATTTGCGATAATAATGCAGATAACTCTAATTGATAAAATGGAACGAATAGGACTTCCCCATTTTTCTTTGGAATTGAGATAAGCACGTAAGGAGTACTGCCACTCACAAAAGTATGAGCAATTGGGGACGAGTGGATAATGCACTGATTGTTTCTTGCATACATAGATGGTTCTTGTATTTCTTTTTGATATAACCGAAGGACAGCGTTTGAATTTTGATTACTTAAAGCAGTTACATATGGCAATAAGTTATCTTCATCCAAGTCGTAGGAATAGTCATGAACCTTTATTTGTTTTAACTTTTTTCGCGCACGATGAAGGGCTGCTTTTATGGAACCTTCACTATCAGAAAGCAAGCACGCGGTTTCTTTTATTGTGTAATCGAATCCTAATACGAACAAAACTACCGCACGTTGTTTGGCCGACAGTTCGTTTAACAATCCCATAATTGCCGGAAAAACCAAATCCATTGTAGGTACATTTTCTTGTGTAATTTGAGATAAATCTTGATTCATGTCTTCCTCTATTTTTCGTTTACGGTGTTTATCAATCCATGTATTAGAAGCAATGCGGAACAAATATGCCTTAGCCATTTGCTTAGGGGTTTTCATCCAGCTTTCATAGGCCTTCGCTAAGGTCTCTTGCATTAAATCTTCTCCATCCCATTTAGTCCTCGTTAGGGAAAAGCAATACTTTTTCAAATCGTGCATATAAGGCATAATAGCCATCTCAAATTCTTCCGTTATTTCAATGGGAGTTTTTTCAACAAGCGGCCGCATGTTTTCCCCTCCTCCAAATTTGTCTTTCACTTATATAAACGAAAAATTTAGTTAAAAAGGTACGGGTAAGGAAAAATAAATGTACTTTCTATATTATTCTCGATACGTATCGTGTGTTGGTTGAAACAAGTCCTCTTTCGCATCTCTTACAATTGAAAAATGATCCACATTATAATGACCATGCAATACTTTGTTATGATGATTAATAATTTGTTCAGCAGTTAAAATGGAGCTATCGGTTGTGGAGTGACCATCCCCCACTAATGTAACATCCATATGATTTACCGTTGCGGTTCTGACAGCTGTATCGATGCAATGTTCTGTTTTACATCCCATTATGACCACATGGTTGACCTCGTTTTCTTCTAAGAAACTTTGCAAACCTGTTCCGTAAAATGAATTCGTTGCCGCTTTATCAAATATTTCGGAAGTGGTTGGGACTGTGATATCTTGATGTATTTGAAAGCCTTCTCCTTTTCCTTCAGCAACATCGGTATCTCTTACAAAGAGGATTAAAGCCTTTGCTTCTCTAGCTTGTTCGATAACACAATTAATATTAGCAACTAACGTTTCTTTCTTAAACACACTATTTTCATTATGATTTCCCTCCATTAATTCCTGTTGTGCATCAATGATTAATAAAGCCTGTTTCAATAAAAACACTCCTTTTCATTTTCAATAAATTTCGCTATTTATTACAATATCCGCGTTTTGCATAGGATTTTCTTCTTGTAAATAATATTCTTCCCCTGCCCAATACCTTATCTCATATTTGTTCAATCGTTCATCCATATCCCCTATGTACGCATCCCTTTGCAAAACTCTTTCGCTTCGAACATTCTTTGGACAATCTAGGTAAACCATATAGTCAAAAAAGTCTCTCCACTCTTTTCTATGTAGAAAGATTCCTTCAATCAATAGGACCTTACATTGTTCTATATTTATACTTTTCATATAGCATCGATCGTTTTCTTTATCGTATGACTTTAAATGGAGATGATTTAACTTTTTATGCACCGCTTCAAATAGCTTTTCTTTTATTTCCTGCACATCCCATTGCAAAAAGTAGTATTCGTACCATTCAGGATAACCCGTGTTATATCTTTTCGCTCGCTCTTCGATTAAATCATCGATATGAATGACTACTACCTTATTACCTTCGCAAGTAAGTTCTTTCGTAATAGTTTCCGTTATCGTTGTCTTACCTGCTCCACTTAATCCATCAATACCAATAATAGAAGGTTGTCTCGAATTTTCTAAGTGCTTTATTCTTTCCATTATCTTTTCTGTAATTTGCATAAGTTATTATCCATCTCTTTCTTCAATCTACTTTTTAATGCAATCAATCTAAATAGAGCAATTCATTGAATTTCGTTAAATCTAGTTTTAGTTCTTCTATATTTATCTTTTTCACCTCACAGAAGTTATACGGTTATAACATCGTTTCATCTACTCTATATATTTAAATTCGTGGCTAGTTGTTTATTTCCTTCAATCATAAAAAAGATGACTCGAAAAATCTCGAGTCATCTACGTTTTATCACCAAACAAATAAACCAACGATCATTGCGCTTAATAAGGAAACAGCCATCCCACTTACAAGAAGCTTCCAAACGTTTTTACCAATAATCGCGGACTTTTCTTCTGATAAAACAGAATTATATGTTCCGTAAATCATGCCAATTGTACTGAAGTTGGCAAATGACGTTAAGAAAGTCGTTGCAACAGCGATTGTATGCGGGGAAAGTGTAGCTAAATTATTTTTCAAGTCCATCATCGCTACAAACTCGTTCGTAGCCAATTTTATGCCCATCAATTGTGCGACATACATAGCATCTTGGAGCGGCAAGCCAAGTAAAAAGGCAAATGGACTAAAGATGACTGCAAAGATTTTTTGGATTGTAAGACCATTTACAAATACCCCCAAAATGCCATTAAGACCAGCTGTAAGCGCGACATAACCAATAACCATAGCTAAAATAACAATAACCATATTCATCCCGACTAACATACTATTGGAGATCGTTGAGAAAAAGTCCTTTTTCTCCGATTTTGGCGGCACATAAATAATGTCTTCTTCTTTTGTCACATGGACTGGATTTAAAATACTAACTAATATCAATGCATTCAAACAGTTTAATGGTATGGCACTAAATACGTATTCTGCAGGAACCATGGATAAATATGCACCTAGAATAGATCCACTAATACTGCTCATACTCATAATTCCAAAAGTGAGCAATCGGTTGTCCTTTAAGATAGAAAGCTGATCACGAATGACAGCTAATGCTTCCGTGTTGCCTAAGAACATCATTTGAATGGAGAAAAAGCTTTCCAGTTTAGGCAGACGGGATACTTTAGAAATAACCCAGCCACCTTTATCAATAATCCAAGTTAAAATGCCAAAATAAGATAAAATATCGAAAAAAGTAACGATGAAAATAATGGGAAGCAACGCACTAAAGAAAAAGTCGATCGTTTCATTCGCCATAACAGTTGGGAATGCAAAAGCGATTCCTTCACTGGCACAAGCGATTAACCACGTAAAGAACGAGGCAATTTTATTGATAACCCAACTACCGATTGTGGTGCCTAACATAAACCATGTAATGAGTAATTCCACAATAATCAGGGAAACGATCGGTCTCCATTTCACTGCTTTCTTGTTAGGCGAACATAAAAATACAATGCCCATTACAACAAAAATGCCTAGAATATTTAATATAAAATACATAAATGCAACTCCTAAACATGACTTCAAATCATAGAAATTCCTTATTCGAAACCGCTGAATACCCAGAAATATTGAATACCCATATTCAACCTAGTATGAACAAAACTCCTATTTTCATTCGGATTAGGTTAACATTGTATTTAGCCTTATTCTTTTCTAAAATAATATCGATGACACTGGAGGTACTAAAATGAAAAAAGGTTATTTAGCTAATGGGTTATTTGGTCTAGGGGATAGATTAATCAATGAATTAGTCGCAAAAGAGGTACGAGCGGCGATTCCAGGAGTAGATCTATACGTACCACAAGAAAACATGGCCATTAATGACAAAGCTGCTTATGCAGATAGCCTGGCAATTGCTGGAGCGGATATGAAGGCATTAAAAGAAAGCGACTTTTTAGTGGCTGTTATGGACGGTGTTGAGATTGATGCGGGTGTAGCTGCTGAAATCGGTGCATTTTCTATGTTAGATCGACCTATTTTCGGACTTTATACAGATACACGCCAACAAGGTCGGGACAATACGAAAAAAATTGATGCATTAGTAGCGGATGGAACCGAAAACCAATTTATGTATCGCAATTTATTTGTAGTCGGTTTGATTAAACAAAATGGGATGATTGTAAATACTGTGGAGCAATTAGGAGAAGTATTAAAGAAAGCGAAGTTATAATTTATTCAACATCTATTTAGCTGTGCACGATTACAAAGCCGTTTTCTGCTATATAATTATTTGAATATTTAAATTATAATTTGTATACATACTCGAAAGGAGTGTTAATGATGAAAAACTTACAAATGGTGATTGGAAAGTAAAGGCATATGCCGTCTCTTTTCAGTCCAATTCATATACCTAAAACTATGAAATGAAAAGAGGAATTTGATGTTTTATCAAGATGATGAATTGATTATTCGTCCACTTCAATCGGATGATTTACCTAGACTCTGGGAATTAGCTTTTAAAGACGCAGCCCCTGAATGGAAAAAATGGGATGCACCTTATTATGAGCATAAAGCAATTCCATTCGATACATTTATGGAACAGGCAGATTCTTATGTTGCTCGGGATAACTTTTGGGCCATTGAAGTTGCAGGGTACGTTTGTGGAATCGTTTCATATTATTGGGAACATGAGCCTTCCAATTGGCTTGAGATGGGAATCGTTTTCCATGAAGCCCCTAGCTGGGGAAAAGGTCTAGGGACGCGTGCCTTAAAACTTTGGATGACGCATTTGTTTCATACAATGCCCCTTGTTCGTGTTGGCTATACAACATGGTCGGGTAATAAACGTATGATTCGTGTCGGAGAAAAGCTAGGAATGACAATGGAAGCACGCATTCGAAGCGTTCGTTTTTATGATGGTCAAAATTATGATTCCATTCGAATGGGTATTTTACGTGAGGAATGGGAATCTTTAAGAATAGAAGTTGCAACAAACACAGAGATAAAATAGTAGTTTGCTTTTTACGAAGGCTAAGTTAGGTCTATCTAACCTAGTCTTCTTTTTTATGAACGTGAAAAATAGTACTCGGCTTTCTGTTAGTACGTGCACTGATGTTTTGCTATACTACTGAGATATAAAATTTATTTTTGTAGGTGAACCAATATGTTGTCCTTTATATTAACTGTTAAAAGATTTTTAGAAGCTTTTATAAAAGCTTTCAAGGAACCAATCTTTCTCTCCCTGTTTACCACTTTATTTTTTATCCTTCTTTCCGGTACTCTTTTCTATACGAAAAAAGAAGGATGGGACGTATTAGACGCTATTTACTTTTGCGTGGTAAGTCTAATTCCTACTGGTGTAGAAACAAACCTTTATCCAGCTACGGATTTTGGAAAAGTGTTTACAATGATTTACCTAGTGGTAGGAACTGGCGTAATGTTTATCACCCTACTTACTTTAGGTAAAACGATGATTAACGCTGAAGCATTAGAAGAAAAAAGAAGCAAATTACGTAGCAAGGCGAAAAAATAATGGAATAGTATTTTTCAAAGCCGAAGATTTCATAAAATCTTCGGCTTTTTACTTACTATTTCTTATTCTAGAATAATTATTGACTACTCAGAATAATTATATTAGTATTATAACAATTTAGTAGACGGAAGGAATATATAATAGAAGTAGCTATCATCATTCGTAACATGCTCATCTTGGAATCGGTTAACAGAGCTTTGCATGAATGGGGAGTAGTAGAAGATCATATTCATTACGAAGTGTTTAATCCCATTGCGATTTTGGGTAGTCAGAAATAAAGTAAATAGGGAAAGCCAGAGATTTCTTAACGAATTCCTGGCTTTTTATTGTTCACTTTCATTCATATACTCGGTGTTCCAAGTTTACTTTCAAAGACACCAGGGTAAATAGATTACAAGAGTAAATAGAATAGGAGTGATTAATAATGGACGAAGAAAAACGTGTGGAAGTACATCGGGAAGAAAAAACAGATTCAGGTTTGGTAGGGGCAACATTTATTAAATACGCTGCCTACCTAATTATCTTTTTTGGCATACTCTGGTTTTTAATCTCGTATGTTTTCCCAAAGTTTTAACAAATATAAAAACCCCACATTCAGCCTTTCGGGTAGAATGTGGGGTTTTGTAAATCTATTTATATTTTATTAAGCGTTAACAGTTTCTGAAGACAATGATTTGGCAATCGCAGTAACTCTTTCAAGACCCTCAGCAATAATTTGTTCTGCTTTATCCGGCATAGCATTATGACCTTCGATAATTACTTCTTCTACGGACATTCCGAATACGCCACCAAAAACATTACGCATATAAGTAGCTGCCATTTCCATTGGTGCTGACTCAGGTGTAGAGTAGATTCCTCCACGTGCACTTAATAGAATTGCTTTTTTCTCCGTCATCAAGCTAACCATTTGACCTTCTGGAGTATATTTAAATGCATATCCTGCTTGATATGTGTAATCTACAAATGTTTGTAATTTTGCTGGAATTGTTAAGTTCCATAATGGGAATGCGAAAACCACTACATCTGCAGCAGATAAAGCGTCCATTGCTTTTTGTTTAGCAGCTAGTAAGCGTTGTTCTACATCTGTTAACTCTCCGCCATTTTGTGTTTTTCCAAATGCATTAAACAAATCTTGGCCAAAATAAGGCATGTCTTCTGCAAACACGTCAAAAGTTGTTACATTTAGATCTTTTGCGTCTTTTACAGTTTCCATAAATGTTTCATACATTTTGCTTGATATTGCTTCCGTCGCTGGACGGTTATTTGCTTTTACTACTAAAATATTCATTGATTTCTTTCCTCCAAGGCTTTTCTTGCTACGGTTACCTTTAGTAACTAACATAACGTTCTTTATTCTAGCACACGCTTCAATTAGAAATCTATTTTAATGCTCATGATGGAAAGATAAATGAAATAGTATAGTAACGAAACTATTTATAACGCTATTTTATTAGAAAGCACTTCGGTCTTTTCTAGCCACACAAGTGTTTCCTCAAACAATTTCTCTTCGAAAGAATAGCTAGCAAATGTATGATTAGCATCTTTAATAAAACGGATATTTACTGTACGTCCACGTTTCAACGACTCTGAATAGTAAACAGCGTTCTCTTTTGGAACATCTTCATCTTCCGCTGCGTGAATGACAAGTAACTGTCCTTCGTAAGACCGAATCGCTTCGAGTGGATAATGTTTTTTTAGATCCTCTAAAAACTGATGACTTACATAAAAACCATGATAATCAAATACACCTAACACTTTCGCTTGCTGTAAAGCTGCATCTCCGACAATAGCCGCAATATCTTCATATGGTTTAGCAACAGGCGACCACAAGATCAGCTCACGGATACGCTTATCCACAGAAGCTGTTAAAGAAGCAACTGCACCTCCTAAACTATGGCCAATCAAAATAATATTATTAGTATCCACTTCTTTCAGCGTTGATACATAATTAAGTACAGCTTGAACCTCGCTCAACTGCTTTGTAACTGTGACATCCGCATAATCTCCATCACTTTCTCCACAACCACTAAAATCGAAGCGAAATACAGCATATCCTTTTTCTGTGAAATTTCGTGCAGCCTTCACAAACAGTCGATGTTCTCCTACCTTGCTCCCTACAAAACCATGTAATAGAACAATAAGCGGAACTTTTTCGCTTTGGATTCCATCAGGGAGTTGAAGTACTCCAGAAAGACGTACGTTATCACAAAGGATTGAAATCGATTCAGTCATATTATCCTGCTCCCTTCTTTTAATTTTACTATTCTAACCTGTTTACTAGGTATTATAAATGAGTGATATCATTAGGTCAATTCATAATATAAGATATTCCCCTTAATATAGCGAGTTTAAAAACAATTCTTAGAAAAACACCAAGTAACGAGAATATAATTTATCTTATTTAAAATGAAATCATAAGTTTATCAACTTACCCTTATAAAAAAAGTATTGCTAATCTAATAACAAAAAATCCATCTTTTTTAAAAAATTACTGTTTTATCCTATAATAATAGTAATGGCACTATAAACTAATAGCAAAGCCATTACTATATTAAACTGACTTTTATACTTTGAAATAAACTCTTTAAAAATGGAACCAAACATACTCCAGCTGCTAGTTGATAGGATAGCTATAGCGGCTAGCAACAATGAATATAAAAGTAAGCTGAAATGTGAACTATTATATGGAAGAACAAAAGTTGACATGGCAGTTATACCATATAAAATAGCTTTTGGATTAATGAATTGCAAAACTACTCCCACAAAAAAGCTATTATTATTACCTCCATCAGAGTCGTTACTATTATTTTTACTAGTAACAATTTTTATCGCAAGATACAGCAGATAAGCTGCACCTATTAGCTTCAACAAAAATTCTATTTTAGGAATAACACTATGAAGCAGCAGATTAAAATAAGCACTTAGGATTAATATGACAAAAAATCCTACACCTACCCCCAAGCAAAATCTAAATGTTTTCTTAAAACCATACTTGTTCGCAAATAACATGGCCATAATATTATTTGGACCTGGTGTAAAACTAGAAACAAAAGCATATAACAGCAATGAAAATAACGGCATATAAGAACCCCTCCTCTTTTGTATGTTATAATGTCCTATACGAACAATATAGCGTCTTACGCTTTATTGTACATTACAGACGTTATATAGTGCAACAAGAATAGGAGTGTTTTTATGGAAGAAATACATCTTATCATTGCCAGAAATTTAAAGGCTTTAAGAGAAAAAAAGAAACTAAGTCTTGAAAAGGTAGCAGAGTTAACTGGAGTAAGTAAAACGATGATAGGTCAAATTGAAAGGGGAGAATCGACACCAACGATCACAACTATTTGGAAAATAGCAAATGGGTTAAAGATTTCTTTTACGTCACTTATAAATACTCCGCAAACAGATACGAAAGTGATTTTACGAAGTGATATAAAGAGTTTATCCGAAGATAATGGTAAATATCGTGTCTATCCCAACTTTCCTTTTGAGAATGATAAACGATTTGAAGTTTATTCCGTTGAAATCGAAAAAGGTGGATTTTTAAGTGCGGATGCGCATATGGATGGGACGGAAGAGCTCCTAACTGTTTTTGAAGGGGAACTAACTATACGCGTAAATAACAATGAATACACAGTAAGAAATGGTGATTCAATCCGATTTAAGGCGGACAGACCGCATACTTATCATAATTCAGGAGAAGTATTAACTCGATTAAGCATGATCCTCTATTATCCATTATAAAAAAGGCTATCCCATTAGTCGTAAATGGTCGACTCGTGGGGTAGCCCTTCTTTGTGACTAAACTTCTATATCTCTTTATTCTATTAGTAATATCCGCATAGAAAAAGGAGAACACTCCTCTAACAGCGAATGATATACCAGAGAGCACTGAATATTGTTTAGGAGGAAATTGAATGACACAAATATTAACAGACCATACTGGAAGACAAGTAAACATCCCCGCCCCGCCAAAACGCATCATCACAATTTGTCCGGCCATTACTGAAACACTTTTTGCACTTGGTCTTGAAGATGAAATTGTCGGTCGCACTAAATACTGTATATTTCCAGAAGGAATTGTCGAAAACGTGCCCATTGTCGGGGGAACAAAAGAGGTAAATGTAGAGAAAATACGAGCATTGCAACCTGATCTCATCTTAGCCGAAAAAGAAGAAAATACAGCAGAAATCGTACAAACTCTCGAAAAAATTGCACCCGTGTTTGTCTTAGAAGTTCAATCAATCCAAGATTCCTATCGATTTATAAAGACACTTGGAACGCTAACCAATAAAAATTCTAAAGCCGATTTAATCGTTGACTCTTGTAAAGCTACATTTCCTTCTTCACGTGAACAGGTAAAAAACGCCGCGTACGTAATTTGGCGAAAACCATATATGGTCGTTGGAGGAACTACTTATATTAATGATGTTCTACATACGCTCGGTTTGCATAATCCTTTTGCAAATGAAGGTTCAAGATATCCTGCTGTCACCAAAGAAGATTTAGCAGCCGCAAATATTGACGTTCTTTTACTTGCTTCCGAACCATTTCCTTACCAAGATAAACATATAGCAGAATTTCAAGCTTTTCTGCCAAACACCAAAATCGTATTAGTAGAAGGTGAAATGTTTTGGTACGGATCTAGAATGGAATTAACGGGTCCATACTTGGAAAAGTTAGCAACAAATCTTTAGTTACCAGCTATCAAACCAAAGAGGATCATGTAGCAATTAAAGCTACATCGATCCTTATTCCGACTTCAAACTAAAAAGAATAAGTATAATTCCACTAAAAAGGCAGATCATTCTCGTCAAGGAAATCTTTTCAGCTAGTCCAAATAAAGCGATTCCTGTCGTAATAATTAATATGCATGGACCTACTAAGGCTAGTAATGTATTAATGTAAAAGGCTTTTTCCAAATCATTAAATTTTAACATCAACATTGCCGCACCTATATCAATACTACCGGAAAAAATCCTTAATATAATAATGAAAAGAAGTGCTTTTTCAATCAGTATCAACAACCCTCTTCCCTATAATTTACCTGATCATTCCCTCTAAATTGTATGCACGCTTATCCACTTTTACCATAGAAGTTCTCAACTTACAGAGAACTGTCATTTTATCGAATTCATATAATAGAAAAAATAATAGAGGAAGGATGCTATTAGTTACGGTTGGAACCATACATACACAAAAAGTCACACGGGATAATGCAGAAGACAACGAATTCGAGAACCCATCACATCTATTAAAAAATCCTGTGTAAAATTTCACACAGGATTTTTTGCTTGATATATTTTAAGACTCAAGGATTTCTTTGTCTCTCTTACCATGTAGCGCATAATAAACGAAAATCCCAATTACAATAAGCATAACCAATGATAAATATAAGCCTCTGTAACCGAATATAGGAACTAAATAACCTAATAAGAAAGGCCCTAATCCAAGACCCAAATCTAGGAAGATAAAATATGTCGAGTTCGCCAGTCCCATTCTGTGAGGCGGCGTCACTTTAATAGCTAATGCTTGCGTAGTAGATTGGAAATTACCATAACCTAATCCGATTAATGCAGCCGCCAACAAGAATATGAAGCTCGTGTGCGTCTGGCTAAGTAATAACATCCCTATTGCAAATAGTACCATTGACGGGTAAGCAACCTTGTTCCCTCCTTTACTATCTAACATCTTCCCAGTAAAAGGTCTGGAAATTAATATAATTACTGCATACACAAGAAAATAAAAACTTCCTGCTTTCACTAGATCAATTTCTGCGGCATATGTCGTGATAAATGATAGAATTCCTGAATAAGCTAAAGCCATAACGAACATTGCAATGGATACCGGCATCGCTTTTGTTTCAAAAAAGCTTTCGAACTTAAAGCCACTGCTTTCAGAGCTTGCTTTATACTCTATTTGTGGAGCCTTAACTGGGAGTGCCATGATTAAACTCACAATCCCCATCACTAAGGAAAATATAAAAATACTTGTGTAACCAAAAGAGGCCATTAAAGCAAGCCCTATTAATGGTCCAACAGCTGTAGATAGTATGGCACTTAAACTAAAATAGCTGATTCCTTCCCCTCTTCTACTAACTGGAATAACTTGTGACACGATTGTACCAGTTGCGGTAGTAGCTAGACCAACACCTATACCATGTAGAAGGCGAATAAGTATTAACATATAAATATTCGTTGGGATAAAATAAAAAAGCGTCACAATACTAAATATTATAATACCAGTTATTAGCATTTTCTTGCTTCCCATTTTCGCTATCTGCTTCCCACCAAATAGTCGCCCTATTAATGAACCAATGATGAAGATGCTAGCAACTAATCCAGCAGTACTTGCTGAGGCATTATACGTTTCGGTCGTATACGTTGCTATCGTCACTAATAGCAAATACATTGATAGCATCAAGACGAAGTTGACTACGGATATAAATATAAAATCTTTTGTCCATAATTTTTCTTTTTCCATACATCTCATCCTTTATTTGCTTATAGTTTTCCCGAGATATCTTTTAAAACTCGGGCCACGATTAGTCTTTCTTCTTCGGATATCCCTTCTAGTAAACCCTTTTGGAAATGGTCAATTTTCTCTCGCACTTGACCATATACTTTCATCCCATCTTCTGACAATTGAACGATTTTCACCCTTTTATCATCTCCAGCCTGAATTTCCACATAACCAAGTTCCATTAGTTTTTGAATCAGTTTTGTTGTGGTCGGTTTTTCTACATTTTGATATGTGGCAATGTCACCAATTGTCTTTGTTCCTTCTCTATAAACAAAATACATAATAGACCATTGGGCAGTAGTCAGATTAAATGAAGTTAGTAACATATTTAATTGATTTACATATGGTCGATACATATTTATATATTCATTAAATAGTTGTTTATACGATTCCATGAAAACACCTTCTTTTTAATTAGTTAGTGAAACTAATTAAAAGTATATAACACTTCACACAAAAATGTCTACCAGGTTTAACTAATCAGATTAATCTGACATTTTTCGATAAATTATTTCCCGAGGAATAATTTATTCCATATTTGTGCATAAACAATAGCGCAAAGGCTATCGGTTATCTTAAGACGCATTATACCTATATTGCGTGCAATATTAAACACTTTACCTTAATGTTACTTGAGGAAAGTTATCCATATGTCTAAACTTTATTGTTTCCTAAGCAGTAAAAAACACCTCTTCAGCATATAGCGGAGAGGTGTAATGTATTTCTCTATATTGTTGCATTATATATGATTTCTCGTCATATTTGTTTAAGTTTCTTCTCTTTCAAAAAAGCCCGACAGGATGATCTCTCATCTCGTCGAGCTAATTCATTAGTTTTCTTCTATTTCCTTACGATTTTTCTTAAATAGTTTGGATAGCATTTCATACACAATCGGTACAACGATTAATGTTAATAAAGTAGAACTTACTAACCCACCGATTACCGTAATACCTAACCCTTTCGAGATGAGACCGCCTCCGCCGCCAGATCCAAGTGCTAACGGGATTAATGCACCAATTGTTGCAATCGCCGTCATTAAGATTGGACGTAGACGAGTACCGCCCGCTTCTAGAATCGCTTCACGCATTGTCATACCATCACGTTCCATATGCACAATACGATCCACTAAAACAATCGCATTCGTTACAACGATACCTATTAACATTAATAGACCCATCATAACAGATACAGAGATCGTTTCACCCGCGATTAATAAACCAACAAATGAACCAATTACTGCAAATGGTAACGAGAATAGAATCGCAAATGGTGCGACACCTTCACGGAATGTAACAACAAGGATAAAGTATACGATTGCAATAGCCGCAAGCATTGCAACAATCAACTGTGTAAAGGTCTCTTCCATATCCGCCGCCGCACCAGCAGTGTCAATAGTTACGCCTTTAGGCAAATCTAATTTATCAATTGCCTTATCAACTTCTGATGTAGCTTTAGAAATGTCCGCTCCTAGAATCGTACCTGAAACAGATGCGTAATATTCCCCTTTACTACGTGCAAGTGTATTTAATGTCGTACCTTCCTCGACAGTTACAAGCTCGGAAAGTTTCATCGTCGTACCAAGTGCTGTTGGTACTTCTGTTGCTAAAATGTCATCGATAGATTTAGGTTGCGTAGCTTGTTCTTGCTGAACAATTACTTGTAATGTGTCACCGTCTTTTTCAACCGTCGTTAAAACGTCTTGTGTTTTACTCGGATTCAACATCATTACAATTTGACCCGTTGTTAAGCCATATTGCAGAAGTTCGTCTTGCTCTACATTGAATGTATATTCTACGTATGCATCCTCTGCACTAGAAGAAACTTCTTCTAAGCCTTTGTTTTTACTCATAACTCCTTCTACCATTTTTACTGCTTCATTTAGCTTATCTAAATCTTCACTGTAGAATGTATAGCTAACTTCGTTTGTAGACATCGACATAGAAGTGAAGTTTTGGCTCTTCCATTCGCCGGTTTGACCAATGTTAAACACATACTCTTCAATTTCCGTCCGTACTTCTGGGAAGTCTTTCATGTCAGGGTCAAAGATTAGGTACATTAATGCACCACCTGCTCCTCCACCCATCATCGCTGACATTTGATCGCCACTCTCCGTTATAGATAGTTGGACAATATCAATATCATCACGTTTTAATAATTCTTCCTCAACTACCCCAACGTTTTCTAATGTATCTTCTTTCAGCTCGCCTGCTTCTGGCGTATACGTTAAGTACATTACTTTTTCTTCTTCACTACCCATGAAACTAAAACCGATTAATGGCGTTAATGCCACACTTCCAGCTAATAGAACAATGGCAATGAGAGAAGTAATAACTTTATGATTTAAACTCCAGTTAAGAATACCTTTGTAGCCATTTGCCATTTTGCCTGCTTCTTTATGGCTACTTTCTATTTTTTCACCATATAACTTTTTCTTAAATAAGAAATGAGATAAAGCAGGAACGATCGTAATCGCTACAATTAATGATGCTACAAGTGCAAATGTCATCGTTAATGCGAAAGGCATGAACAACTCACCAACCATACCTCCAACGAAAATAAGTGGGGCGAATACTGCCACTGTTACTAATGTAGAGGACATAATTGGTTTGAACATTTCAATCGTTGCTTCACGTACAAGCGCTCGGCCTGATAACTTCTCTGATTTCAAATGTAGACGACGATAAATATTCTCCACTACTACGATGGAGTCATCGATTACACGACCGATTGCAACCGTAATGGCACCTAGCGTCATCATATTTAACGTAATATCCATCCAATTTAATAGCAGTAATGCCATAAAAATCGAAACTGGAATCGAAACAATCGAAATAATAGTAGATTTAAAATCACGTAGGAATAAAAGGATGATTAATACGGCGATCAAACCACCAAATAGTGCTTTTTCGATCATCGTACCAATCGATGCTTCAATTGGCGCACCTTGGTCTAACGATATATCGATGACAATCCCATCAATAGCAGCTTTTTCCTCTTCAACTAATTCTTTAACAGCATTTACAACATCTACTGTGTTCGCTTGTTGTCCTTTGATTATTTGAATAGCAATCGCATTTTCACCATTTGTACGTGAAACAGATTGTACTTTACCTACTACTTCAATCGTAGCAATATCACTAAGTTTTACAAATGGTGATTGATTTGTCTCTGATGGTGTAACAGGGATAAGCATTTCTTTTAGCTCATCGGCTGTCATAAACTTACCATCTACCGCGACTGCTTGTTCCCCTTCTTCAAACTCATATAAACCTAATGAAACAGCTAAATCGCTCGCTTGAATCATTTGTTTTACATCATCTTTTGTTATACCAAGTTCAGCCATTTTTTCTTCGTCATATGTAAGCTGAACTTCTTCAATATGTTGACCAGTAATAGTAGCAGATGCAACCCCATCAATTTTTTCGATTTTTGGGAGTAATAGATCTCCTACTGTTGATGTCAGATCAACAATATCTTCTGTAGTACTACTTACACTTAACGCCACAACAGGCATCATATTCATGCTAATCGCAGTAATTGTTGGCGCTTGTGCTCCTTCTGGTAAATCCAATGTATCTAATGCAGATTGCAAAGCACGCTTCGCTTCATCCATGTCTATCCCATACTCGTACTCTACTTGAACATTTGCCATATTCGAGTATGAATTAGAATAAACGGATTTCACATCTTCTAAGTTCTCAACTACTTTTTCTAACGGCATTGATATATCTTCCATTACTTGCTCAGGAGTTGCCCCGGGATATACTCCCATAACCATTAAGTAAGGAATCGAAATATCCGGAATCGTCTCCGTTTTCATTTGTGTACCCGAATAAATACCGGATGCTGTTATAATAATCGTAAGTAACCATACTGCTAGCTTATTCTTTAATACAAAGTTAACTAAACCTTTCACTTTTACACCTACCCTAAATTGACTTATCTAGCTCCGTTAATTATACTAATGACTAATCGGTCAATTGTCAACAATATTACCTAGGAGCGATACAAGAAGCATGAGTAAAAAACAACTAATAATGGAAAGAGCATTAGAACTTTTTGCGAAACAAGGTTTTGAAGCGACTTCCGTTCAACAAATCACCGACCATTGTGGTATTTCTAAAGGGGCATTTTACTTGTCCTTCAAGTCAAAAGATGAATTGATTTTCTCATTGATCGACTACTTTATGACACAACTTATTTCAGATATTGACTACAAGGTCAAAATCGCACAAAATGATGAACTTTTGTTCACATATTTCTACACGACTTTTCAAACTTTTTTTCAACATTCGGATTTTGCAAAAGTTCTTATGAAAGAACAAGTTCAAACATTTCATAATAAAGAACTGATTGAAAAAATGCATATATACGATAGATTATTAGATAAGGTCACTTTATCTATGATTGAACGTTTATACGGTGAAGAAGTCCACAATACGAAATATGATTTAGTATATTGTATTAAAGGATTAATGGGTAATTATTCAAAGCTCATGCTATTTTCGAATGCCGCACTCGATTTGAAATTGCTATCTGAATCACTTGTGGAAAAAACAAACCTACTTGCAAAGCATGCGACGATTGCATTTATATCAGAGGATTTTATACAGTCGATGGAACAACCCTCTCTTAAAGAAGTAACAACAGAACAGCTACTAGAAATGATTGCACAAAAAATTGAAGAGATGGAGGAATCTATCGAAAAAGAATCATTAATCCTACTTAAGCAACAGCTGCTTGAACCAACTTTAAATCCCGCTATTGTAAAAGGATTAATCGAAAATATTCGCAATCATCCACATTGTAAATGGGTTTCTTATTTACTTCGTAGTTACTTTAATTTTTAAAAAAGTGCCAGTCACCCGAATTCAGAATCGTTCGGGTGACTGGCACTACTCTGTTTCAGGGAAAAACGCCTGGGCCGTGTACATATCAACTAATACTGGACCGGTAGTTTGGATAGCGTCTTTAAGAATCGATTCTATTTCACTATCTGTTTCTGCTCGATATCCTGTCCACCCGCATGCTTTKGCTACCTGAACAAAATCTGGGTTAGTCAATTGTGTTCCTAATTCTTTATCCCCGGCTGCTTGGATTTTGTCACTTTCCATCTGTAAGGATCCGTTATTAAATACTAGAACCGTAATGTCTAGTTTATAGCGAGTTGCAGTCAAAAGATCCGCAAGTGTCATCTGAAGACCTCCATCCCCAACTATAGCAATGACTTGTTTTTCAGGCTGCACAAGCTTTGCCGCAATTGCCGCTGGAAGACCGAAGCCCATCGAACGCCAATAACCTGAGAATAGGACAGATTGCYGACTTTGGCGAAAATTGCGATTCATCCATACCGTAATATCTCCTGTGTCCAATGTAAGTACTGCATCTTCTGCTACCGTTCGTTCAATTGCCCGAACTATACGAGATGGATGGATAGGAGAACCGGTAATCTGACCTTCTTCCTCATTTTGGTTAGCCCATTTTACTTTTGCTTCTTCTACTTGAGTGTTCCATGCAACATTCTTTTGATAACCCCCTAAACTTTGCAACAACAGTGGAACCACTTGCTCTGCCTTACCATTGACCCCAAGCTCCGTCGGAATCCCTCTATGGGCGGTTGCAAAGTACGGATCAATTTGGATGATTCGAGCATCATTAGGCACGTATCCCTCCGGCCACCAAGTGACTCCTACAAGAAGGACAACATCCGCTTCTTTAAAAACTTCAGCTGCATGAGGATTTCCTCCTTCTCCAATTCCTTGAAGAAGACATGGTGTAGATTCTTTAAACAGTCCTTTGCCACCTAGACTGGTAAGAATACCTGCTCCCCAAGTTTCAGCAAGCTCTTCAACAGCTGAAGCTGCCTTTTTCGCCCCTGCTCCTGCAAGAATTATTGGCTTTTTCGCTGTTTTCATCACTTCAGCTATTCCTTTTAGATCTTCTATTTCAAAAGAGGCTGTTCCTTCTATTACTGTCGGCAGTGCACGAGCCTTTGCAGCTGTCTTTACTTGGAACAAATCTTTTGGTATGGACAGATGGGTGACCGCACGCTGCTGAAGGGATGTTTGAGCAGCCTTTTGAAGTAGATCCACTATAGCATCCTCACTCGCAAGATTTGCTGAATAAGTCGCGAATGGTTTGAAAAGTTCCTGTTGATCCACATACTGTTGATAATCTGTGCCTATCTTATTGCGTGGTGCCTGACCAGTTATTGCTAAGACAGGAGCTTTATCCGAATAAGCGTCTCCAAGACCATTTAGTAAATTGGCTGCTCCTGGTCCCATTGTAGCGGTACACACCGCAAGCTTTCCCGTCAACTTTGCCTCAGCAGAAGCCATGAATGCAGCGACAGATTCATGTTTGACAGGAATAAACTCAATCTGTTCCTGTTTGGCCATAGCATCTAACAATCCTATAATTGCATCTCCAACGACACCGTAAATATGCTTGACCTCTAATAAAGCCAATTGATCTAGTATTACTTCTGCAACAGTTTTATTCATAAAAATTAACCTCTCCTTTTAGCATTTGCTAATCAAGTAATTTCCCTTAAATGATGAAGATAAACATTATGCTACAGTTATACCTAAATTGGGGATAAGTTGTGCATAAGTTATGAGATTCTTTCGACAATTAAGTGGAGTCCAAGTGAAAAATAATCATTTGTGAATAAGTCGGGGATAACTTTGGAGATGGGAGGAGTGCTCATTCAATCTATAGTATAATATTGGTAGAATTTCTATTTTTCCAATTGACTCTTACTATTTTGTTGTAAAGGAACCTCTTCCAAAGTTCCTCAATGCCTCATCGTCATTAACTTTCCACGCATTTGGTTGGGTCTATTTTTGTCTCTTCCCATGTACCTTGCCTTCTTTTTATTAATTGGGAGACCAGCACATCTGTATCATTCGTTAATTGAACGAAGATGAACCGATAGTCGTTTCCATCCGTTCCGATTATATCAATGAATTTCACATAATCGTCTCTTTTCGTTGGCAATCTTTTTTTAATTAATTTACACCAATTTCCATATTCAATATCAACAACAGTTTCTCCTTGTTGACGCCAGCCATGATAAGCATCACATAGAAAATCCTCACCGGTCAATGTGATGTTATCAATTTTATATAGCCCATCTTCTTTTCCAATAGAAACAGTGCCGTAATGATATTGAAAAGCGGAAATACCTGTTGCTGTCCCATTTATCGTTTCGAGTTCGATAAAAAAACGAATTGGTTGGCCAGCTTTTTGATTGGGAAGTTTATATAATTTAATTAAATTTGTATGACCAATGCCTTCGAAAGAAGCAAGATACCTTGTATAGGGCATTTTTTGTTTATAGTCTTTCGTGAAGAAATTATACGCAATTGGAAATGGTGTATTTGCCCACCCTACTGTACCGCAACCTCCCATAAGCTCTTCCGTTAAGTTTTCAGCTTCTCGTAAAATGCTAAAATAATGGAGGATTGCATTTTCTGGCGTATCTAAAAAGGAAGGCGGCAGACTGATTTCGCTATAGGTTTTTCCATTATAGGGATTGAAAAAGTGATAATCAAATAACCTATGATTTAGAATGGAACGACGAGATGGGCGAAAGTATTTTTCCGCATCTATCTGTTGGTATGTTTCTTTTTCCTCTTCATTTTCACCTTGATGCCATTTTTGTTCTTGCCTTACCGCTCCCATCACATAGACGGATGTATGGTTACCAGCTTGCTGTCGAGACTTGCGACGCCTCATAAACCTCATTTTACGACTCCTCTTAGCTTCTATTGCTATAGCATATTCTATAGACAAAAAAGCTGCTAAACCMATCTAGGTTTAACAGCTTTCATTTATACAAGTGAACGCCGAGTCTTCTTGCTTTATCCAAGTACTTATTTCAAAACATATGCAGCTAGCACACTTTGCACTTTATAAATATTCAAAGATTTATTGAATTTCTTTTGAATCGGAGCCGCACTTCCAGATAACCAAATTTTCAATTCAGCATCCATGTCTAAAGTTCCCGCTGTTTCAATTGAAAAATGAACCACACTTTTGTATGGAATCGTGTGATATTCCACTTTCTTACCAGTCATACCTTGCTTATCGATGAGCAATAATCGTTTATCCGTGAATACAAATAAATCACGAATAAGCTTATATGCATGCTCTACTTTTTCAGATGGAACTAGTAAATCCTTTAGCTCTTTTTCAACTTTATCCAGTTCAACCTCTGACGCATTTCCCATTAAACCATCTAAAAATCCCATTTTCATTTCTCCTTTTGTTCATTTATTTAGTTGACTCTTTTACTTTACTTTACCATATAAACAGGATGAATATCAGATTATTGCAACTATTTAAGGCTAGATATTTTAAGGCGATATAATTTTAAATACTAACCCATTTGTTGTTGAGCTTTTCTCATTTTATGTTGGGCATGTGCAGCTCCCCATTCATGCATTGCTACTAAAATAGGTTCTAAGCCCTTACCATATTCCGTAATAGAATATTCGACTTTCGGTGGTACTTGCGGATATACTTTACGTACAATAATGTCCTCCTCTTCTAATTCGCGCAATTGTTTGGTTAACATTTTCTGAGTGATTCCTGGTACTCTTCGTTTTAATTCGCTGAATCTTTGTGTCCCCTCTTGCAATAATATTAATAAAATAATCGGCTTCCATTTTCCTACTATTATGCCCAGCACATCCTCTACACGACATAACTCCGGTTGCATGTCCATCTAGTTTCACTCCTGTAGTATCTTTTTGTATACTATACCACTTTAAAGTGCGTACTTAAATTTTATATACTTGGAGATTATACTAAAATTAATGAAAGGTAGGGGTAGAAGTATGGAAAAATATCGTATAGATGAAAGTAACGGTCTAGAATTTGGACTTTATACACTAGGAGATCATATCCCTAGCCCACTTACCGGGGAGCGCATTTCCGCTGGACAGCGGATTCACGAAATCATTGAGTTGGCCAAGCTTGCAGAACAAGCGGGTCTTGACTTTTTTAGTGTCGGTGAAAGTCACCAGGAATATTTTACGACGCAAGCTCATTCTGTCGTCTTAGCCGCAATAGCTCAAGCAACTAGCAAGATTAAAATTGCAAGCTCTTCTACGATTATTAGTACATCAGATCCCGTTCGGGTCTATGAGGATTTTGCGACGATCGATTTGATATCTAAAGGAAGAGCAGAAATCATCGCTGGTCGTGCTTCACGTATCGGGCTTTTTGAATTGCTTGGCTATGATGTTCGAAACTATGAAGCATTATTTGAAGAAAAGTTTGCCTTACTATGTAAGATCAATGAAGAAAAAGTGGTCAATTGGAGTGGAGAATTTCGGGCTCCTTTAAACAATGCACAAGTAATCCCCCGTCCCCAAAACGGCTCATTGCCTATTTGGCGTGCAGTTGGTGGACCACCGGCAAGTGCCATTAAAGCTGGTAATGCTGGAGTTCCTATGATGCTCGCTACCTTAGGTGGACCTGCTACTAGTTTTAAAGTATCGATTGATGCATACCGCGAAGCTGCACTGCGCAGTGGTTTTGACCCAGGTACACTCCCAGTAGCAACAGCCGGGTTTTTTTATGCCGCCGAAACAACACAACAAGCGCAAAGCGAGACATATCCTTATGTGAACCAAGGAATGCAACTAATAAATGGACGAGGTTATCCAGAGCAACAATTTGTACAAGGGGCAAATCCTCATGATGTCATGAATATAGGTAGTCCACAACAAATCATTGAAAAGATTCTCTATCAGCATGAGCTATTTGGTCATCAACGTTATATTGCACAAATGGATTTTGGCGGTATTCCATTTGATAAATTAATGAAAAATATAGATCTGATTGGGACAGAAATTTTACCTGCTATAAAAAAATACACAGCAAAAAAGTAAATGCACTGTGCTATAGCGTAAACACCGGTCTCTACCCGATATAGAAAATCGGAAAGAAGATTAGAATGAAGCGCATAATAAAGATGATGCGCCATAGTCATCGTTATCTCAATCCAAGTAAAATTGCTGTTTTGGGAATTGGTTGCTTTCACTGGCAATTTGGTTGCTCTAGGATTAATTTGGTTGCTTTCAGACTAAAATTTATTGCTTTCAATGAACGATTTGTTTCCCTTAGCCATTTACTGGTTAATAAAATTCTATTTTTAGTAAGTTGGTATTGAGTAAGTAAGCAATTTTCCATTTACTTCCGCTCGTACAAGATAAAGACCGCTTAATGCCAATGCATCAAGCGGTCTTCATTTATATTCTACTCAGAAACTTCCTTCACTGTCGGTTTTCCTGCCTCCAGTAATACTTTACTACGTCCTAAGAAAACACCTACTATTAAAATTAGTATCCCAGTTCCTACGAGTAACCATTCGATTTTTACAACATCCGAAATCAGACCAAAAATGAGCATTCCAATTGGCATCATAGAAGTAGAAATCATCCCAAACACACCAAATACCCGGCCAAGATAATTGCTTTCCACTTTCTCTTGGACTAAAACCATTGTTGGTGTATTGAAAATCGGCATTGCAACTCCGAATATACCCATAAAGGCTAAGTAAATCCAAAATACAGGAATAATTCCGAGAGCAAACGTACAAACACCCATTAAAATACTTGCGAGTGTCATCGTGTGTACCCTATTGGAAAAGCCTCCCCAAGAAGCAATAATTCCTCCACCTGCCATCATTCCAATTGAAAAAGCGATTTCGATGGCCGTTAAACGCCATACATCGTCACCGAAACTGCGCGCCACTTGAAGTGGAGTCAAAAAGGCAGCAGGTGCCATCAACACAAAGAAAAAAGCGAAAAACAGAAAAAACTTCTTCAAAAAAGCGTGCTGTTTAATATACACTAGTCCTTCTTTAAAATCAGTTAAATAGCTTGTTGTTTGTTTTTCAGATGCCTTTTCATGCACTGCAATTTTCAAAAATGCTAATAAGGTTATAATCGCTATTGCTGCAGTAACGACATCGATAAAGAAAATTACTTCAAGCGAAGTCATCGTTAGTAAGGCCGCACTGACCATTGGTGACACGAACATAATAATGGCTTGGATACTCCCATTTATTCCATTCACTTTCGTCAGTTTATCTTCCGGGACAATTTGAGGTAAAATAGCTCCCACTGCTGGTGTTTGAATACCTGTACCGACTGCTCGAATTGCAGCCATAACAAACAATAACCAAATTGCTTCATAACCCATTAAAAAGACAATTGCGAGTATAAGTGTAGCTGTCGCAATCAAACCATCCGATACGATAATGAGTAGCTTACGGTTATAACGATCAGCCCATACCCCAGCTACTGGAGATAATATAAAAGTGGGGATAAAGCCACAAAGAATAAACAGTGTCATCATCATTCCTGACTGTGTAGTAAGTGTAATATGCCACATAATCGCATATTGGACTAAAGAAGATCCAAAAAGTGATATTGTTTGGCTACTTAAAAAGATGATGATATTCCTTTTCCAGTTTTCATATGTCGAATCCATATTATTTCACGACCTTTTCTATAGATAATTTTTACTTAAAAGTAAATGGAGCAGGTCTATTTTTTACTGGAAGTAACTATTATTCTTTTATGTTTAAAGACAGCAAAAAAGAGGGCAGACTCGTCCCCCTCTTTTTAAATCATAAAATAAAGGTTTTCCTAAAATAGACAGACCAATCCCATTTACTCTGCTTATGCGCAGAGTTTTTGAACGTATTCAATTAACGATTCAAAAATTGGATTCTTAGTCTCATTGATGCTGTCAAAAGGAAAACCTCCATTTCAATATAGTGGATTTCATTTTACCATACATTTTTCTACTATGACAATTATTATTGCATCTCTTTTGTCGGTCCCATAACACCTGGAACAGTTAAACCTGCTTGACGTAGTAATACAGTCATTTGACCACGGTGATGAGTTTGATGATCGATTAAGCCGCGTAAAAATTTACCACGCACTGTCGGTCCAACAAATCCATTTACTTCCTCTAGTAACATATCATCCGTGAGCTTCATTGCTTCAGCTTTAAATGCATCTGCTACCTTCTCATAAGCTTGCACAATCTCTCTTACATCTGTTGGTATTGGCTCATCGCGACCAGGTGCTGGAACTTGAAGTCCTGCAAAATGACCATAAGCTCCTGCAGCACCTACTAAATGCCAAGCAAGCCAACCGAGTGTACTATGCTCTTCTTCTATTGCTTGATCTAGTTTATCATTTGTAATTGCTTGGATTACATTTAATGTTCCCGCTGCTGAAACTGCCCAATCTTCTATAAAATCCTCTACTTTACGATACATATACACCACTCCTGTTTTTATAATATTTTTCTACTTCCATCATAGCTAGTGGCGAATTCGTTTGCAACAAAGAGGAACATAAATGAAGTTTTTAAGCGTTTACATAGAGTTGTTTTCGTTTAAGCATGCTAAAATTATGAATGAAGACAAATTATTGGAGGAATTATGATGTTAGCTAATTTTGAAGAAAACTTACAAAAATATGCAAAACTACTAGTAGCTAAAGGTATCAATGTTCAATCTGGTGATTGGGTGAAAATGACCATTACGGTTGATCAGGCACCATTAGCACGATTAATCACGAAAGAGGCATATGATTTAGGTGCTGAAAAAGTCATTATTAAATGGTCCGATGATGAAATTAGCAAACTACATTATTTGCACCAATCTACAGAAGTATTGACCGACATTCCAGATTATGAAATCCAAGAATCCGAAGATCATGTGCTAAATCGTCGTGTAAGTCGTCTTTCCGTAGTATCTAGTGATCCAGGACTACTAAACGAAGTGGATCCTGCTAAAATTGCTGCCTACCAAAATATTGCAGGAAAAGCATTCAAAGCACAACGCGTAGCAACTCAAAACGATGACTTGAAATGGACTGTTGCAGCTGCAGCAGGAGCAGGCTGGGCTGCACAAGTATTCCCGGACTTATCAACTTCTGAAGAACAAGTCGATGCTTTATGGGATCAAATTTTCAAAACATGCCGTGTTTATGAAGAGGATCCAGTTGCTGCATGGGATGAACATAAACTAACGCTAAATGAAAAAGCAGCTATATTGAATGAGAGCCAATTCGACGCATTACATTATACTGCACCAGGCACAGACTTAACTTTAGGTTTACCAAAAAACCATATTTGGGCATGTGCAGAAAGTTATAACCCTAAAGGCGAAGAGTTTATCGCTAATATGCCAACAGAGGAAGTCTTTACTGCACCAGATACACACCGAATGGAAGGCGTTGTACGTAGCACGAAACCTCTAAGCTATGCTGGGACGCTAATCGAAGGTATTGAAGTGCATTTCAAAGATGGCAAAATTGTAGATATCTCTGCTGAAAAAGGAGATGAAACAATAAAAAAATTAGTTTTTGACAATGAAGGTGGGACAGGTCTAGGGGAAGTAGCGCTCGTTCCAGATCCATCTCCAATTTCCCAATCAGGTGTTACTTTCTTTAATACACTATTTGATGAAAATGCATCCAATCACTTAGCAATCGGTTCAGCTTATCCGACGACGATTCAAGGCGGGACAAAAATGAGCCAGGAAGAATTACTGAAAAGTGGCATGAACACTTCCATTGTTCACGTTGACTTCATGATTGGTTCTGACAAGATGGACATCGATGGGATTAAACAAGATGGCACGGTCGTTCCTATTTTCCGAAATGGCGACTGGGCATTTTAACCATTGCCTTCGGAAGGAATTCCCCAATATTTGGGGTGGTTCTTAAGCGCATGACCTGTTATACTAGATTCATAACTGAATGATAAATTCGATACATGGAGGAGCCTGTCACTAAGGCCCCTTCATGTATTTTTTTTGTTCAGAAAACTGTTTAATGGGAGGAAATCTGTGTTTATTTTACAAATAGTAATTATTTTACTTGCAACAAAATTAGCTGGTCAGTTAAGTATCCGACTAGGACAACCATCTGTTTTAGGTAAGATTATAGTAGGGATTATTCTTGGTCCAGCATTACTAGGCTGGGTACAGGATACAGAGATAGTTTCTATCTTCAGTCAAATAGGAGTACTACTTTTAATGTTTTTAGCAGGACTGGAAACAAATTTAAAGGACTTAAACCGGAATCTAAAAGCCTCGGTATTCGTTGCAATCGGTGGAATAATAGCTCCAATCATTGGTGGATATGCAGCATCCCAATATTACGGACTATCGATAGAAGAATCCATTTTTATTGGTTTATTATTATCGGCAACTTCTGTCAGTATTTCTGTTCAAACGTTAAGAGAATTAGGATGGCTGAATAGTAAAGAAGGTTCTACCCTATTAGGTGCAGCAGTTTTAGATGATATTATTGTTGTTATTTTAATCGCGATTGCTATGAGCTTCTTTGTCGGTTCTGACGTTAGTATTGCCTTATTAATAGGCAAAAAAATCTTATTCTTCATCCTGATTATTTTAGCTTCTAAATGGTTAATACCTAAATTTATTCAAGTATTCTCTAAACTAAAAGTTACAGAAGCAACATTAAGTGCAGGATTAATCATTTGTTTCAGCTTTGCTTACTTTGCAGAGTATCTTGGAATTGCAGGGATTATTGGAACGTTTTTTGCAGGGATTGCCATTGCACAAACGAAATTTAAAGAAGAAATTGAGCATAAGGTCGAACCAATTGCCTATGGAATTTTCGTCCCATTCTTCTTTGTCAGCATCGGTTTAGCCGTATCGTTTGAAGGTATTGGTAACCAAGTTGGGTTAATAGTTGTTTTCTCTGTCATTGCGATTATTTCCAAATTCATTGGTTCAGGAGCTGGAGCTCGTTTATCCGGTTTCAATCCAAGATCATCTATGGGTATTGGAGCAGGGATGATTTCAAGAGGAGAAGTGGCATTAATATTAGCTGCTATGGGGCTTGAAAGTGGTCTATTACCTTCAGAATACTACACAGCAATGATTATAGTAGTCATTATAACCACACTTGTTACACCCCCATTATTAAAAATGTTTTTCGGAAATCGGGAATAGACAGTTAGTGCCAGGAACCTATATGGTTCCTGGCACTTCGTTTACCCTTGGACTTTTACATTAGACGGGTGACAAAAACAATTTAATGTATGGTCATTTATCATCCCTACCGCCTGCATATATGAATAACAAATTGTACCGCCTACAAATTTAAATCCATCTTTTTTCAACCGTTTGCTCATGTTATCGCTTATTTCAGTTGTAACAGGGACTTCTTTTCCTGTCTTCCAATGGTTAATAATTGGTTTGGTATCGACAAAACTCCAAATATAATTCGAAAATGAACCATATTCCTGTTGGATCCTCAAAAATGCCTTCGCATTTGTTACGACGCTTTGAATCTTTAACTTATTCCGTACAATCCCAGTATCTTCTCTTAATGATTGCAACTTTTCATCGGTATACTGAACAATTTTTTCTGCTTCAAAATGATCAAATGCTTTTCGGTAATTTTCTCTTTTTTGTAAAATCGTCCACCAACTTAAGCCCGCTTGAGCCCCTTCTAGACAGAGCATTTCAAATAACAGCCTATCATCGAATACAGGGACTCCCCATTCCTTATCGTGATAATTCATATACAAAGGCTCTTTTGTCGCTGCCCACGTGCATCGTTCCGTCATTTATCATTTCCCCCTCGCGCTATTTATTATAGGGATATTATACCACACATACGTTCCATTTAATGCTTGTATCAATTAAAATGGAAGTACTAAAAAGCGTTCCCTTTGTGAAAACAGAGAACGCCTCTTGAATTGTCTGGGTGACTGGCACCTTATAAAAGGGCTTGTTCAGAAAGAATAACTCCGTCCTCATCCGCATACACATAGTCTCCCGGCTTCCAGTCAACTCCTCCGAAGTGAAGGACGCTATTACGTTCGCCAGTGCCAGCTTTTTTACTTTTTAGCGGATATGTTCCTAATGCAAGAATACCGACATTCATTTTCGCAAGCTCAGCAGAATCTCTTATATAACCATTAATAATAACACCAGCTAACTTTCTAGATTCTGCAATGCCCGCTAGACGATCGCCAAGAAGTGCACATCCCTTAGAACCACGACCGTTCACCACAATGACAGAACCTTCCGGGACATTTTCTAGTGCTTCCACGACTAGCACATTATCCTCAAATACATTTACTGTTTCTATTTTTCCTGTAAAGCATTTCTTATTTCCGAAAGAACGGAAGTCGATATCACAAATTTGCAATGAATTTGAATGGTCGTCGCACAAATCAGTTGTCTTAAATTCTATCAAAGCTAATTCCTCCTACTCTTTTCTTTCTTATATAATTCAACATTCATTCCTAGTATACACGATATTCTATTCTGGATTGTACGTGACACGGGGGACATTCTCTTGAACCAACTTAAGCTAATCATTAATTGCATTTACTTTTAGTTTTTCAAGTTCCAGTTCGATTTGTTTTACATCTATGCGTTCGTATAGTGGCTTAATATGTGTAATTTGTAATGGCAATAGTTCAATAACATTCCAGTTGTTAAATTGTATATTCAACATTTTTCCAATCTCTTTACACCCAAAAGGCAGAAAAGGTTGTAATAGTTGTGCTAAATTTTGAATGATGTACACACAAGTAGCTAGTGTTTCTTCGCAGTGCACTTTATTAGTATTCACTGTAATCCAAGGCTGTCTTTCATCAAAATAACGATTTGCTGCACGGACAGCTTCAAATATTGTTTCTATTGCTTTTTTGAAACTTCCTGATTCTATTAACCGCCCTACCGATTGATATAAAGAAGCTATTTCACGTTGTACAATTTCATCCACGGTTTCTTGAGGCACCCTTGAATCAAATGTTTTTTCGATAAACTTTAAGTTGCGGTTCACAAAATTAGCGAATGCACCAAGTAATTCACCGTTATGACTATAAACAAACTCACGCCAAGAAAAGTCTGTATCACGGTTTTCCGGGGCATTGACTGTTAAAAAATAGCGAAGTGAGTCAGGATGATAGTCTTTCAAAATATCAGGCACCCAAACCGCCCAATTTTGACTTGTGGACAGTTTTCGTTTTTCCAGTGTCAAATACTCATTCGATATAATATTCGTTGGAATAGCTGGATTTCCAAAACCCATTAAAATGGCTGGCCAAATCACCGTATGGAATGGAATATTATCTTTTCCATGAATATAATAGGATGTCGCGCTAGTATTCCACCATTTTGAAACGTCTATATCATGCTGTTTTCCCCATTCTAAACTTGCGGTATAATACCCTGCTACCGCTTCAATCCAAACGTAAATCTTTTTCCCTTCAAAGCCAGGCACTGGAACATCTATCCCATTTGGCAAATCTCTTGTTACAGCACGATCGGGAAGCCCTTCTGCTAAATAGCGTTTTGTTAAAGCAATAGCATTATCTCGCCAACGTTTTTCTAAGGCTGCTTTTGCAACATAACCTTCTAATTCTTGCTGGAATTTACTAAATGAAAAATAGAAATGCTCCGTCTCTCGAATTTCTGGTTCATTCCCACAAATTTTACATCGCTTTTCTAATAAATCGAGTGGATCTAAAATCGTTGAGCAGTTGTCGCATTGATCGCCACGAGCTTTTGAACCACAGTTCGGACAAACTCCTTCGACAAAACGATCCGGCAAAAATTGAGTGTCTGTTGCGCAGTATGCCTGCTCTATTTTCTTTTTGTATAAGAACCCATTTTCAAACAATGTTAAAAATATTTTTTGTACGGACTTGTGATGATGCTCAACATCGGTTCTAGTGTATAAATCATAGCTAAAGCCAAGCTTATGGAATGAGTCTATAAATTCATGATGATAATGATCTGCAATTGCTTTTACAGTTGTATGTTCTTGATTGGCCCGAATCGAGATCGGTGTTCCATTACAATCACTCCCCGAAACATATAAAACATCCTCTCCCTTTTGACGAAAGTATCTTGCTAAAATATCTCCTGGTAAAAGTGCTGCAATATGTCCTAAATGCAACGATCCATTTGCATACGGCCAAGCACCACCGATGAAAATTGCCATATGTTACTCCTCCTTTAAAATAAAAAAACGCCCTAATCGTAAAAACGATTAGGACGAGTAGACTCGTGTTACCACCTAAATTCGCAAATAGCTCACACTATTTGCCTTATCCAGTACGTATTCATACTGCTGCTGTTATAACGAGTGCCCTTCTCGTCGTAGCCTACTATTAGTTCGGTACGAAAGCTCAAAGGTCATGTTCAGTAAGGTTCATTTGCTTCTTTCCCACCATCAGAAGCTCTCTTTGAAAATCTACTTACTTACTCTTCCTTTTCAACGCGTAGTTATTCATTTGAAATTTATTCTACCAACACAGGAACAAAATTGCAATATTCAAATTTTATAAATCATTTGCACCAAGTCGATTCTTAAATGGTATGTAGCCAACAGAAAAACACCTTGAAGTTGGCTTTAAGTATTTAATACCTGTTTTCCAATTTCAACGTGTTTTTAATTTAGGTATCATCATTGTTTAAATACCCAGCTTTGTTACCTATTATGCTTGAACATCTTCGTCGCTTTTGTATTCCAAAATGTCCCCCGGCTGACAATCCAAAGCTTTGCATATCGCTTCTAATGTTGAAAAACGCACCGCTTTTGCTTTGCCATTTTTTAAAATGGAAAGGTTGGCCATCGTAATTCCGACCCGCTCCGAAAGCTCCGTAACGCTCATTTTTCGTTTTGCTAACATCACATCAATATTAATAATAATCGCCATATCCTCACCTCAGACCGTTAAATCATTTTCAGATTTTATATCTATGGCATTTTTCAGTAGCTTTTGAAGAACTGCCGCAAAGACTGCTATCACTAGAGTAGCAAAAATCAGAACCATTCCAATTAGGATAATACCCGGGGCATCGTCCATCTCTGCAATCATATAGAAAAGTGGCATGCCTAGTACAAACAAAATACTTATTGTGATTGCACTGTATTTTATCTTCTTTAAAGCTGTTATAGATAATTCCGAGAAGGCTTTATTCTTATCAATATAATCTAACAGTTTAAAAGATTGATACAAAGCAAAATAAAAAGGTATTGCTGCAGCATACAAATCGACATATACGAGATATTTTAAATACACGTGATCCGGATACAATTCTGTAACAAAACTTGCTATCTCCGGCACTAAAAAGATACACAAAGCCAGAACCGGCATTCCCATAACAATAAGCGCTAACTTTAAAAATAATGTTGTTCCTCGTTTCAAAAAAGACACCTCACTTATTATTGTCCTTTTTAATTTAACACATTATTTATCGATTTACAATAATATTTTATTGTTTAATGATTAATGATTAATGATTAATGAGCTATCATCTCATGGGCAATATCATGTCCACCCAATTCTGACGGGTAGTAGGTAGGCCATTTCGTAACTTCCTTTAATAAAGCCTCACGGTCTTCCCCCCAATATAGGTGGTAATGATCAGATTCGGTTGGAAAGATAATATGATCACTAAATTGAATATACCGTGGAAGTCCTTCCTTTTCTTCAGCTAGTTTAAATATGTATCTTACTCCTCTATTCCCCGCATCATACGTTAGAATTTCGTACCCGTCATGGTGATACTCACCGCTGTATTCTTCTCCATTTTTGAAAAACGTTACAATATCACCTTTAATCACGATACGCTCAACGTCTGTTTTATAACCTATATTATAATATTCTTTGTATGCTTCTGCTGTCATATCACCTTTATGTTCTGCTTTATGAGCAAATACTTCGTCAAGCGTACCATCTTGTAGGTATGGATATACAGATTGCCAGTCCCCCTCCCAGTCGGAGAGTGAACGATCTTCCACTTGACTGTCTTCAAAATAGCCATCATAGTTTTTTTTTGTTTCTTCATTACTTACATGACTGTGATCATGTTCACTTTCAGATGTCTGCTCTTGCGTTTTGGATGAACCTTCTGCAACTGACGAAGGTGCTGTTGTTTCATTAGACTCGGCTTCGGATGAACCTGAATCCTGACACCCTGCTAATACTAGTAAAATACTAATAGTTAATAGGCCTAACCCTTTTGTAAAAGAAATTTTCATAAAAACTCTCCCTTTCCATAAATCGTAATGATTACGCTTTGAATTATATATATCACTTGTATTAACGTCAAGGAAAATTATCTTTATATAAAAGAATAATTTCGCCATTCCAACATTTTTCAGTGTCCTAGATGGCATTAGTGCCCCAATGTAAAGAACAAACTTAATATCCCTAGTAAAAGCATTTTTTTCTCCTACCTGGACGGCGCATATTAAAGGGGATAACAGTATCAGTGACCAATCCACCTATTATCCGCAATTTGAAGAGAATAAAAAATTTTATGAATGAATGTTCGATACATTTTTAAAATAAAAATAATCAATTATAGTACCGGCGCATAAAAAAAGGATGATGCTCACTTTCGAAGCATCATCCTTTTATTAATCTAAACCTTTATTTTCCCTTGTATGCTTGCTGTAATTCGGCCAGATTTAATTTTTTCATTTTTAGAAGCACTTGCATTACACGGTCAATCTGCTCCGGTGTACCATTTTGCATCATTTCGTCCATTACGCTCGGTACGATTTGCCAAGACAAGCCATACTGATCTTTCAGCCAGCCACATTGCTCCGATTCAGGGACGAAAGAAAGCTTTTCCCAATAGTAATCCATCTCTTCTTGTGTGTCGCAATACACCATAAATGAGATGGCTTCGTTGAAACTGAATTTATGTTCATGCGCACTGTCCATTGCAACAAACCAATGATTTTCAAGCATCATATCAGCAAACATAACGGTCCCTTCTTTGTCAGGTTCCATTCCTTTAGGGTAACGTACGAGACTGCCCTGCTTTGCATCCTTCAAAACGGACGTATAAAAATGAATCGCCTCTTCCGTTTTCCCACATTTTTCGCCGACAAACAAAAGGGACGGCACTATCGAAGGTCGCTCTTCACCTTCTGGGTTCGTCAGTATTAACTGCCATGACAGTCCATACTTATCTTGAATCCAACCATACTTTTCACTAAATGGATACTGACCGAATGGCATCAACACTGTACCACCTTCGGACAATTGGTTCCAAACCTCACTTATTTTCTCTACTGCATCTTTTTCCCTCGACGGATCAAAATTAACCATGAAGGAAATGGACGGATTGATCTTAAAAAATGGACCACCATCGATTGCCATAAACTTCTGTCCCCAAATTTCAAAAGAGACTTGATCACAGTCACCAGATGGTGTATCACGCAATGTTGTTATATCTGTAACTTTGGAATGTGGAAATATAGAAGTGTAAAATTCTGCTGCTTCTTTTGCTTCTTTGTCATACCATAAATGCGGAACGATTTTTTGGACTGTTTTAGTCATAGTTATTCCTCCTGATTTTTTTATAAGACAAAGTTGTTCGTTTCTTTTCAATCACTTCACGGATATTATAACGTAAAAAAACGAGACATCATACAAAAATACATGTCTCGTTTTGGGTTCCTGATACTCAACATTCAGATTCCTATTTCCCGCATTTTCAAGGTAACCTTTTCAACTCTTCCATCAATATCCTTCCCAACAAACTTCGGAAGCTTCAACTCTCTCACTATTTTTCCGTCACGCATAAACAGAACCCGCTCCGTCCGCGCCGCAACCTTCGCATCGTGCGTGACAAGCATAATTGCTGTACCGTTTGCGTTGATTTCGGAAAATATGTCCATTATCTCCTGTGCAGATTTTGAGTTTAGTGCTCCCGTAGGCTCATCGCCGAATATGATTTTCGGGTTGTTCATAAGTGCGCGGCATATTCCTGCACGCTGAAGCTGACCTCCCGAAACCTGTGTAATATCGCGATTTTCAAGCGCTTCAATACCTACCCTTTTCATAAGCACTCTTGCCTTTTCCGAAATGTTGTCAACGTTTTTTCTGTTGTCACGCATAGATGGAAGAATGATGTTGTCGAGGATATTCAAGTTTTTGAGCATGGTCGGCTGTTGAAAAACAAATCCCATTTTTGTTCTACGTATATCTGAAAGCTCCTTCTCTCCTACCGTCGATAAATTTCTGTCGTCAAAAAAGACGTTTCCACCATCAACACTATCCATTCCACTCAGCGCAAACATTAGCGTTGATTTTCCCGAGCCTGATGGTCCCATAACTGCAACGAACTCGCCCTCTCTTATTTCAACAGTCACTTCGCTTAGAACATTATGCTTTTCATCGCCCTGGCCGAAAGATTTTACGATATGATCACCGATAATAATCTTGTTCATACTCTACTCCTTTATATGTTCGGATATTTTTATTTTTCCAGCATTTGATGTACCAATTATTGTTGCAATAAGTACTGCACATCCCATTAATAGTGGACTAAGCAGGTATGCTGAAAGCGGATTGACCGTAAAATTAAATGTCGACGCTCCAAACGAGGAAATCATCAGACCCGCAAGCATCTCTCCGAGTGTGTTTGCCAGAAGCGTACCGACAACAATGCCTACTATTAATACGAATATGGACCGCGATATATATTGCATCTTAATGTCTGAGTTTGTAAAACCAAACGACTTCATGACAGCAATGGAATGCCTATCCTTTGCAACAAGCATTTTCATAAATAACAGTGTAACAAGTATTGTAATAATCAATGCAATGGCAACGGCAGCATAGGATGCCATTTCAACAGAACTTATTGTAGAGCCAAGCGTCTGCGAAACAAATTCATCTATGTCGGACACCTTTGCAAAGTCAAAACTGTCCGTATATTCCGAAACTTTTGTTTCTACAAGCGATTTATCCGAAATCCCAACACTAACAATGCTCCAAATAATGTCCGCCGAATGGTCGGTAAAAACAGCTTTTGCAGTTTTACCGCCGTTAGTAATATCGGAATATATTCCACTTACCATGAGGTCTTTCTCCTGCCCCTCCATCACTAGCGTAATGACATCGCCAACCTTTTTGCTCATCTCACTTGCGTTAATAGCTGAAAGTGCAATTTCATCATTACCGACAGGTGCTCTGCCTTCGGAATATTGTATAGGAAATGCCGAATGGTCGCCGAGTTCAATTTTAATATTTTCCTCTGATCCGTCTTTCGATTTTACTTTAAATGTTTTTGTTGTAAGAAGGGCATATTTTGAAATGGACCTGTCACTGTCTATCGTTTTTAAAATATCAGCAACTTCCTTTTCAGCGGTATTGCTCGTCTGTATACGCAAGTCATAGTTTCCAATCCCCATATAATTGATGAAGCTTTTGGAGGAAATCGTGTTGTATAGATTCTGTGGAACAATTAGGATAAATGCCGAAATCACCAGCACCGCTAAGATAGTACTGTACAGCTTTTTCCTTGTGAGAACATCTTTGATACCGAGAAAAATATTCGTGTTAAAGAACCTATTTCTACTCAGGGAAAAATGCTTTACACCCGTAGTTTTTTCCTGAGAAGTACCAAAGCGTATTGCTTCTGCGGCGGATATTTTCCGAAAGCGTTTCAAAACGAAGTTTACATAAGCAATAATTGCAAGAAATACAAGCAGGATGCCGATGATTCCTAAGACAGAAGCAAAAGTGGAATTTTCGCTCTCCCCCATAAAAAGCCGAATATTTTCAAGAAGCATACCTTGAAATACAAGCGAAAGAATATACCCAAGAATACTACCTGTAGCGGCAATTGCCATGTATTTCGAAAGATAAATCTTCTTTATGTCGGAAAGACGGAGCCCTATTGCTTTCATCACGCCAATTTCACGGTAATCGTCTTCTATTTTCGCAAGAAGCGTAAAACGTATACTCATAAACGCGATTGCAACGACAAGTACGCTTACAAGAAGGATAACTGCAATCATCATTCCGTCCGAAATCGCGTTCATCATTTTGAAAAGTGTATAGGTAACTGTTGGCCCGTTCGCTTCAAGTCCTGCTGTCGCATAAGCAGTTTCAAATGCCCCGAGCTCCGAGAAATCCTTTAATCTGAACTCAATCAAATACTCCGTACTTCCAAGGTTTTTCATGTCCGCGTAATCATGGCTACTTACAAGAAATCGCTTAGATGCAGAGAGTGAGGAATTCATCGTTGAATCACGGAGAAATCCCGCAACGGTAAATTCCTTCCCGCTTATGACGGCCTTGTCACCGACCTTTGTCGTGTTGTCCTTCATATAGCTTACTGGAACATACAGTTCACCGTCAGATACGTTGAGGATGTTACCATCAAGATCAAGAAGGTAATCGAATTTTTCGTTCTGTACGCTGAGACCATTGTCCTGGACACTATTGGCAAGCGATTTATCGCCAAGAATAATTTGCGCACTGTCTATGCCTAGAAATTCAACTACCTGAAATTCATCGACATTGCTATGTTGCTCCGCAAAAGATGTAAGCCGTGCTGTATCCATTTCACCCGAATGCATCTGCATAAAATGTGGAGTTTTCGCTTGTGTCATCAGGTTATCGACTGCGCCCGAAAGATTGACGACGAGTATTGCCGCAAGCGAAACAAGCATAGCTGAAACAGCAACAAATACCATTGTTGTAAAACTGACTGCTTTGCTTTTTAATAGGTCATTACGGATAATTCTATAATTCATAAGTCACCTCTGTTTCAAGATAAAATACCTGTAAAAACAAAAAATCTAAAACCAACTACTCCTAAAATGATTCCCCCTTTCACTTATAAAGTCTTCTATTATGTAACTATACAATTGCACTCCATTTTACTTATCGGTCTTTAAGTTGAATTTCACCTGAGACTTTAGACTGACTAAAAGGAAAATTGAAACAAAAAACCTTTCCAATTAACATGGAAAGGTTAACATATATCTTATGGTTTAGAAAAAATAAGAGTTGTCGAAACAACTCTTCGGATAACACTGATAACTTATTTCTTCAAAACAGGGAAATTGCATAATTAGTATATATGCCTTTTATGGTGCCAGGCACGCAAACAATTCAGAGCACACACAAAAGGTATTGGTTTCCCAATACCTTTTGTGAACTTAACGATTCATCGAATAAATCGACAATAATTAATATTTATAAGATTGGCCGCCATCGATTGGCACAACTACACCATTAATGAAATCTGCTTGATCGGAAAGTAGGAAGGCAACTAAGTAACCAACCTCTTCTGGTTTACCGAAGCGACGCATTGGGTTTGGTTGTACAAACTCTTTTCCTATCTCTTCCCAATTATCGCCACCCATTTGACGTAATGAGCCCTCTACCATTGGTGTCATAATTGCACCTGGCGCGATTGCTTTAATCGACACGCCGAATTGCCCATATTCAATCGCAGAGTTACGTGTTAGCCCTACAACACCGTGTTTAGATGCCGCGTAACCAGATTGATTACCAACCCCGCGAATACCCCCAACAGACGCAGTATTCACAATTGAACCAGAGCCTTGTTCTTTCATTACTTTTAATACATATTTCATGCCGTAGAAAACACCATTCAAGTTAATGGAAACAACTTTTTGGAACTCTTCGATGCCGAAGTCTTCTGTTAAGTCTTGTTTTCCTTCGATTCCTGCATTGTTAAAGAAGCCGTCAATTTTGCCGAACTTTTCAACCGTTGCATCTACAAAGCCTTTTACAGCATCTTCATCCGCTACGTTTGCCGTTATTAATAACGTTTCAGTTTGTGAAGCAATGGCTAACACTTTTTCTTCTGTTTCTTTTAAGCCTGCTTCGTTTAAGTCCACTAATACTAATTTAGCGCCCTCCGCTGCCAATTGAAGGGAAGCTGCTTGTCCAAGACCTGAGCCTGCACCTGTAACGATTACTACTTTTTCATCAAAACGTTTCATGTTGTTTCCCTCCGTTTTTAAATATTATATAATGCCCCATCGATTGTGTAAGATGAAGAACTTACATAAGAAGCTTCATCTGACAGTAAAAATGCAATGACATTCGCTACCTCTTGTGGTTCACCATAGCGTTTCATTGGAACAGCCTCTTGATATGCTGATTGTGCTGCTTCCGCTGCTCCTGGAGCTACTTTTGATTCAATCTGACGCATCATTTGTGTATTGATGACACCAGGGTTTACTGTGTTAACGCGTACATTATAAGGTGCAGCTTCTAACGCCGCTACTTTATTCATACCCATTAATGCATGTTTGGAAGAGTTATACAGCATCATATTTGGCGAGCCAATTAATCCTGCTACTGAAGCGGTGTTAACAATTGATCCTGCTTGTTGCTGTTTCATGATTGGTAATACATATTTTAAACCGTAGAAAGCACCTTTTACGTTAATGCTATATACGAAATCGAAATCTTGTTCTGTAATTTCTTCTAAAATTTTTGCTGGTCCTTCAACCCCAGCATTATTTGCGAATCCATCAATGCGACCGAATGTTGCAATTGTTTGATCCACATAATTTTTTACTTCTGCTTCTTTTGAAACATCTGCTTTTAATGTAAGGACACGATCTTTCCCTAAGTGAAGCTCTGCTGCAACAGATTGCACTGCTTCCTCATTTAAATCAACAAGTGCTAACTTTGCCCCCTCACTAGCAAGCTTACGAGCAATCTCTTTACCGATACCGCCTGCAGCACCTGTAATAATTACGACTTTGTTTTCAAATCTCATTGTCAGTACCCCCTAATGATTCTACGTCACTTACAATCATATTTTACTCCACCTTCTTTACTATATACCATCCGTAAAAGTTGCTATAATGTTGAAGAAACCAACACTTTCATTAAATTTGTCTAATAGGGGAGAAATATTTTATGAAACCCAATTCCACCCAATCTTTACGTACAAAGCATTTCTTAAAAAACGCATTTATTGAAATGGTACTTAAAAAAGGATTCAGCGCTGTTACGGTAATAGACATTGTCGATTATGCACAATACAATCGAACAACTTTTTATGTGTATTATCAAAATATAGATGATCTTGTTAAAGAATTAATGGATGAAATGTTCGAAGCCATTCAGTATTACAGCGTGTCTAAGTATAAAAGCGATAATCGGATGAAAGTAACAGAGTTAACATCAGACTCTTTCGAATTACTGTATTACATTTACGATCATCGTGATTACTTTAAGCTATTACTGTTAAAAGATACATTACCACATATTCACCACCAACTACCTGATGCAATTTTTCAATTATTGAAAGTTAAATTCGAAATTCAATATGATGCTCCTTTTGTTGATGATCATGCACAAAAACGCTATATGGCCTACGGTACAGCTGGTTTAATCATGGACTGGATTGCAAAAGATTTTGATGTAACCCCTGCCGAAATGACGAAACGCCTGATTAGTATTTTAAACACCTTCGCAAAAGGATTTGTTATCAATGAAATGGAAGCGCCAACAGATATTAAACAAGATTTAACAGATGGAAAAGCAGGACAAATTCGATGAACATTGTAATGTTTTTGATGAGATTAAATATGAGATAATAGATACTAACTGAGTAAAATTATTAGCAGACTAAGAGGTTAGGTTAGGTTAGATTCGATTGACTTGCTAAGATAGAAAAAGGAGTGCTAGGCTTCTATACCTGCACTCCTTTTTCTATTTCATTCACCCTTCATCCCACTTGCATGCAGTGAATCCTGCAGACGTTGGACTTCCGCTTGTATTTTATTAAATCTTTTTATAGCAGGAATCGACTTTTTAGAAAATCCTATTTCCTGTTCTGCTGATTTTGCCATTGTTTCAAATACGAGTAGCATTTGCGAAAGTTCGCTATCAGTTAGTACAGGTCGATCTTTATATTTAGCCGAGGTATCTAGTAAATAACCGAGCTGTTCAATCGAATGGATCGCAGGATATAGACGATCCAGCCGTCCTTTATCTCTAGGAATTTCTCCTAAAGCAGTCGTATAGACAATTTTTAAATTCGTAAGGTTTGTCTGCATTTTGCTTAGCTCTCTTGAATATTCAGGTTTTATTAGACTAGATTCGCTCGAAAAAAGTGTATGAAAAAACTGTTGTTGGCTTCGAATTGTTTTTGCCATTGTGTGGGGAACCATACTTGCTGCACTTTTCCTGTTCATAATGAGAGTCCCAATTATACCGATTGCACATCCGATGAGTACATCCAATACACGAGCAGATGCAAAATAGGAGATATCATGTATTTTTGCAGTACTTTCCGCAAGCAATAATGCATTCGGAGTAATAAATAAAGCTGCTATCCCATAATTCAAAACAATTGCAAGTTCTGTTAAAAATGTCAAAAGAAAAATAGCGATTGCAATGACATATCCCTCTGGTTGAAAATAGAGAATAGCTGTAGCGGTTAAAATGCCAATAATTGTTCCAATTGAACGCTGAATCGCCCGATGGAATGTCGCCATAATAGTAGCCCCTGATAAAACTGCGGCACACGATAACGTTACCCAATACGAGCGGTTAAAATCAAATGATTGTGCAATAACTGCAGCTACAAAAAGAACAGAACCGTATCTAATTGTATTCAAAAATACAACAGAATTCTTATCAAATGCTCCTCCAAGTACGATACGAAGAGATGGCTTAGAAATACTTATCTCTCGTTGAATATGGGACAACGGTTCATATAGAAGTATGCTAGCTTCATTTACTATTTCATACAAATGGGCAAGCTGGTTATTAGGCACTTCAAGTGATGGGATAATTTCTGGCTTTTTCTTTTCAATTGTATTGGAAATAGTTCGAAGGGTCTCTCCAATTTCGCTTGGCAATTTCCTCTCTAGCTTTTCCATATTTTCGAGCACATACAGAAACATATTATTTGCCTCTTCGTGCAATAAAACAAGGCGTTTAAACGTTTCCGAAACTCGCCAAGGAATGYATCCAGACAAGAGAAGTTCTTCTACTGATTTTAAAGAAGTTCCGATTTTTTGTTTGGAGCTATCGAAACCTTCCGTTCCCACCGATTCGATAAAAACAGCAAGTTCGGCGTATATTTTCTTTACTGCCACTTTCTCTGGTCCATGGGGGTTATTAAACCAACCAATCATACCAATAACCCAAGAAAATGCTCCACCTAGAAAAACAAGTCCTGCACGTAGTAGAGCTAATGATGGATCCACAGGCATTCCTGTACCCATTAAAAAAGCTAAAACAAAGAAGATTGCTGCCGGACCTGTAATTCGTAAAGCCCCAAACAAGAATGTACCAATAGCTCCGATTAAAGCAACGACAAACGCTGATACAAAGGGATAAGGTGCAACCAACGTGCCTAGTCCCATTACAATCGATAACCCCATTAATGCAAAAAATAATTTTTTAGCCCGAAATGCATAAGGTATATTAAATACATAAAGATATGTTAAGCCACCGAGACCAGCAATAAGTCCGTACTCTAAACTACCCAACAAATAACCGATTAGCACTGGTAAACCAGCACAAATACCTGCGCAAAAAGCCTTCATCCAAGGAAGGGGGTTCTTATTTACTGCAAAAGCTTGTTTAATGGTCAAAAGAAGTGTGGAAAAGATGGATTCAGAAGTGATATTTTTCAAGTAGATTCCCCCTTTTTAATTAGTAATTATACTGTCGAAACTGGGAGATAACAAAATTTTTGTACAGAAAGGGAGGCTTTCAACAAAGAAAAAGTGAAAGTCCTCATGGAAGTAAGCTGTTGCTAAAAAAGCGACACAGTTAATAGGTAAAAGGAGATCTATTTTTAGTGTGCTACTTAGTGTTTGTACTCTATGTGAGAATCAAACATTGAAATCAGAACATTCACGTTGTTGGAATGAACGTGAATGTTTCTAGCGGGGGCGTTTATTATTCCTGATTAAACCAAAGTGGATCTTTGTCATCAACGTCCCCATTATAATTGATTAGAATTTCATCTCCTGCTTTTATATCTGTAAAAGCATAAAAGTCAAATGTGTGATTTTTAAAGTTAATCTCATAATTTGCATTAGGTTCATAAGAATGATTAAACAACATTCCATACCCAAGAAGGATAGCCGATTTATTTGTTCCATATTCAAAAGCATAATCAGCGAGTAGCGTTTGCTCAATGTATTGATGTTCTTCGTTTGGATAAGAAATGACAGGTGCTTCATGGAAAAGTTGCCCTTTTTTAATATCGCATGTTGCAAATACGCCTCTATTGAATTCTCCATCACTTAATGGCGATGTTTTTACCTCAATCATATTTGTTCTCCTACTCATGTTTAAAATTTTCTTTCTAACTGTAACATTAATTTGCACATTGAGCTCTTTATTTGGCTATTTTAAACAAATTTCTAAAAAAAGATTTAATCAAAATTATATCCATAACTATTGTAGGTTCAATTCTTATATTAATAATTCCCTATCTTATTCGAACTTTTTTATAGAAATTTAAGTATTCTTTCCACAATCTGTCCTATTAGTCTGAGTGCATGAAAAAATCATCTATCCTCTAAGAAAGCAATAGAGGATAGATGATTTTAATCAAATGCCAAGCTTAAATATACTTTTTGAATTAGTCCTATGCCGTCAAAAGTTTACTGCTGTATTATCTGAATAAGGTTCCCGCATGTATCGTCGAAGACAGCTATTGTGACTTCGCCCATTTTTGTCGGTTCCATTGTAAACTTCACGCCGTTTTCCAATAATCGTTCGTATTCTTTATGAATATCTGCAACACCAAACATGGTTACTGGTATGCCTTCTTCAAATAGCTTTTTTTGATACTCTTTGGCTGCTGGATGATTATTGGGTTCGAGCAAAAGCTCAGTACCTACTTGCTCTTCGGGAGAAACAAGCGCAATCCATCTATATTCTCCGGTTGGAACGTCGTGCTTTTTTATAAAGCCTAGCTTTTCTGAATAAAACTTTAATGCCTTGTCTTGATCTTGTACAAATATACTAGTAACTATAATTTTCATATTGTTCTTACCTCCATTGATATTTGCGTCGTCTGGTACTATGGCTCTAAGCAAAAACCAGTTGTTCGCCCGAAACCCTATTCCTATAATGTCATCCATTCATAACAAACTCAGTGACTTCATCTACTTTTTTGACCCCTTACTTACGTCTGCGGGATATTTTGATCCTATTTTTTAAAATTATTCTATCCATTCCTTCAGCAAGTCTTTTAGTGGTTCGTTGTCGAACATAAGTACTCGATATTTTCCCTTTCGCTTTGATTTTACAAGCCCTGCATCTTCCAATAGAGAAAGATGTTTGGCTATCCCTTGTCGTGAAATGGTAAGGTTGTGCTTCATAATGAGACGTGCCGTTAATTCATATAATGTCATTTCCTTGCGTTCGGCTAGTTCGTCTAACATCAGTCGTCGAGATGAATCACTGAGTGCCTTGAATATAGCGTCTTTGTCCCACATACTTCTATTATAAGCAACCTTTTAGTTGCGTGTCAAAGAATTGATATTTAAGATTGGAGTACTTTAATTGAACAATGCTGTTGGAGTTTAAGGGTCAAAAAAATGCACTCCAATTGTTAGATGATGTCTAATAGTTGGAGTGCAGTTTCTAATAAAGGGTTTTATCGAACTTCATTTTAAATGATCAACTGTTATTCCAATGTTGTTTTGGAATAATGTTCGATTAAAAACACCTCGAAAACCCATATTTTACGTTACATAAAAAGACCCTATTTTGAAAAAAGATGGATCAAAACGGGCCATTCTTTATGAAGTATTATACAATTTTTATAAAAATATGTTGTTCCACAGTCGCCCACTGATCAATCATCTATTTAGTATTTACTAAGAAACTATTTTGTCTCGTTTAAATGGACAATTCAATCGATAAAAACTCAGACAGCTTTTGTTCGTGTTTGTCGAGCATAATCTGTTCTGGCTTGATGCCCTGCTCACGCAGTACTTCAATGTTCTGCACGAGGAATTCGTCGCTACCTACAACATAGAAGAGTCCATCCTTGTCTGCAGCAAGATTTTTCACTTCTTCATAATAGTCTTTACGATTATCGACGAACTGTGATGTGAACTTCTTGTCAGGTGCAGATTCAAAAATATTAGTGAACAAGAAATCTTTTGATGAATCGATATTCAAAGAATGAATTTGATTGACGTTGTCAGCACGTTCGAAATAATCAAGTACAAGCGGTCTGAAAGTGGCCAAACCAACACCTGATGACAGCAGGTAAACGTTTTTTTCTTCTCTTTTAAGCGGTACATTCGAATGGGTCTTAAATATTGCAACTTCATCGCCGACTTCAAGATTTCTTAAAATCGTTTTAAACTCAGAACACTGCTCTCTGATACGTGTTGTAATACCAATCGAATTTTCGTGCGGTAAAGTGGAAATCGACATATGGCGAATCAGGCTACGGTTTGGTTTATCTCCAGCATTAAAACCTTGCAATGCGAAGTGGGTGTGGGAACCTTCTTCCCATGTAAAGTCTTTCGGACAGTCGAGCAGGTACGTTTTAACCTCAGGTGTTTCTTCAATAATCTTATTTATTTTAGTCCAGTATATTTGCATGATATATTCTCCTCGCTCAATTATATGTATTGCTACTATCTAGCATACAATAATTGATAACTATTCTCAATTAAAAGGATTAATTGTTTTAGATAATTTATACAACTCGACTTTACAAGCACTTTAGAAAAAGGTTTTGAACTTACTACGGCTGAATATTCTATAATACGGAAAATAAAAAAAGCCAATTAACATAGACTTAAAAAAGGATAAATTAAATAAACATTAGTTGAAAAAATAATTTCACAAATAAGTTACAATTTCGAGCTTGTTCATATAAATTTCTTCCTATTTCAGTATAAATAAACGGCTACTTATTCTTTTAACAAATAATTTTAATAAAATTCATTGGATAGTCGATAACTATTAGAAGAAGTAATTATTCTTATCTTATGGTAAAGACGGGTTAATGGTGCGAAATGCTAACGGGTTTAGTAGTTTAAGATGGGAAGAAAAAACGCTCAGAGAAATATTCTCCAAGCGTTTTCATGTTATTTACAATTAGAATGTTAATTCGTAAGATTCTAATCATAAAATACTAGGATAAAATTACAAACTAGCCACTTCTTTAGCACGGGAATCAAATACCAACTCTCTTAGTTTGAGCCCTGACCCGCGACCTCGATCCCGTCAGCTACCCTCAGCTCGGCTCCGTCTATGCCGTCGACGACGTTTTCGACCACGCTGAGGTCCTCCCCTGCATCAATCTTAATGCCGTTGGCTGCCTGTCGAATTACGTTGGAATCGATCCTGATGCCTGTGGGGATTCCTTTGCCCCGTCCGTCGGTGCCGCTATCCTTATTGAGCCAGATGGCCCAGAAGCCATCACTCCCTCCAGTGATGTGGTTATCGTGCAACTCCGTGCCAGGCGCATTGCGGACCTCGATGCCGGTCTTCGAATCCTCCGTGGCAGTAATCCAGTTGTCCTCGATGAGGGTGTCAGGAGTTCCCAGGATGACGAGGACCCCCTGACGGTTTCCAATCAGGTAGTTGGAGTGAACCCAGTTTCCAGGTCCTGATGCGTCGTGCTTGTTCTTTGCCCCACCGGAATTGCCCAGCGCAATGCCCGCTCGCTGCCCACCGATAACCGTGTTATCTCGGATATCGTTCAGATATTCACCCTCGCCGTGCAGGTCAATGGCGTCGAGGTGACTGCCGACGATGATGTTTTCCGCCACGAGATTATTGTGTGTGGGGAATTGCAACAAAATAGCGTGCCGCAGATGCTTGCCATCGAAGGTATTTCCGATGACGACATTGTGCCGGGAATCGTTGGTGGCATCCGGGTCATGTTGGTCCCTTGAGCCCTCGATAGCGATGCCGTAGCCTTGTCCACCAGGTCCAACGGCAGTTGCCTCACTGATGTAGTTTCCTGATATAGTCACTTCACGGCTGGCCTTGACGGAGATGCCGTGGCGCTCGAACCTACGGATGCCCAGGTTCTCCACCAGGATCTGGGAGCTAGCCTGCCCTTTATGCGCTCCGAGGTGGATCCCGTACATCGGCCCGCCACCCGCGTCACCATCGTCGGGGTCGTCGCCAAGTGGGCCCTCATGACGGGAAGTGATAGTGAAGTCAGCGACGATGACGTCGTGGACGCCGGAGCCACGGATTACCCGGCTGTCATCCCCGCCGTCCAGGGAGGTCAGCAGCACTGTTTTCTCCTGACCTTCACCGCGCAGGTCCACGCCGCTGCGCAGCACGATGTTCGCCGACTCGTCGGCCGGGTCAGTGGAGCGCAGGTCGTACGTGCCGGCCGGCAGTACGACTTCGTCACCCGGTACAGCCGCTTCCAAGGCCGCCCGAATGGCCGCTGCGTCGTCGTCTGAGTCCGGATCCGGATTTGCCCCAAAGTGCGTAACGTCAAGTCGCCTGCCCGTGGCCTGCCCCGGCGTCGGCACCTCGATCGGCGCTCCGGAGCGGTCCACCAAGCCGGGGGACTGCCAGTCGCCGCGCTCGGACGGCGCAGGTTCTATGGCTTCATCTCTCTCAGAAGGTGCAGGTTCTACGACTTCATCTCTTTCGACCGGTCCGTCGGATTGCCGGGCAGTGCATGCAGTCAAAAGGACCACCAGGCCAAGGATCACCCACCACGAATGCGCCGAACCCCGTCGGCTATTCTTATCGGATTCCTTCATCAAACTTCTCACGTCCTTTCTGAACTCTTTTCGTCCCTCTCATCATCCATAGAAGCGACGAGAAAAACGGTGAGCTCACGCGCTCACCGCTTTCGGATGCTCCGACGCCCCTAACGGGTCGCCGACCTCATCCCATGGCCGGGGTTCCTACCGATTAAAGTTCCCCTTGCCATTGCTATTATCATTGGCTGTTGCCATCGTTGTTGCCTTGGCCATTGCCTTTGTTGTTACCTTTGTTACCTTTATTACCTTTGTTATTGTCTTTGTTGTTACCTTTATTACCTTTGTTATTGTCTTTGTTGTTACCTTTATTACCTTTGTTATTGTCTTTGCCGTTGTCTTTGTTAAGTTTGAAGTTCAACGGAATTTCTTTTTCCAACGGAGTGACTGCCGAGGAACCACCGACATGCACGCGGTATTTCCCATCAACAGTAGCCCACTCGCCATCAGCCCAATTCGCTAGGTTGTCCGGTTCTTCCGGAATGAAATAAGAGAACGGGTGGTTGGAGTCAGCCTGGTTAATACGCACAGTCACCTGTTTACTCTCACCTGGCTTAAGGTCAACCTTCTCGAAGTTAACAAGTCGCTTAGTCGGCTGCCCTGCTTCATTCGGCAGTGTCAAGTATACCTGTGTCGCTTCTTTACCAGCAACATCGCCTGTGTTCTTGATATTGAAGGACACGTCAATACCAGCTAACGAGCCGTTATTGCCATTGCCTCCGCGAACTTGTTTCACCTTAAGATCTTTATATTCGAAAGTCGTGTACGACAGGCCGTACCCGAATGGGAATACTGGCTTCACATCATTTGCTTCATACCAGCGGTAGCCCATCTCTAGTCCCTCAGTGTACTTGGCGATTAATTGGTCGGAACCATCACCATACGCTCCTGGGCCACCTGGCTTGCCAGTATCTTGACGAGTTCCAGGGAACTGCTCCTCAGTTGCGAAGGCGGCTTCACGCTCGGTCGCACCGAACGTCATAGGTAGCTTACCAGAAGGATTAACTTTACCATAAAGCAAGTTGGCCACAGCATTGCCATCTTCCATGCCTGGGAACCAAGCCTCAAGCACTGCTGGTACCTCATCCAACCATGGCATAAGTACTGTACCGGAAGTCTTCAGGACAACAGCGGTGTTCTCCGCATTGGCCTCTAGAACCGCATCGATTAGCAGCTCCTGCTCCACCCAGTTCTCTCGTTCCGGGTGTTTGTCAAGGTCGATAGCTGGGAAGCCAAGGGTATCGCGGTCCACAGTCTCATGCGGGTTGTCGCCGACCATTAGCAGCACGACGTCGGACTCAGCAGCCAACTCAGCGGCAGCCTCTGGGTCACGACCATCGTTGTACGTTACTTCAGTGTCGTAGCCTAGCTCCTCGATGACGTTCTCTAGGCCCTCCTGTGGAGTGACCGTATAAGGAGTCACGACGTTCTCGTTATTGTCCCGAATGGAACGTGGGGACATCTTTGCCCCACCGGCGAACCACTCGACACCGATCAACGCGATAGACTTCGGCTCGCCGTTCAATGGCAGGAAGTCGTTCTCGTTCTTTAACAGCACGGCCCCTTCCTCAGCCATCTTACGTGCGCTAGCACCATTAGCAATCGGATCGACAATCTCCGGCAGGAACTTGTCGTAAGGCTCATCCATATGTCCAAACTCAATCATCTTAATGTAGCGCGGACGAAGAAGATTGTCGATATCGTCCTCGATTACCTTACCTGAATCAAGAGCATCCTGGATTTTCTCCTCAGTGTAGTACTGTGGTGCCCAGTCAAGCTCGACATTCGTGCCCGCCTTAATAGCAGCAACCGTGTCGTGAATTGCGCGACGGTCACTCATAACGTAACCATCAAATCCCCAGTTGTCCCGTAAGGCATCTTGGAGTAATTCAGAGCTATCACAAGCATAAGTCCCGTTAACATCCGGGAATGAACACATCACTGAAGCTGGGTCAGCATCCTTGACAGTCATCTCGAAAGGCAACATGTACAGCTCGTTCATGGCCTTTGAAGGAACTTGGACACCCATCGTCCAACGCTCAGTTTCTTGCTCGTTGCCGGCTAAGTGCTTAAGCTGTGCCTGTACCCCTTGAGCCTGGATACCCTTGACTTGCTCAGTCGCCAGGATACCCGTCAAGTACGGATCCTCACTGAAATATTCATAGTTCCGCCCACCGTATGGGTGACGTATTAAGTTCATGCCCGGCCCGAGTAACACGTGATGCGCGAAGGCACGAGTCTCTTCCCCTAAAATTCGGCCAGCCTCATAGTTCAGCTCGCGGTCGAAAGTCGCGGCCAGTGCTGGGGTAGACGGTAGTCCCGTCGCCTCCGGGTCATTGCCACACGATCCGCCCTTTACGCCCGTACCACCATTGGTCATGCGGACTGTGGGGATGCCCAGTTCCTCAATTCCACGGATCTGCCGACCAGTGTCCTGCCACTCGCACCCTGGCAAGGTACCTTGTGGTGCGAATTCGCCATTCTGGTACTTGTTACTACCGCCTCTGTTGATGACGACTGTCTCACCAGTGTCGTTTTCATTGAAGCGCGATATGGCGATTTGTTGAATTTTCTGTTCTATCGTCATCTCATCGAGAAGCAGCTCAGTGCGCTCCTCAGCCGACAGCTTGGTGTTCATCCAGGGATTGGTCCCTTCCGTTCCTCCGGTCATCGCATTAGTAGGATTTACAAACGCAGACATGGAGATCGTTGCTGTCAAAAAAATTGAAGTAATTCGTTTTATCATTATTCTATCTCCTTTGCTAACTATTCCCTATTCCGTTTATTAGTATAGAGGAAGATTATTACGCTATTATTAACGCTATATTACAAAACAATAATAAAAATAACTAGATTAGTAATGCTCCTAAAGTCTAAAAGTAGTATTAAAACACCATAACAACAAAAAACATGATATTAGTATCGCTACCAAATGCCCAAATAAAAATCCAAACATTGTAGCAAGAAATTTTCCCTAAAGAACCAATCAAATTAAATTTGATGAGTATTATGTTTCATTACCCTAAATATATGGAAACAGGATAGAGGAACTTCTATTTATTTAAATAAGCATTGTTACTATCCGTTTGTACATTTCCAACTTTATTTGTCCTACACTAAATATGTAATGATAATAAAGTTAGTAAATTTTGAGATCAATATAAGGAGGCTGGGACATAACTAGCTTCAAATAAAGAAAAAAGAGAAAATGAGCGCGCTCAACTTCTCTTTTTTCTTTATTCTGCGTTTAGCGTTGCGAGTAAATAATCAATATAAAATACCGATATATTGATTGAGTATTATATTGGAGGTGCATGGATATATATGAAAGAATTTTTTTATCGGCATTAATAATTCCAGCATTGCTATTATCCACTGTTACTATAACGGAAGCATCAACTAAAGTAATGTGGGGAAAAACAGAATTAAGAAAAGGACAAATTGGTAAGATAACTGTGCTAAATACAGCTCAACTTTACCAAAATAACAATGAAGGCATACTTGGACAAATCAATAGAACCTTACGTAAAGGTGAAGAATATAGAGTCTACAGTTATAAAAGTAAAGATAGTGGTTATTATGGACTTGGCGGAGGTTTGTTCGAAAAAAGTCAAATGTTATAAAATATGAAACTCCATCTAAAGCCAAGCTCTCATTGGTAGAGGATAAATACCTCCCTTCCACTTCAAATACTGACGAAAAAGAGCTTGGATTTAAAGAAGGTGGCTTTGGGAATAGATTGATAGGTTTCAAGAATCATCCCGCATGGACTGTTTATGGGAGCAATCAAGTCACTGAGGATTTTGGTAACTATCGAGTTTTACAAGGTGGCAATCGATTAAAAATTGATGATATAGGAAGATTAACTTTTGAACTCCCAAAAGGTTCAGTGGGAAGTTCACATGGTGGAGGCATTATTAAAGCTGATATGGCTAAAAAAGATACATATACTTTTGAGTATGAAGTCTTTTTTGACCAAAACTTTCCTTGGAGTAAAGGGGGAAAATTACCAGGACTTAGTGGTGGTGTAGGCTATACTGGTGGTACTCCTGCATGGAACGGGGATGGCTTTAGTGTTCGCATTATGTGGAGAGAAGATGGAAGATTGCTTCCATATGTTTATCATAAAGAACAACCGGGCAATTATGGTGATACTTTTGGAGCCACGATTGGATATTTAACGGATGGTAAACCCCATAAAATTAAATATTTGGTAAAGTTAAATACAGGCAGTAACCATGATGGAATTTTAATGATTTATCTTGATGACGAACTAAAATTAGAAAAACGAGATATTGTTTATCGAACAAATGATTCCAAAATCGATACAGCTCACATTTCTGTCTTCCCAGGAGGTTCAACCAAAGATTGGAAAATGATCGACACTGGATATATAAGATTCAATTCGATTAAATGGGAATAGATTTTAACTCATGAATAAAGAACTGTAAATGAATTTTTCATTTTAAGGTACCACATTGTCGAGAATGGGATATTTTTCTCGGCAATTTTTTATTAGAAGTATATTCACCAACAACAAAATCTCTAGCACCTGCTAGTAATTTTCCGATTTAAAAAGGAGATGGTCGGGATGAAACGTTTTCGACAATTGTTCGATTTTTTTATCTGTATACGCTGTTTCCAGTTTCCACATGAGTTCCTTGATTGTCTTTTCATTTATTTTCGGTTTTCTTTTGAAAAACATTTTATGCTACCTCCAGTGAACATCCCAACTATATTAAAAATCAAAATGACCCGCATTTTTAAATGCTTTTATTATTTCCACTCCTATAAAAAAGCATTTGATTACATATATTGTAATTAAATGCTCCCTATTTTTAAACAACTTTATTTGTGATCAATATTATTGTCCAGAGACATTATAGTTGGTAACTCCAAAATTCAATAATAGCAACGAAATACAGATGTTTCAGAAAACTTTATTTTACATTATAGTTGGTAACCCATCAAATCGTACTCCAAGGTTATTTTACATTAAAGTTTGTAACCCATGTTTTTCGTAATGTTATGATTTTAACAATATAATATGCAGGAATTCTATACTGATGATTGATTATTTCGGAAAGCGAATATTTAACTAAAGCACCCGTTAGTAGAAGAACAATAGTCCTTTCAAGCTCGGAAAAACAATAATTAGTCAAACTGTGCGAAAATTAGACCATCCCGTAATTCCTCATAGTTTCATTTTATCAAAATAATAAAACGCAAAATAATCAGAATAGTTTAAATTTAACTCTAGCACAGGGACTCTTTTTAAGCGTGTATAATTCAAGTATAGTTATACTTAACCTAGTCAAACGTCTCACAAAGAGGAGATTCCAATTTATGAAAGAACAAGATTGCTTATTGTTAGTGATTATACATGAGGAACAAAATATTACGAAGGCAGCGAATCGGTTATTTATGTCTCAACCTGCTCTTACCTATCGGCTGCAGCAAATTGAGCAGGAGTATGATATTAAAGTTCTGAAACGAGAAGGTAACAAAATGAGGTTTACACCCGAGGGGGATTACTTAGTTGAATTCTCAAAAAATATGCTACTTGAGATAAGTAAAATGAAGGATTATATGAGTTTAATCAAAAACAATACCCAGGGACGACTTAGAATAGGTGTTTCTAGTAATTTTGCGTTGTACAGTCTACCCCCTATCATTAAAAAATTCCTGGAGTTGACTCCTAAAGTGCAAGTTAAGATAAATTCTGGTTGGAGTTCAGAGATTGTACAGTTATTAAAAGAAAATGTTATTCAAATTGGGATTGTAACAGGAAACTATGATTGGTATGAAGATAAGATACTTTTACATGAAGATCCAATTTCCATTATTTCTATTAGACCTATCCAGCTGAAAGAGTTGCCCTCTACACCAATGATTTCCTATCAGCCGAATAACCTTATTAGAAAAACGCAAAAGCCTTCAAACCCTTTATCCAAACTAATTGAAAATTGGTGGCAAGAGAACTTTACATCAGCTCCAATGATTAGCATGGAGATTGATAAGGTAGAAACATGCAAAGAGATGGTTGCGAATAATTTAGGATATGCCATCATCCCTAAATCAGCTCTTACTTCACATGACTCATTCTATACATATGATTTAAGAGCCGAAAATGATGAGTTAATAACCCGGAAGACATGGCTAATGTACCGAGAGTCTTCCCTTGAGCTTTCACCGGTTAAAAGCTTTGTCGAACATATGAAAAAAGCCTTATTATAGGCTTTTCTCTATAAATCTAGTACGGAAAATGGCAGGCAACAAAATGACCACTCTCTTTTTCAGTAAATTCTGGTAGCACGTCTTTACATTTTTGGGTTGCAATTGGACATCTCGTATGGAACTTACAGCCAGATGGTGGATTAACTGGACTCGGGATATCTCCCTCGATGCCAACATCCTTACGATTATTTCTTAATGTAGGACTAGAAATAGGGACAGAAGATAACAATCCAGCAGTATAAGGATGCATCGGCCTTTTAAATAACTGCTCTTTCGTTGTTAACTCAACTAGATCTCCTAAGTACATAACACCAATACGATCACTAAAATGTTTAACAGCTGGTAACCCGTGCGCGATAAAAATATAAGTTAAATGATATTTTTTTTGAATAGAGGATAACAAATTTAATATTTGAGCTTGAATGGATACATCCAATGCAGAAACTGGTTCATCACATACTATAAGTTTAGGCTTTAGTGCAAGAGCTCTTGCAATCCCAATTCTTTGTCTTTGCCCACCACTAAACTCGTGAGGAAATCGGTTGGAGTATGAAGGATCTAGACCTACATCATCCATTAATTCAAACACTTTTCGTTCCAACTCATTTTTATCGAGTTTCATATGAGTAATTAACGGTTCAGCTATGATATCAAATAATCTCATCCTCGGGTTCAATGATGAGAAAGGATCTTGAAAAATCATTTGAAAATCTGTCCGTTTCTTCTTCAATTCTTTTTCTTTTAATGAGGATATTTCTATTCCATCAAAAACAATCTTTCCTTCTGTAGGTTTTAATAAACCCATTATCAAATTGCCTAACGTTGATTTCCCACACCCTGATTCTCCAACAATCCCTAGAGTTTCTCCTCTATTTACGGTTAGATCGATGCCATCGACCGCCTTCAAATATTCTTTATTCTTTTTAAGAAGATGTCCTCCTACCTCAAAATGCTTTTTGACACCTTCTAAGATCAACAGTTGCTGTCCAGTTTCTCCATTTAAACGAATGCTATCTTCCAATGTTTTCAGCATAAAGCAACTCCTCCTGGTTTTCTTCATAAAGCCAGCATCTGACCTTATTGGAATCCCCCAAGCTTGTTAGATTTGGGCTCTCTTTGCGGCAGATTGCCTTCACGTGTGGACATCTTGGATGAAAGGAACAACCAGTAGGTCGATTCGCTGGAGAAGGTACGTTACCTTTAATTGGTTCTAAATCATCCTTTTCATCATCCAGATGGGGAGTACTATTTAATAATCCCTTTGTATATGGATGCCTTGGATTTGCAAAAAGACTAAATACATCTGCTTCCTCTACTACTTGACCTGAGTACATAACAATCACTTTATCCGCTATTTCTGCTACTACACCCAAATCATGTGTAATTAATAAAATGGATGTATCAAAATCATCTCTTAGTCCTTTCATTAATTTTAAGATTTGAGCTTGAATAGTTACATCTAAAGCAGTCGTCGGTTCGTCAGCGATTAATAACTTTGGGCTACAAGCCAATGCCATAGCAATCATCACACGTTGCCTCATCCCACCACTTAACTCATGGGGATACGATTCATATATCTTATCAGCTCGTGGTAATCCTACTTTATTTAACATCTCTATACTTCGTTGTTTAGCCATTTTTTTTGTTAGTTTTTGATGAAGGATAAGTGTTTCAATCAGCTGTTTCCCAATTTTAACCACCGGATTAAGAGAACTTAGTGGCTCTTGAAAAATCATCGAAATGTCATTACCTCGTATCGATCTCATCTCTTTTTCTGAAATCTTTGTTAAATCTTTCCCTTCAAAAATAACTTCACCATCTACAATCTTTCCTGGTGAATCTACTAATCTCATGATTGAGTAAGAAGTGACACTTTTACCGCAGCCTGATTCACCAACAATTGCAATTGTTTGTCCTTTATCGATGGTGAATGACACGCCATCTACTGAAGGAATAATTCCTTTATCTGTATAAAAATGAGTTTTTAAATTGACTACTTCAAGCATCTTTGTCATTTCCATTCCTCCATTCACTAAGATTTAGTTCCTCGTGATCTAGGATCTAGTACATCCCGTAACCATTCTCCTAAAAAAATAATTCCAAGGACTGTAATCGAAATTGCTACACCAGGAAAAGTCGATAACCACCAACTAGTTGCGAGATGTTCCCTTCCTTCACTCAGCATAATACCCCATGAAATGGCAGGAGGTTGAATACCTAATCCTAAAAAACTTAAAGAAGATTCTGTAATAATAGTTCCAGCTATACTTAATGTCGAAATGACGATAATTGATGAAAAAACATTTGGTAAAATATGACGGAAAATAATATTAAAATTTGAAACTCCAATTGTCTTCGCCGCTTTTACATATTCTCTTTCTTTGATACTTAATGTTTCACTTCTAACCAAACTTGCATACATAACCCAATTCGTGACACCAATGACAAAGATCAGAGTGAACAATCCAGGATTTAATACCGTTAAAAAAACGATACAAAATAAGGTAGTCGGAATCGCCAAAAAAGAATCTACCAATCTCATAATAAGGCTATCAACAATTCCACCATAATAACCTGCAATAAGACCAAATACAACGCCTATTAACCCTCCGACAACAACAGATAGTATACCTACAATAATAGATATTCTCGAACCATAAATAAGTCTGCTTAAAATATCACGTCCAAGATTATCTGTACCAAGAATATGACTTAAGTCCCCGTTAACAAGCCAAAATGGCGGCTTTAGCATATTAGCGGTATCAATTTTATTGGGATCGTATGGTGCGATGACCGGTGCTAACAACGCCATCAAACATACAGTTAACACGATAAGGAGACCTACAACTCCCGTTTTGCTAGTTAATAACTTTTTTAATAGTACTAGAAACTTTTTACTCATATTTTCTTTTTGTCTACTGCTCTCAACTGGATAAGGAGATAGCTCAGCCTGATTATTCAATTCCATCGATTTACCTCCTCGTTAATTAAACTTTATCCTTGGATCTAGTACACGGTACATGATATCCGTCAGTATATTGATGAATATAATCATGCTCGCTGTGACAAAGACTGCGGCTTGAATTATTGGAAGATCCTTTGCATAGACCGCTTGGATGATCAATTGCCCAAGTCCTGGCCAAGCAAATATCATTTCCGTAATTAACGATCCACCAACTAAAGCTGCGGCTTGAAGGAAGGTAATCGTAATTACAGGTACCAATGAATTTTTAAAAGCATGTTTAATTACAACGGCCGAATATTTTAAGCCTTTGCTTCGTGCTGTTCGAATATAATCCTGATGAAGTATTTCTAACATACTAGAACGCACAAGACGCGTGATTTCTGCGGACATCGCCGTTCCTAAAGTAATGGCAGGCAAAACAATATGGGAATAGCTTCCTGTTCCTGAAACCGGCAAAACTTTTAGAGTGACAGAAAAAACTAAAATCAACATAATTCCTAGCCAAAAGTTTGGTATAGCTTTTCCTAATACAGAAAAGCTAGTTGCAAAAAAGTCAATGACAGTATTAGGTTTTACTGCAGATATTATCCCCAATGGAATAGCAATTAGAATCGCAATAATCATCGATGCTGTAGCTAACTCAAGCGTTGCGGGTAGCCTTTCTAACACAAGTCCTAATGCTGAAGTCCCGTATTGATAGGATTCACCAAAGTCCCCCCGAAACAAATCTAAGATATAATTTCCAAATTGGACATAAAACGGCTGATCAAATCCCAATGCATGGCGAAACTGAGCTATCTCCTCTGGTGATGCATCTGCAGGTAACATTGTAGCAACAGGGTCTCCCGCTATATAAACAAGTACAAAAATCATGATTGTAACGATAAAAAGTACTGGAGGAATTTGAAGTAATCTCTTAGCTAAATATTTCCACACGGCTATCCTCTCCTTTAGTTGAACGGTGTAATATAATATTTTCGATAACAATCTTCCCTTTCACGTACATTGCTACGAAGCTACTTCAAAACAAAGCCCATGACGTTTTTATAGAAATTCCCCCTCTCTATTTCCGATGAAAAAAGGGAGGGGCAATAAGCATAGTGCTTCTTAAAATTAGACTACATATTTGTTATATCTGGAATGTAAATAAGCTCATCCATTCTTGTTTCATACTCTATAGATTTAGAAACCCCAAAATATTGGTCAATTTGAAATAAAGGTAAAATTGGCTTTTCATCATTTGCAATATCTTGAACACGTTGATACATTTCAATGCGAGCGCTTTCATCCATTGACGTTTCAGCATCGCTTAATAACTGGTCAACTTCTGGGTTACTATAACCGTTAATCGAACTAGCACGATCCGTGCCATAGTAATTTAGTGACTGACCAGCATCAAAAAACGAAGAACCTAGTGCTATTAAGTAACCATCTTTAAACTTTTGCTGTTCTCTTAACTCAACGAATGGTTCCCACTTCATCAAATTCATTTCTGTTTTGATCCCTGCTTCTTCTAGCATCCCAGCAATCAGTTGCATTACTTCACGGTCTTGAATGTACCTTCCAGTTGGACCAGATAATTCTATAGTCAGCCCATCTTCATAACCTGCTTCTGCTAATAGTTGCTTTGCTTTTGTAACATCGTAGTTATACTTTCCATATAACTCCTCTTGTGCGCCTATGTCTCCTGGGTTCACACGTGAAAGTGACGGAGTTCCACCACCATTTAACAAACTATCCACGATTGCTTGATCATCAATGGCATAATCCATCGCTTCTCGAACTTTCACATCAGAAGTTGGCCAACCTTCCTGTGTTCGAAGAAAAATCATATAATTTCGATTAGAAGGTCCATTAACAATTTGACTATTGTCAGAACTTTTTACTCGTTCCCAATCACTTGGAGGAACATTTGCAACAATATCAATGTTTCCTGACAAAAGTTCAGCAACCCTAGTTGAATCCTCAGGAATAGCTCTGAAAATAACCTGGTCAACATTTGTTACTTTCTTTCCAAAATAATCTGGATTAGGCTCTAATACAATCTGATTATCCCTTTTCCACTCAACAAATTTTAATGGGCCAGATCCAACTGGACTATTTTCAAAGTTATCCCATCCATTTTCTTCAATATAATCCTTTGGTAAAATTCCGGACGCTTGCCTTGAAATTCTGCTCAAAAGCATAGGATCAGGTTCAGTTGTAATGATTTGAAACGTTAGATCATCCAATACTTTAACTTCTTTTATCGTGTCATAATCACCATGACTTCGAAGAGTATCATCCTTTGCAACTCTTTCAAGTGTAAACTTAACGTCCTCAGCTGTTAAATCTTCCCCATTATGAAACTTGATGCCTTCGTTGAGTTTAAACTCTACAGTCGTATCGTCGATTTTATTCCATTCTTTTGCTAAATGGGGTTGAATTTCTCCTGCCTTGTCTCTCATCAATAAGTAATCAAATACATTAACGTGAATTGCCTCTGTAGTTGTAGTTGTATGGTTATGAATATCCCATGTCATAAGATCCGGCCCTAAGGAAATGATTAATGTCTTATCTTCTTCCTTAGAAACTTCTGTAGTTGCACCTTTCGATGTAGTGGTGCAGCCAGCTAGTAACAAGATAGAAACTAGTGCACAAATCGATAAAGCTGAAAATTTGCCCCTCATATAAATCCCCCTAGTTTTTGGTTGTAAATTAATTAGTTGACACAAGTTCTTCTGAATTGCTTTCTAATGTTTGTTTTGCAACTATGAATTCAGCTTTAATCCTATCTAACAATTCCGGTGAATAAACTAAATCTAGACAAGTCCCACTTAATGTCTTGGCAGCCACTAAAATTGCTTCATTTCCAACATTACTTTTAGAGGCTTCCACCCATTCTTCTGTATGATTTGATGTTCCATAGGGTACAAAAGAAACACGTATACATGCACCAGGCACGCGGTGAGTGACAATACTGAAATCAGTAGAACCAGTTCTTTCACGGGGTGGTGTAATATTCTTTGCTCCTGAAAAATGTGCATTTTCTAAGAGCAAATCATTTAAACTTTGAACATTCAACTTATTCTCCAGTGACTTTAAAGTATGAATGATTACCTTAGTTCCGGTAGCTAATGCCGCACCTTTAGCTACGTTAAACACTCGTTCCACAACTTCATTTAAATATTTTCGATCCTTCGCACGAACGGAAAATTTGGCTGTTGCCCTTTTGGGTACAATGTTAGGAGCTTTCCCTCCATCCGTGATGATGCCATGAATTCGAACATCCGTACGAACATGCTCGCGTAAATATTCCATTCCATTAAAGGTCATAAGAACTCCATCTAGTGCACTAATTCCTTGTTCAGGAGCCACAGCAGCGTGTGATTCCTTTCCGATAAATTCAAATTCAAAGTTATCTACAGCTAGTGATCTTCCATCAACTGTTGTCCGGTCACCACCGTGCATCATTAATGCCACATCAAGATGGTCAAAATATCCTCCGTTAGCCATCGGAATCTTGCCACTTGTTGTTTCCTCGGCAGGAGTTCCGATTACTTGAATCGTTACATCCTTGTGGCTCAATTGCCTCGAAAGAGCAATGGCTGCTCCTAATACGGATGCAGATTGTAGGTTATGACCGCATCCATGGCCAAGACCCTTTAATGCGTCATATTCACAAAGCAATCCAATTACCGGACCTCCCAATCCATTTTTATAGGTGGCGATAAAGGCAGTTTCTAATCCGGCAATCCCTTTTTCAATAGTGAAACCATAGTTTCCTAATGTCTCCGTAATCTTCTGAACTGCCTTAAATTCCTCATTACCTAATTCAGGATTATCATGGATGTAATCACTAATACTAAATAAAACATCACTTAAACTTTCTACTTCTTTAAACAATACACTTTTCTCATCCAGCAAAATCAACACCTCAACTCTACTTAGTTTTCAATTAATAACATAAACCAATAAATAATAAAATATTAAATATTCAGATTCATTAGTCTAATATTAATGAAACATAAAATTAAAAGGAAATTTAAAAAAGTTAAGTCAGTTATAAAAAAATTCTATAGTTGTCCTTTACCTGTTTTGGCGAAAACCTTTTTATGTATGCAAAATAATAGTTTACCATAATTATTTGATAATTTTAATGATTATTACTACTCAGGTGTTTTCCAGATTGGACTGAAATGATTGAGGAAAGTACTTTAATCTTCTGTGTTCAAGGTGGGAAACGATGTCAAGGATTTGCTAAAATTGCTCAGTACCTTCGACTACGTGGAAGGTGTGCCCTATTTTAAAGCCACTTAATACAAATTCTATGAAACCTTAAGACATAATATAAAATCACTATAGATTATGGGTTTTACTTTTATTTTTTGAATTGCAGTAAATTGTCAGAATAGGGTAGAATTGTTTCTACCACAGGGACAAAAAAAGAAAGAAAAAAGCGTAATCCAAATAGGAGTACGCTTTCTTCCCTTAAGAGGGAATACACTTGGAAAATTTGTTAATGTTGCTAAGTTAAACCGTAACTGACAATTCCACATTCATCTCGTCAGTGCAKTTATGTCATCTGATATGAAACTACCAGACATTTAGGTGCACTTCCACAAAAAACTTTTCTTTCACTTCCAGGTAAAACACGTTGGACCTGAACCTAAATATATCGGTTTCCGACGAGAGTACCTTTTGTCAGTAAAGCAAATTTTCCGCCAAGGCTGTGCAAATCATCCATTGGAGTCTCTTGTAAACACATAGTTTACCAGTCCCTTCCTACGGTAGTTTCGCCTAGTACTATTTATATACCCCGCTTAAAAATAATTAAACATCTTTTATTAAATTTGTTCAAACTTTTTTATGTAAGTTTTGAAAGGATTTTTTTCCATCCAGCTCCTGCTGTATTATATCTTGTTTTTGTATAAAAAAACTTGCAAAAAGATTAGTTGAACAAGAATTCTTATTTTAGTAGTTTTTTAATTCCACTATCACCACTAATGTTTTTCGATAGTAGTCTATTTCTTTCTCAGTAAATTGGATAATTTCTAACTGATTTATAATTTTATCCTGAAAATCACTTAGTTGTTCTGGGAAGTTAGCTGTTCCCATTCTACTTTGAAATTCAATAAGACCATATTCTTTTTTTATAAACTTCTCACATAAGAGGAGTAATTTATTTTTATCAGTCATTGTATACCTCACTTAATTAATTTCATATTTCGTACACTTCAGCTAATCTGCCGCTTTAGTTAAAGAAGAAAAGAGGTCTGTGCAACCCTGTGAACTTTACTAAAGCACCCGTTAGCTTAATAAGAATAAAGGAATTGCTGCATCAATCCCTTTACCTCCAATCAAAATATTTTATTTTTTACTTCAAGTTAAAAATTCCCTTACCAGTCTCCATATTTATAGGCAATGATGAATGTTCATGAGATATGACCCAAGATTCATTCACTATTTTTAAACCATATGTGAACCGATTTGTCATTTGACGAAGTATCTCACCAGATTCTTCTTGGTGAGCAGCAAACGTTACAGCACAATGTACAAATGCGAGATATGAATTTTCTTCAACTACTAGGTTATTAAATTCAACTTTAAGTAAATCAACTTTAAGTAAA
>NZ_JBFTLO010000023.1:0-46261 GCF_056396485.1 Psychrobacillus sp. 05T411 | reverse complement strand
GTTCTTAGCCTTTGTTCCTCTACCTGAGTAAGATGAGACTTCACAACGTACGCGCAAGCGGCGGTGAAGGCTCATCACTCACCCCACGGAAAGCGTCCGTCCTGCAGCGAAAATCATAGCGGTCACTAGTCAACGCACTACGTCGCAGTATCCCAAAACTACGGCATACCGTCTACTTTATGTTTCCCTAAAAAAAACTACTAATCAGACAGATTAGTAGTTAGGAAGTCTTCATTTTTTCTATCGCAACTTTTATTTTTTCTTTTTATAATTACTTCTTTGTGTTTTCGTAACTTGTTTCCATTTATCACGCTCTACTTTTCGAGCAGCAACGTCATTTTTTCGTTCGATATGAGCAAGCTCTCTCATTAGCTTTACATAGCTTCTATACCGGTCTTCTTTAAGCGCACCTGTGTGTATCGCCTCTTGTATAGCACAGCCTGGTTCTTTTTCATGCTTACAGTCCCGAAAACGACATCCTTCCGCAAGTTCTTCAATATCTTTAAAACTCGCACTTACTCCCTCGCTTGTATCCCAAAGTTGAAACTCTCGCATCCCCGGAGTATCTATTAATAAACCGCCACCCGGTAGTAATGTAAGCTCTCTATGTGTCGTTGTATGTCGGCCTTTGCTGTCATCTTCTCGAATATCGTTAACAACCATTACTTCTTCACCGGACAAGGCATTGATCAAAGAAGACTTTCCTACTCCTGAAGAACCTAAAAGTGCTCCTGTTTTGCCTGCAGATAAAAGATTCGCTAGATTATCGATCCCTTCCCCTGTCACACTGCTGACCGCGAATATATCTACGCCAAAAGCAACCGATTCTACTTCACTTATATAGTACGCCAAGTCGTCACATGCATCTTTTTTGGTTAATACAACTACTGGTGTTGCTCCAGAATCCCATGCTGCCAATAAATACCGCTCTAATCTACGGACATTAAAGTCGTCATTTAAGGACATCACGAGAAATACATAATCAACATTGACTGCGACCAACTGAATTTCTATTGTTAAGCCAGCCACTTTTCTCGAGAACTGAGAGCTTCGAGGAAGTACTTCATGAATGATTCCTTTTTCCTCTCCCGGCATTTGTTCCAATACAACCCAATCTCCAACCGCTGGAAAAGCTTCACGGCCATGCTCAAATTTAAACTTTCCGGAAAGGGAACATAGCCATTCTCCTTCATTTGTTATAACTCGATATAAATGTTTATGCTCTAAAAGAACGCGACCTGCAATTCCATTACCTTGCTTTTTTTCTTCCCATGTATTATTCCAACCATATTGTTCGATTAAATTCAATTTAACTTCCTCCTAATTTTAGACAATAAAAAAACCATGATTGCACAAATCAGCAATCATGGTTTCCCGGTCATTAGAAAAGAAGCATATCCAAAGAAGAGCATAAAAAACGATGCTTTTTTAGATATATTGAGAGTGGGACATCATGAACTTACTGATTTGTGTATTGAAAATTAAATTTGCCATAATGCCTCACTCCTTTTTCTTTAAGTTGTTTTCAGAATACAATAAATTTAGTCGTATGTCAATTATACAAATGACAGGCCACAAAATGTCCAGGTTCTTGTTCTTTCCAGGAAGGCTTTTTGTCTGCACAAATTGACATGGCATGTGCACATCGCGTTCTAAAAACACAACCAGATGGAGGATTGATTGGACTCGGTAGCTCTCCATGCAACAAAATACGTTCACGGGATTCCTCGATATCTGGGTCTGGAATAGGAATAGCAGATAATAATGCCTGTGTATATGGATGCAACGGGTCATCATACAATTGGTTACTTGTTGTGAGTTCCACCATATGTCCTAAATACATAACTCCTATCCGATCAGAGATGTATTTCACCATGGATAAATCATGTGCAATAAATAAATACGTTAACCCTTTTTCCTTTTGCAATCGCTGCAACAACTTCACCACTTGTGCTTGAACGGAAACGTCTAAAGCCGAGATTGGTTCATCTGCAATGATGAATTCAGGGTCTAATGCTAGTGCACGTGCAATTCCTATCCGCTGTCTTTGTCCACCCGAAAATTCATGAGGGTAGCGGTTAGCATGATTCCTATTTAGACCTACATCCTCTAGTAACTCATATACTCTGCTTTTTAATGCTTCTTTCGTTTTATACAGATTATGTACTTCCATTGGTTCCGCAATAATCTCTAGTACGGTTGATCTTGGGTTTAGGGAAGCATACGGGTCTTGGAAGATCATTTGCATCTTTTTGAGGTATTCTTTTCGCTCTTTATCGTTCATTTCATGGACATTTTTATTTTCAAACAGAACATTACCTTCCGTTTTATTGTATAATCCTAAAATCGTTCGACCTGCAGTAGACTTGCCACAACCAGACTCTCCAACCAGGCCAAATGTTTCCCCTTTTACAATGTCAAAACTAATACCATCTACCGCTTTTAACGTTTCACCGCGCCCGAGTTCAAAATGTCGTTTTAAATCTTGTACGGATAAAAGAACTTTCTCTGCCATGTAAATCCCCCCTAAACGGCAAATCTTCTCACTGCACAAATTTCCTTTTCTAGCTTTGATCCTGCTAACGTCAAAATTTCAACTGTTTTTCCTGTTGAAGGTGAATGCAATAATTGCCCATTTCCATAATAAAATCCGACATGCCGAACTGGACCAGTGCCCTCATCGTTTGCAAAAAACAACAAGTCCCCTTTTTTCCAAGCGGATGGATTATGTAGCGAAACTTCTTCTCCACTAACCGCTTGATCACCTGCATCACGCGGTATTAAATACCCGCATGCCTTTAGCATATTGTACGTAAATCCAGAACAATCGTAGCCATATGTTGACATCCCACCCCATAAATAAGGTAAGTCTAAGTAACGTTCACCTAGGGTTACTGCATCTTCTGCAGTGCGTTTTGCAAATTGTTCTGTAGACGCTGCAAATGCAGCATCCTTTTTCGTTAGCAGTGCTTGCCCATGAGGTGTTTGAACAATAAATGCGAATCCATTCTCTGCGATAACTGGTAGGATTGTATTAAACGGAACGATAAGTAACGGTTCCCCCTCTACATCCCATAGTTGCACTTTCGAACCACATACACGTGCAACACCGATGAAATCTACAGACACCGATTTTTGTAATTGCTTTACCGGCACCCAACCAGGATATCCACGAGTATCTTTTTTAGAAGGTTGCCACACAGCAATGACTTTTGCCCATTCACCTTCTATCTTTTCTACAAGCACCGGTTCCCCATAAAGTAGCTGGGTTTGGATGCGGTTTTCATCACAAAGTGCGAGTCGCTCTTTATAGGTCAATGCTTCCAACCACTCTGCCAATAAAACCGGGTTCGATGTCCCAGGGGTATCCAGTTCTCTCGCTGAAGACGGCTCCGTCCAAATCGTTGCTACTTTTACAGAACAAACCCACTCCCTCGCTATTGCTCCCATCCAAATCCCTCCTAAATGATTTCCAAACTTGAGATACCAAGACCATGCCCTTTTGAAAACGTCATCTGACTTCCTTCATAGACGACCCCACCAGAAACGAAATCTTTTGCCAGCATCAGTGGTGCATCAAAATCGAAGTACTCAATATTTGGCTGACTAGCAGCGAAATGGGCAGCGGCTGTAATTCCTATTTTCGTTTCAATCATGCTGCCTACCATGCATGCAACACCATTTGCTTCTGCAAGTGCATTAATCTTAATGGCATTATAAATACCAGCAGATTTCATTAACTTAATATTGATCAAATCCGCTGCTCGCATTTCTAATACCTTTTTTGCCTCATAGACGGAAAATACACTTTCATCTGCCATAATTGGCGTCTCTGTGTGGTCAGTAACATACTTTAATCCTTCTAAATCGCGCGCTGGAACAGGTTGCTCGACTAATTCAATTTCAAGCCCCGCTTCTTCCATCGTACAAATCGCTCGTACAGCTTCTTTCGCATTCCAACCTTGGTTGGCATCCAGTCGTAGTTTTGGGTCATATCCAATTCGTTTGCGAATAGCATGAATTCGGGCAATATCTTCCTTCACATCACCTATACCGACTTTCACTTTTAACACACTAAATCCGTCTTTAATATACCTTTCTGCATCATCCGCCATTTCCTGTGGATCATTTACACTAACTGTAAAATCAGTTTCAAGTGTATCCCTAAACCCTCCGAGAAATTGAAACAAAGGAAGGTTAGCTTGTCTGGCAAGTAAATCATAAAGTGCCATATCAACCGCCGCCTTGGCACTCGTATTTCTGACTAGTGAACCATTTAGTTTTTGAAAGATACGTTCACTTTCTAAAAGATTTAACCCTATAAGCTGCGGCGCAATTATTTCATTAATCGCATACCGAATACTAGCCATTGACTCTCCCGTAATCACATGTGTCGGAGGGGCTTCCCCGTATCCAACAATACCGTCGTTACTAGTAATTTTCACATAGATGGAGTAAGCCGTAGTGACTGTCCTTAATGCTGTTTTGAACGGTTTAGTAAGTGGTATAGCTACGTCGAACGTTTCAATAGATTGGATAATCAATTAGTCGCCCCTCCTTTATTCAACTCCCGGTAAAATTACTAGTGATAAATTATTTGCATCCAGCTCCGCGTCCGCTCCTAGTGGAACAGCAAAATGCGGTTCGCAGTGTCCGATTTTAAATCCTTTGACAGCGGGCTTCCCTAAATGCGCTAAGTAGTGATCTAGCACTTCATCTAGTGTTAGGGAAACTTTGCGTTTTTTGGGTTCTGCGTCATTAAAATCACCAATCACAAAACCTGCTGCAGACTCCAATATACCCGCCTGTCTTAGCTGATTGAGCATGCCATCCACTCGGTATGGTTCTTCCCCTATGTCTTCTATTAACAATAATTTTCCTCTTGCATCGACTTCGTACTTTGTTCCAATACCACTTGCAAGGAGCGATAAGTTCCCTCCTGTCAATTCACCTCTCACTACTCCTCCTGAAAGCCTTTCGAGGGGAGATATTGCTTCTGTATAATGAAGTTCCATCGGTTCAAATAGCTGTCCGAACATTTTCTTCGATAAGTCGGAAAAGGTATCTTTCCCTATATCGGAAGCTAGCATTGGACCGTGAAAAGTCACGATATCAGAGTACAAATTCATACCTGTATGTAAAAAAGTGATGTCTGAGTAGCCCCAGAAAATTTTCGGACATTCATGCATTAATTGAAAATCGATTTTATCGGTATATCTAGCAGAACCGTATCCTCCACCCGCACAAATGATTCCGGCAATACTTGGATCCGCGAACATTTCGTGTAAATCTTCTAAACGCTCTTCATCTGTACCAGCTAAATAACCGTGTACGTTTTCTACGTGTTTCCCCATTTTATAAGACAAGCCTAGCTCTTCTAAAAATGCCAAAGAACACTTTAGCTGTTCTAAGTTTGGAGGACTGGAAGGTGCAATAATACCAATCGTATCTCCTTTTTGTAATCGTTTTGGACGAATTTTCATCTCTATCTTCTCCTTCTAAAACAAAAGGGCGGCACTAAGTAAAGTGCCGCGTCTTTTTAGTTTTTGTCAGCCCATTTTAAGTCTAAATAACCTACTGGATGTCTAACAATACCTGATACTGACGGTTTTTCAAGCGTCACTTGATTATAATAATAAAGTGGGAAGATCGGCATTTCTTCCATCAATAATGCATCCGCTTCTATTAGCATAGCCCAGCGTTTCGCTTCATCCGTTTCATTTTTAATATCCGTAATTAGTTTATCAAAGTCAGCATTGGACCATGTAGTACGGTTCATCGATGAACCAGTAATAAAGCTTTCTAGCGCATTCACTGGATCAGCATAATCAAATAAGAAAGAAGAACGGGATAATTGATATTTAAATTCTTTTTGTTCTGCTCCGAACACACTCGGTTCCACATTTTGTAGTGCCACGTCTACTCCCAATACTTCTTTAAATTTACTTTGAAGTGCTTCCGCAATTTTCTTATGAGAATCGCTAGTTGAATAAGTTAATGTGACTGCTGGAAGTTCTGTATAGCCTTCTTCTTTCATACCTTCCGCTAATAACGTTTTTGCTTTTTCTGCATCAAAACCTACTAGTTTCCCCGCAGTTTCTCTAAATTCCTTGCCATCAGGACCGATAAATCCATAAGGAACAAATCCTTCTGCTGGTTTTTCCCCATTTTTCGTGACAAATTCCACCATCTCTTGTTGGTCTACCGCTAATCCAAATGCTTGGCGAATTTTTTTATTTGTAAATGGCTCCATTGACGTATTGAAACGATAGAAATATAGCCCTGCTTGGTCCTCATTTTTAAGTTCCGGGTCATTCATTAACTGATCAGCAAGTTCAGCTGGAACATACGATATATCCAAGTCACCCGTTTTATACATTTGATATTCTGTATTCGAATCGTCTATCATCGCCCACTCTACTTTGTCTAGTTTAACTGTATCCGCATCCCAATAGTTCTCATTTTTCACAAATGTAAAGCTCACATCATGCTCCCACGCTGCTAGTTTAAATGGACCATTCCCTACAAATGAGTCCGCTTCTGCAAACCATGTTGGATTTTCTGTTGCTACTTTTTCATTAACCGGGAAAAAGCTTGGGTTTGTGATGATATTTAAAAATGCTTCTGTTGGTGTATTTAGTTTCACTTCAAACACTTTTTCTTCCAAAGCTTTAATCGCTACTGCATCTGCAGTCCCAGTGCCGCTATTGTAAGCTTCCGCTCCTTCGATGAAGTATGCAAGAAAAGCTGCTGGAGATGCAGTTTCCGGATTAAGCATATGAAGCCAGCCATACACAAAATCACTCGCTAAAACTGGATCACCATTAGACCATTTTGCATCATCCTTAATCGTAAATGTATACGTTAAACCATCATCTGACACATCCACTTTTTCAGCTGTTGCAGGCTCTGCCAGATGGTCTTCTGAAAGTCTTACTAACCCTTCCATTAGATTATTTAAAGAATTCCAAGACACTGCATCAAACCCTACCGATGGATCGAAAGAGGTTGGTTCATTTTCATTATTCAAATAGAGTACTTTTTCTGTTGGCGACGTCTCTGTTTCTGTTCCTGCTTCCTCTTTTTCTCCTTCTGTTTCTGTGCTTGGTTTTTCCCCAGCATTTTCCGTAGCTGTACAAGCACTTAACATAAGTACGAATAATCCCATTACAAGTAACGATAACCATTTCTTCATCCTAGTTCCCCCTTTGTATTGTATATGTGAATGCACTTTCGCGCGCTCATCCGATTCTATCTTGTGCTTGCAATACCTTTGCACGTTCGTCTTGTAGCCAACAATCTACTCCATGTGTTTCGGATAACTTAGTTGAAAATGGATATACATGATCACAAACTTCCATTGCATAATCGCATCGTGCCGTAAATGGACACCCTTTCGGTGGTGAAAATAAATCTGGAGGTGTTCCTTCGATTGGTTGCAACTCTTCTTCCATTAAGTCTAGACGGGGTACTGAGTTTAGTAACCCCTTCGTATACGGATGTTCAGGAGTATAAAAAATCTCTCTTTTATCGCCAATCTCTACAATTTTTCCTGCATACATAACTGCAATACGATCTGCTATTTTTGCTACAACTCCAAGATCATGCGTGATTAATACAATAGAAATTCCTTTTTTCGCCTGAATTTCTTCAAACAGTTCTAAAATTTGTGCTTGTATGGTAACGTCTAATGCAGTCGTTGGTTCATCCGCTATTAAAACTTGTGGCTCACAAATGAGCGCAATCGCTATTACAATCCGTTGGCGCATACCACCTGAAAATTGGTGAGGGAATTGCTTTAATCGCTCTTCTGGATTCGGAATTCCTACCAGCTTCAACATGTCAATTGCCTTTTCCTTCGCTTCATTCTTTCCTATTTTCTTATGCGTGCGTAACCCTTCCGTTAACTGCTCCCCAATTGTTAACGTCGGGTTTAAGGCCGTCATTGGATCTTGGAATATCATCGAAATGTCGACACCTTGAATTTTCCTTAACTGTCCCTTAGACATCTTCGTTAATTCTTTTCCTTTAAACAAAATACTTCCGTTTTTAATAATGCCAGGTGGCTGTGGGATTAACCCCATAATTGCACTGGACGTAACACTTTTCCCACAACCAGATTCTCCAACTATTGCAAGCGTTTCACCTTTATATAAGTCAAAGTCGACACCCCTAACGGCCTCTACTTCACCGCCATATGTTCGAAAAGAAATTTGTAAATTATTCACTTGTAATACTTTTTCACTAGACTTCATATTCTTTTCTTTTTTCTTTCGCCCATTCACCAATTCCTACCTCCTAAGCTTCGGATCAAGTGCATCTTGTAAACCATCTCCTAGTACATTAAATGCAAACATTGTCAGGGATATAAAAAGTGCTGGGAAGAATAAACGCCACCAATGACCAGATAAAATAACCGGTAATGCATCGTTCGCCATTACCCCCCAACTTGCAAAAGGAGCTGCAACACCCAAACCTAGGAAACTCAAGAATGCTTCTGCAAAAATAGCACTTGGAACAGTAAGTGTCATTTGCACGATAATAGGACCCATCGTATTTGGGAGTAGGTTTTTCCGAATAATACGAGAAGTCTTCGCACCAAACGATTTGGATGCTGTCACAAATTCATACGTTTTAATCTGCAGTACTTGCCCTCGAACAATACGAGCCATACCTACCCATCCGGTTACAGTAAGAGCTACTATAATCGTAGTTAGGCTTGCTCCCATGACGACCATAAGTAAAATAACTACTAACAAATGCGGCAATCCGTAAAGTACTTCCACTACGCGCATCATTAATGTATCTGTACGACCACCTTTATAACCACTAACCCCGCCGTAAATAATTCCGATAAAAAAGTCGATAAGGGCTGCCATAATTCCAACAAATAAGGAAATTCGTGCACCATACCAAGTTCTAGTAAATACATCCCTTCCTGCTTCATCCGTACCGAACCAATGTGCCGCAGATGGTGCTTGGTTCTGACTCGGATAGTCAGTTGCTGTTACGGAGTAAGGAGAAAAAATCGGACCAAATATTGCAAAGAACATAAGTAAAACTAGGAATACTAGTCCACCCATTGCAAGCTTATTTTTGCGGAGTCTCCTCCAAGCGTCTTGCCAATAAGACAAGGAGGGTCTTACAACAGACTCTGCCTTTCCTCGTTCTTTCTGTTTGGGACGGAACCATTCATCTTTAATAGTCGACGGGGATACCGGATTTTGTATGTTCGTCATTATGCATCCCCCTCTTTTCGATGTAATTTTATGCGTGGATCTAAAAATCCATATACAATATCCACTAGGAAAAGCATGAACACGAGAAATGCACTATAAAATACGGTAGATCCCATTATTACTGGGTAGTCACGATTATTAATACTTTCTACAAAATATTTTCCCATTCCAGGAATCGCAAAAATCTTTTCAATAACAAAAGTTCCAGTTAAAATACCTGCGAGCATCGTCCCCATAATGGTTACAACAGGCATAAGTGCATTCCTTAATGCGTGCCTGACGACAATTCGAACTGGTGAAAGGCCTTTTGCACGAGCCATTTTTATATAATCCTGGGTTAGTACTTCTAGCATGCTAGATCTCGTTAAACGAGCAATAATTGCAGTTGGCCCTGTTGCTAGAGCAAGAATCGGTAAAATCATATGCAAAGGGCTACTCCATGTCGCAGCTGGGAGTAACTCCCAAGTTACGGCAACTTGTTGTATAAGCAATGTCGCTAAAACAAAGTTTGGTACGGAAATGCCAACTACCGCAAAGGTCATTGCTAAATAATCTATAATGCCATTATGCCGGAGGGCCGCAAGCGTTCCTAAAATAGTTCCGGACAATAATGCGACTAGTATGGTGAGCATACCGAGCTCAAACGAGATTGGAAATCCTCTTGCAAGCAACTCATTCACGGACTCGTTTGGTTTTTTAATGGAAGGTCCAAAATCAAAAGTCACAATCGACTTTAAATAATATAAATACTGAACATGCATTGGTTCATCTAGTTTATAAAATTTCTCTAAATTGGCTTGAATAGTTGGATTAGAAGTACGCTCCTCGTCGAATGGAGAACCCGGGATGGAGTGCATTAATACGAATGTTAAGGTAGAAATGATAAGAATTGTTGCAATCATCATGAGAAAACGTTTAATAATATACTTCGTCATAGGCAAACTCCCCCTTAACAAAATTTCGTTTGCATTGCTAGCTCTACCATTACAAGCATCGCACGATATGCTTCTAATATATCTTTCGCCTCGAACTCGACGATTGTTGTTTCTTCTATGATTTCACAACCTGGCATAAGTGCTGCCCATTCCGCTTGACCATAATTAGCAAATTCAATCCGTAACGTTGGAGCCTTTGGTGGTACGAGAGGTTTTATTTGTTCGTGATTACTTATCGCTTCAGCAACCTTTGCTTTTAATAATGCATGTGCTTTTTGTGGATGCAATGTTTTAACAGCAGATCTAGAAATAGATTCTTTCACTACAGCAGTGATAACTCCGGGAATCAGTGCCTCTGCCTCTCTACACGCTCCATCATCCCCAGCAACCATAATAACTGGTACACCGAAGTGACCTGCTACATATGCATTCAATCCCAATTCACCAATTTCCACATCGTTTATATACATATTTCTTACGCCAAATATCATCGAATGGCTCATTACTCCTGGTTGTCCAGCTCTTGAATGATAACCAGCAAATACTGCTCCTATGTATGATTCATCTAAGGCTTGCACCATTGAAAACGGTTTCACATCGCCTGTTATTAAAGACGCTTCTGGATGTAGCTCTTCTATCAAAATATTATTCATCTTCGAATGACTATCGTTTACTAGAACTTCTTTTATGCCGCTTGATAAAGCTCCTTCCACAATCGCATTTGCTTCCTGCGTCATTATACGTCGTGCACGTTCATAATTATGCTTACTAGAATCGACGAATGTATAGTCCGGTAAGCCTGTAATCCCTTCCATATCTATTGAAACAAAAAGTTTCATCACGCATCATCCCCATATCCTTTTTCTTTTTGGATAAACATTTCCAAAAGCTGAATAATTACTACTCTATCAAAATAGATTGAAAATTACAACATGTCAAACTATTATAAAAGGTAAAATAAGCAAAAAAAGCAAATGCACTTAAAATGCATTTGCTAATCGCAAATAGGTACGTTTAGGCATTAATTATCTAGGTTGCCCTGGAAAGAATTGCTGTTGTCCATAAGGTTGTTGAAACCCACCTTGTTGCATTGGGAATTGCTGTGGGAATCCCCCTTGTTGCATCGGGAACTGTTGTGGGAATCCTCCTTGTTGCATCGGGAAAGCTTGCTGAGGTGGATTCACAACTACATTTCGGTTTGTTTCAGTCCAGAAATGTTGAGGCACGTTAACAATATGTTCTCTGTTTACATTCACAATTGGATGAATCACAGGCTGCATTCTTGGTAAAAATGAATCCCGCATCCGATATTGTGGAGGACATACTATTGGTTGAGCTGGTGGTTGTTGCCATGGTGATACTTGCCCACAACCACATGGTTGGTGTCCCCATTGTTGTTTTTGCCCGCATGAACTACATGAATGACGATTTTGGTTCATGATTAAATCACCTCCTTCTTGCACTTATACTAGTAGATGCAAAAGACCGGCTAACAAACTAGACAAACATCTCAGTTCACTGCAAATAAAAAAATTCCTTTATTAAGGATAGTTTGCACAATTAAGGGAAAATGCGTCGGTGCCATAGTCATCTCAATAACAAGTAAACCCGTTATTTTGAGAAATGATTGCTTTCATTGGCAATTTGGTTGCTCTCGTACGAATCTGGTTGCTCTCGCGTTGATTTAGTTGCTTTCCGAATAGAACTGGTTGCTTTCAATACCCGATTAGTTGCCCTTAGGCATTTATTGGATTTATTACGTTTGCTTGCGACGCACTATCTCAAGATTGCGCTTAATATAAAAAAGAACGCCTCATAAGATTGCGCTCTTTTCATACTTCCTATGTTCATGTGTGTGGTGTTGTCTTGCAATTTTCAACTTTCTTTCCTACTCGATCAAATGAGACCTTTAGGAAAGAAAGTATTTTATATTTACTCGTTCTAGCCTTACAAATGGGTAATTGGCTAATAACGAGGTGTTGCCCTTCATTAACCCCAAATTTCTTTTGAAATGTCTACGATGTATTTTAGTTTTTCCCACTGTTGCTCTTCTGTTAACTTATTACCATGATGTGTAGAAGCAAAGCCACATTGTGGGCTAATACTTAATTGATCCAGTGGCACATACTCAGATGCTTCTTTGACACGTGCGATAATATTTTCTTTATTTTCTAGTTCTCCATTTTTCGATGTGAAAACACCTAGAACCACTTTTGCTCCGCCGTTTGKAATATGTTCAAGTGGCTTGAAGTCGCCTGATCGATCGTCATCATACTCTAAGAAGAATCCATCTACTTTTTCTTTTGCGAAAAACGTTGGAGCGATTAGTGCGTAACTTCCCCCGAATGCCCAAGTCGATTGGTAATTTCCCCGGCATAGATGAGTCGTCACTACTAAATCAGCTGGTTTGTTTTCCAATGCTCCGTTCATTACACGAAGTGCAAGGTCGATTAAAAACTCTCTTTCTCCTTCTTTATAAGGAAGATCTGGTGAGGATAGACCCGCAATATATACATCATCTATTTGTAAATATCTTACCCCTGCATCGTAAAATGCTTGAATAGCGTCTTGGTAAGCTTTAATAATATCTTTTGCGAACTCTTCTACGTCCGGGTAAATACTTTCATCACGTATACCCGGGTGGAATAACTGGTTTGGACTTGGAATCGTTTGTTTTGCAACTGCGCGACCATCTACGATTTTGTTAAACTCGATAAAGTCTTGGATAAATGGATGGTCTGGGTTGAACGAGATTTTGCCGATATTGCGCACTTCGTACTTGTCTGTTTCTACCCCTTCGAATTGATATCCTTTTTCCGGTACATACCCTTCAAATCCATTTAGATGCTCTAAAAAGTCTAGATGCCACCAGCCACGTCTGAATTCACCGTCTGTTACAAGTTCCAATCCAACTTCAATTTGTTTGTCGACAATGCGTTTAATTTCTATTGTTTCTATTTCTTTTAATTGTTCTTTCGTAATAGCCCCTGCTTTAAAGTCTTTTCTTGCATGAAGTAAACTTTCAGGTCTTAATAAACTCCCTACGTGATCCGCTCTGAATGGTGCTGCAATTGCTGTTTTAGTTGTCATAATGATTTCTTCCTCCCTAAATTTGAATTGGAAATCAAATAAAACCCCTTCTTAGAAACAAGAAGAGGTTTACACGTCACCAGTGATTTTTCTCTTCTTATCTTCAAGCATAAAACGCTTCTGGAATTAGCACAGTACAAAAAGCCTGTTGCTGAGGTATCGTAGGGCCAGTCCCTCCTCCTCTCTTGATAAGAAAGTTGTTTTATTTGATTGACTATTACCTTACATTATTTAGTTTATTCTGTCAATACTAATTTTCGAATAATCTTTTTATTTAGTTGCCTTTAATTGTTTCAAATCCTCTTATTTCGGGTATGATTTTGAAGAAACGGAACCCTTGATATCATTTGATTTCACAGTGTTTTATTAGTATAGTAAACCATTTAAATTATTCATTCTACGAGGGGGAAGTATGAAAAAACTATCTATTACATTTTATATCACTATGAGCTTAATCATTTTAGCTGCTGGATATGGAGCAATTTGGCCCGAAAACTTTGAGGAAATCACCACAGCCATCAAAAGCTTTGTTGCATCTTCCTTTGGTTGGTACTACATGCTACTAATGACATTCATGTTAGCACTTAGTATATTTTTTATCTTCAGTCCATACGGAAAGATCCGGTTAGGAAAAGACACAGATCGTCCACAGTTTTCAACAGTCACATGGATTTCTATGCTGTTTTCTGCTGGAATGGGTATTGGACTCGTTTTTTATGGTGCTGCCGAGCCTTTATCGCATTATGCAATCGATCCAGCAACAGCGGAACCAAACACAGCTGCAGCTTTTAAAGAGGCTCTACGCTATACTTTCTTCCATTGGGGATTTCACGTGTGGGCTATGTATGGAGTTGTAGGTTTATCCCTTGCCTTCTTTCAGTTCCGTAAAGATGAACCTGGGTTAATATCAGCAACATTAAAACCAATTTTCGGTAAGAAGATGGAAGGACCATTGGGCATACTGGTCGACGTCCTTGCTATTTTTGCTACTGCTTTTGGTGTGGCTACTTCACTCGGCTTCGGTGCCGTTCAAATTAATGCAGGTTTAAACTATCTTTTCGGGTGGACGATTGGTATCTTTACTCAAGTAATTATTATCGCTATCGTAACGGTCCTATTCCTTGCTTCTGCATGGTCCGGTTTAAGTAAAGGAATTAAATATTTATCGAATACAAATTTAGTATTAGCACTAGCAATACTTGGTTTTGTTATTATCCTAGGTCCTACATTACTCATTTTTGATATGTTCACGGACTCTTTTGGAGGATATTTATCCAATATTGTTCAAATGAGTTTCCGTACAGCACCACTCAGCGCGACTAATCGCGAATGGCTCGAAGCTTGGACCATCTTTTATTGGGCTTGGTGGATTTCATGGGCACCATTTGTCAGTATGTTTATAGCTCGTGTCTCAAAAGGAAGAACGATTAAAGAGTTCGTTACTGCCGTATTGGTTGCACCTACGTTACTTGGAGCAATTTGGTTTTCTGCATTCGGTTCCACTGCTATCAATATGCAAAAAGAAGGTATTGCCGATTTAGCGAAAGCATCTACTGAGTTGACTATATTTGAAATGTTTCATGCAATGCCAATGGCGACCATTATATCGGTTTTTGCCGTGATACTTATTGCATGCTTTTTCATCACATCGGCCGATTCCGCAACTTTTGTTCTCGGTATGCTATCAACTAATGGTTCATTAACCCCACCAAATAAAGTGAAACTTGTTTGGGGAATCACCTTGTCAGTCATTGCTATCGTTTTGCTGTCTGTTAATGGTCTCACAGCTTTACAAAATACAATCATTATTGCTGCTTTACCATTTTCTTTCGTCATGCTTCTCATGATTGCCTCTTTAATGATGGGGTTAAAAAAAGAAGCAAAACTGATGAAAATTAAAAAGAAATAATATTAAAATGCCAAGGATTATTCATTTCCCCTTGGCATTTTACATTTTTCTTTAAAAAAAACGGCATACTTTTGAATACATAGAATTGATTATGAGATAATAAATGCTGCAAGGGGGTTTTAGGATGATTCGAACAATTGGAAAAGCAAGCAATCAAAAAATAATAAGTGATTTCCAACTAGAAGATATTACAGAAAACAAGTTTGAATGGTATTGGGTAGATATTGGTGAACCTACAAAAGAAGAGGAAACTTTACTTAGTTCCTTTTTTCATTTTCATCCACTGGCAATTGAAGACTGTTTGTTCCGACTTCAGCGACCAAAAGTGGACCATTATGATGGACATTCTTTTTTTGTGTTGCATACATTTAACGAAGAGACGCTTGAAGCAGAAGAACTGAACTTATTTGTTGGACAAAACTTTGTAGTGTCTTTCCACTTTCCTCCTATGCACGAATTAGATCAAGCACGCGAACGTATTGTGCAAAACCCAAAAGGCTGGGACCGCGGAGCAATGCATGTAGCGTATCATATTGTTGATAAAGTAGTGGATGCATATTTTCCCATTGTCTATAAAATTGAAGATTATTTAAACGAAATAGAAGATAAATTATCATCCGATGTGTACCATTTATCTTTGGATCAAGTGTTTGACCTTAGGAGCGATTTGCTCAGATTGCGTCGTACTATTCTTCCGATGCGGGATTTGCTTTATCGGGTGATGAATTCCGAACGTGTCGATTTGCAACAGACAGAAAAAGCATATTTTGGTGACATTTACGATCATCTATTAAAACTTGCGGATATGGTGGAATCGAATAGAGAGTTGACAGCCGACATACGAGATAGTCAAATGTCCATTAACTCGAGTCATATGAATAGAATTATGATGATTTTAACAATTGTTTCCACCGTTTTCATCCCTTTGACATTTATCGCTGGAGTGTATGGGATGAATTTCACGAATATGCCAGAACTTGAATGGTCTTATAGCTATTTTATTGTACTTGGTATTATGTTAATCATTGCAGTATCAATGCTTGCTTGGTTTAAATATAAAGGCTGGTTTAACTTATTTAAAAACTAACTTATGGAGGTGAAATTTTGATAGAAATAAAAGGAACATTTAATCATGCAGTTGTTTTTACGGATACAATAGAAGAAACAGCAAAGCATCAAGTAGAGGAGCTTTGTAGTCTTTCCTTTCTACAAGATTCGAAAATACGAATGATGCCAGATCTTCATGCAGGAAAAGGATGCACTGTTGGAACGACGATGACAATTTCCGACAAAGTGGTACCTAACTTTGTTGGTGTCGACTTAGGTTGCGGGATGATTTGTGCAAAACTAGAAATTAAAAAAGAAGATGTAAATTTCGATATCCTTGATAAAACGATTAAGAAAAATGTCCCGAGCGGAACAAGAGTTAGAAATAAAGAACATCGTCATACAATAGAAATACCATTTGCAGAAGTTGCCGCTCCGGTTAATGAAAGCCGTGCTCGCTTGAGCTTAGGAACACTTGGCGGCGGAAATCATTTTATCGAACTGAATGAAGGAAAAGATGGCAGTATCTATTTAGTCATCCACTCAGGTAGCAGAAATTTAGGAAAACAAATTGCAGAACATTATCAGCAAGTTGCCCACCAATCTCTAGGGAATGCTGTTCCGAAAGATTTAGCCTATGTAGAGGGTCAAAATATGAAAGATTATTTATGGGATCTTTCTATAGCACAAAAGTACGCAGCACTTAATCGAAAAACGATGGTCGATGTTATATGCAGGGGTATGAACTGGAAGATAGAATCAGCATTCGACACGATTCATAATTATATCGATTTAGATAATATGATTCTACGGAAAGGTGCAATTTCTGCACAAGATGGAGAAATTGTCATTATTCCGATGAACATGCGAGATGGTTCATTAATTTGTCGTGGAAAAGGAAATCCTGATTGGAATTATTCTGGTTCACATGGTGCAGGCCGTATTATGAGCCGCTCCCAAGCAAGAAAGCTAATTGCATTGGAAGATTTTCAAGATTCGATGAAGGATGTATGGAGCACTTCTGTTGTAGCGAGTACGGTTGATGAATCGCCATTTGCTTATAAAGATATGCAAGATATACTTGCTCATATTGAGGATACTGTAGATGTGTTGGAAGTGATTAAACCAATTTATAACTATAAAGCGCATTAATGAAGGAGCTGACAATACAATGTCAGCTCCTTATTGAATGGCAGTCCAGTAGTAAAACAACGCGGTAAAGGTTAGTTTTTCTATATGGGATAAATCCGAAGCTAGTGATATATGTGTGTTCATTGCTTGTGCTTCAAATGCTGGGTGTGTCGCATAAGGAAACATCCCAAAACGGTACGTGGCCAAGCGTTTTCCTTCAAAACTATTTACATCAATATCTCCGTATGCACTTTTCGCTTTCATTTCGTGCATTTTTTCATTATTCGCATCGAAAATAACCGCTCTATTTTTAACGGAAGCAATTGGCATGACGACCGTAGAAATAAGTGTGTTCGTTTGGTCATATACGCTCATCTGCATAAATTTGAATTTGTTTCGAATAGAAAATTGACTAACGACCTTCCCATCCATTGTCATCAAATCATATGTAATTGGAAAAAACAATCCACTTTTTAAAATAGCAAAGGTAGTTAACTTACGCTTGAGCGGTTCATTTTCTGTCGGTGTAATTGTGTAAAGCTGTTCTCCTGTATGGGAAACTAAGTAACTATGAGGAATGAGCGTTACATCATTTTGAAAGTTTAGCTCATTAACTGGAAAATCGAGAGAATAATATTTGCTATCTATTTTCTTTTCATCTGGCAACTTTTCTGCTGCAAGTTGAAAAAAGTAAGAAGTACCTAACAGCATGCATACTGCAAATCCTGTCATAAAATGAGACTCGAGATCTTTCCACATAACATCACGAAAAATAATGACTAGCACCAAATAAATAACTAATGTTAATAATGAACCTAACTTCGTATACTTTGCTGTCCGTTCATATATATGCTTCATTTGCAACACCTCTACCATTACATACGATTGAACATTCTGTATAGTTTCACAAAAAAAACCTTTAGAAGCTATCTTTTCATAACTTCTAAAGGAGATTTTATCGATTCTCGATTGCTCGCCCAAATATTCTTTTCAAAAAATATCCTAATCCATATAAACATACGAGCACAAACAAGATTAATAACCCTGTTTCCAGACCAGATGGTATAGATAAAGGCTCTAAAAAAATCTGAAACAACACGAGTAAATAGATGGTACCTGCACCGCCTGAGAGTAGCACAACTCCGATAATAGCAAGCTGTGAGAATGTCAGTTGCTTAATGCGATGTCGATGTTTTACGAATTCCAAAATAATCACAAGGCCTATAATGATAAATGTGAGCATCAGTTCCTTTAAATAAATAGAATTGATCAAATAAACGACGAGCAGTATAATCAGGATAAATTTGTAAAGTTCGTCGATTTGCTTTAGCATACGATCACTTCCTACTCTGCTAGTATCTCATCTCCATACGTTGTTTACGATGTAAGCGTCTTGCAGGTCCCGTTTCAAATAAGCGAATTTCATCTTTTGTTTCCGGATGAATGCCTGGTACAGGAATCGGGTTGTTATTTTCGTCCACAGCAACCATCGTTACAAAAGACTCGGTTGTTAACTTTTCTTCCCCCGTTAGAACATTCAAGGATGTTACACGTACATATACTTCCATGGAAGAACGGCCAGTTGAAGAAACAATGGCATCTAGCTCAATTACATCCCCAACCTTTGCAGAAGAAACAAAATCCACTGAATCGATTGATGCTGTTACTACCGCACCTTTTGCATGCTTCATTGCAGTAATTGCTGCAATTTCATCGATATAAGCAAGTACTTTTCCACCAAAAATCGTTTGATGGTGGTTTGTGTCTGGTGGGAGGACTAAATGGGACTGGATTGTTCTAGATTGGCTCATCGGGTTTGTATTCATCTTTATTGCTCCTTTAATCGTCTGTTTCTATTCTTTGTTAGTATACCATGATGGTTAATTAGAACTGGAAGTCGTTGCTACGCTCGTTGCTGCAATGGTAGAAATCATCATCGCTTGTTGTGCTTGCAGTATAATTTCGAGAGAAGTTGCCATCGAAATGGCTGCTGTTGCATATATGTCTTGTGACGATCTTAAGGAAAGTCCAAACGCTATAGGCAATGCCGACTCTTTATACCAGGAAAACAACTTCATACTTGCGATTGATTGGTAAGTAGTCACGATTTCATTTAGCTGGTCTTCCTCTAATTTTAGTGCGGCCATAAATCCAATAATCGGATATTGTGGCGCAGATGTTTTTATTTTAACAGTCTTTAACCCGTCCCGAATAATAACTGCTCTCTGTATTAAACTTTCTTCGTAGTTGGGACTCGTATACGTTAATACTTGGGACATCCATTGCAATTCATTTCCCGTGTAAAACTTATGATTTTTTAATTCTTTGTAATACTTGTTCATCGTTTCCGCACGGAGGGCAGTGTCACCGTCTAGCTTCCCTAAAAACATTGCATAAGGATAGTCATCTGTAGATGTTAAAAAACGGTGATGCTTTTTCATATCTGCCATCAATTGCTCTGCACCTTTTATTTCTTCTGGCCATTTCTCTTTGTTATCAGACATCATTAACGCAGCTAAATACGTGTAGCTATTCATCTTAAAAGAAGCTGCTTTTAACGCTTCTGCTTTTTCTATAAGTAAATCTACTGCTTGATTTGGTTCCATGTCACTTACATCTAGCGTGGATACGAAAAGAGGATGTAAGTGAGAACGTAATGGACTAAACATACCTGCACTTTTTTTAATATGGGCTGAAATTTCATGATATCTCTTGTCGTTAAATTCTCTCTCTAATGTTACATAATACCCCGCAAGTGATAATGTTACTCTTTTATCTACCGTCCAGCCCAAAACTTTTTTAAGTGCATTATATGTTCTTTCGATTTTTTCATTTACCGTCATCTTCGCTCACTCCTTTTCTTTTTTACGTAATTTGCACTATAATGGTTTCACGCTTTGATATAATTATTTTAACTAATAAAAGTAGGTGGCAATCATACGTATAAATAAATTTTTAAGTGAAGCTGGCATTGTATCTCGCCGAGGCGCAGACAAGTGGATTACAGATGGTAGAGTCATGATAAATGGAAAGCAAGCGGAGTTAGGTAGCCAGGTAGAAGCTGGCGATGATGTACAAGTAGACGGAAAACCGATTGTTGTAGAACAACCACTAGTCTATCTCGTCTTAAATAAGCCTGTTGGTATCACTAGCACTACGGAGCGACATATTAAAGGAAACATCGTCGACTATGTGAATCATCCACTTCGCATTTTCCATATTGGGCGATTAGATAAAGACTCAGATGGTCTTATTCTATTAACGAACGATGGTGATATTGTCAATGAAATTCTGCGAGCTGAAAAAGGGCATGAGAAAGAATATATCGTCACAGTCAATGAAAAAATTACGGATACATTTTTAACTAAAATGGCTGCTGGAGTAAATATACTCGGTACGAAAACCCTTCCTTGTAAAGTAAAAAAATTAGGCCCAAACATGTTTAACATTACATTGACACAAGGTCTAAATAGACAAATTAGAAGAATGTGCTCTGCACTTGGCTTTACGGTTAAACGATTGCAACGTATTCGAATCATGAACATCACAATAGATGGTCTTGCCATTGGGGAATGGAGAGACTTGACTCCAATCGAAAAAAAAGAATTATTTTCGACGCTTAACTATTCACCAAAACGGTAATAGAATAGCAGGAGGTGTTTACATGTTATTACTAAAAAATACGGAAAATTTAACCGGCGCAAGCATTAGTGGCGACTTTTGGGACTTAGATGAAACTTGCTCTTCTATTTATCATTTATTGGGAGAAGAAGGTCGATATTTCGAATGGCAAGGCGCCCGAATACGTCTACTAAGTATTGCCTACAATTTGCGGCACGCCTCTCGTGGGGAACGTAAGGTGGAATTTGTTGCAAATGGCTTGCCCAAAGAAGTAATGAAAACACATAATTTTATCGCACCGAACCACAATATTTATTTTGCTACGGAAATACTTTGGCCGGAACTTATTTTCGCATTTTTAGCAATGAACGATTTTATTAAACTTTATTTAAAATACGAACATACTACGGAAATTGATACGCATTTAGTAAATGCACGAAAATTTCAGTCCATTATTGCGGAGGGATTACAAGAAAACATGTCCAAAGAGGCATATTCAGTAATTCTTTCCGCTTTACTCTCTCCGGGCACAACTGTAGAAGAATATGCAATCCAATATATTGATATGTTAAATTTGTCTTATATCAATATGTCAAAAGAGCAGCGTTTACAGTCTTTTGCAGCTATTGTCCAAAATATTATAGTGGATAATGAAGAATATCATTCTATTAAACAACAGGTACTAGCTGAGGCAAATAGAACAAAAATGTCAATCCATGAACTGAAGGTACATGTCGAGTACCCAGAAAATATTGAATGGTAATACGAATATCCGCAACTTGACATAACACCAAATGGTTTCATATAATAAATAAAGTGAAACTAAAAGGTTTCATATTATTTGGGAAGAAAGTAGGGAAACCATTGGAAAATACTTTACAAGATATTACACAAACAGTCATTTTAAATGCGCCGATTCAAAAAGTATGGGATACCGTTGCTACATCCGAAGGTATTGCCTCATGGTTAATGCCGAACGACTTTAAACTAGAAGAAGGTTATGAATTTCATATTCAATCACCTTTCGGACCAGCTCCTTGCAAAGTGACGGAAGTAAATGCTCCTAATAAGCTTTCATTCATATGGGATATAGATGGTTGGTTTGTTTCTTTTATTTTAAAAGAATTAGGGGATCAAACAGAGTTTACGCTTATTCACGGTGGCTGGAAACAACCGGATGCAATCATCACAAAAGCAAATCAAAAAAGTGCTATTATTCATGATACAATGTCCCAAGGTTGGATGGGTCTTGTTCAGAAAAGCTTGCGTAAGGCTGTTGAAAATTAATTGTCTTCTTCAGCCCAAAAATATGATGTGTTTCAAGCAATAGCTGACCCAACACGGAGAGAAGTATTAAAATTGCTTGCTCATCAGGAGCTGCCAATAGCAGAAATTACTTCCCATTTTCCGATGAGTCGAACAGCAGTCGCAAAGCATCTCCATATACTATCAGAAGCCAATTTAATAAGCGGGCAAAAGGTCGGTAGAGAAAAAAGATACCGACTACAACCAGAATCATTTCAAGAGTTAAAAGATTGGCTTTCTTACTACGATCAATTCTGGAATAATAAGTTATCTAAACTGAAGTATGTAGTAGAAAATGATGGAGAAGATAGTAAAAATAATAAAAAGACCGATTGAATATTATCGGTCTTTTTTCATTATCATGAATTTCCAGCTACACGTTTTTCTAGCGCTTGGAATAATTTCTTTTTATCTACGTTTGGTCGAATGGTTTCAAGTTGTTCTAACGCTATTTTTGCTCCGTAGTCCATTCCTTGGCACCCTGCAAGTAATACAAGATCGCCTTCTTCTACGTCACGTAATCCTTGTTCAATTGCATTTGGTAATTCTTCGTATAAACGTATGTTAATGCCTGCTTCTTCCATCACTTCTTCGAATACAGCTAGCTCGCTATCGGAAACAACGTCCTTTTGCGTTACGTGGGAGCGGCTTAATGTAGCAATCACTTCATGAATACCCAATCTTGGTGCCCATTTAGCAATCGTTTCTGCATTTTCTTTATTCACCGTGACTCCTCGATCTCCTCGAATGGCATAGACAAGGGAAATACGATTAAAATCCATTTTTTCTAATGTCCCTAATGTAATATCGATATTTCCGCTATTGGCAAAGTGATCATCGATAATTTTAAAGTCATCTTCAAAAATAATTTCAAAACGACGTTCTACTCCGACAAATTCTCGCAAGCTTTTTTGAATCGTCGCAACAGGTACTTTGCATAATAAGCCAATAACTATACTAACTATCGAATTATAGACAGAATGGAAACCCGGTGTAGAAAGTTCAATGTCGAATTGTTGCTTCGGAATAACTATATCCTTCGTAACGATGTCTTTAGAAATGACTACCGTGAATTTTGCACGACCTGTTGATAAGTCTAGGTTCTTGCAAGTAACATCTGCGGACTGCTCTTCTACGCCATAAGTAATGACTTTTGCTTCTGTTTGATCTACAAGTGAAGCGGAATACGAATCGTCTAAATTTAAGATTGCTATTTTATTCTTTCCTGCATTACGAATTAGACTAGACTTATGTTCAAAATAATTTTCAAACGACGAATGTAGGTCAATATGTTCTCGGCTAATATTATTCAACGTAACAATATCAAAATCAACGCAGCCCACACGGTTCAATTCAAGTGCAGATGAAGAGACTTCCATCGTCGCATGTGTAACTTCCTCTTTAACCATTTGTGCATAAAATCGTTGTAAATCTAGAGATTCGGGTGTTGTCAGCTCAGATGGTTCTGCATAATCACCGATTTTAACCACAACCGTTCCCATTAATCCTGTTTTCAAACCGTGGTTCTCTAATATAGCGTTCGTCATAAACGAAGTAGAAGTTTTCCCATTTGTCGCAGTAATGCCAATCGTTTTTAATTTACGAGTTGGATGATCATAAAAAGCATCTGCAAGTGTGGCAAGTGCAATACGGCCATTTTCTACTTTGTACTGAGGAACTTCCAAACCTTCGATAAAATCCTCCACAACTAGTGCTACTGCTCCATTTTCAACAGCTTGTCCTGCAAACTGGTGTCCATCTACTTTAAATCCTTTTATACAAACAAATACTTGTCCTTCTTCCACTTTTCGTGAATTATAAGCAAGTCCTCTTATATCTATTTGTTGTGCATTTTTTACTTCTATTACATTTACATATTTCATTAACTTTGTTATTTCCATTAAAGTGGCCACCTTTTTGTGAAATCGATTGTACATTACAGTTTACCGCAATTAACAAAAGAAGAAAACCGAGAAGGAAGTCCCTTCTCGGTTTAAATTGCTTCTTTATAATGTTCTTTACAAAAAGCAAGAACCTCTACTTCTTCTTCCTCTTCTAGTGCATAGTCTAGCACATTCCCATTACTTCGATTTAAGAAATGGTATTGCACAATACGTTCTTCCGTTTCCACTACTGCTAAAATTACACGTAAATCTAAAGAATTATCTTCATCAAATAATTCGTCATCTTCCGGTACTTCTATTCCCAATAAAAACTCATAGCGATCCCCCGTAATAATGCCCGTTGGATCCTTTATTTTATCAACCTCGTAGGATGTTATCTTCACTATGTCCACCTCCGTTTATTTAGTTTATCATGTTTTTAAAAAAACAATTCAATTTCTATATTGTTGGTATAATGAATATATTATTACAAAAGGAGGAGTCAATACTATGAAACTTAGTGCTGAGAAATTAATTTATATAATCGTTCCACTTTACCTCTTATTATTAGTATTTGGAAAAGGACTAAATACTATACTTTACTCTATTCTTTCAACTGTACTTGCCGTTACAATGCTCTTTTTAGCGATTAAGCTTTTAAGAAAGCAAAGGAAGACAAGGAACTGATTATTTTAGTCGTTCCTCAATTTCATTCATTATTTTATATGCTCCGCTAGAAATATTCGCACAAATGGCGAGTTGAGCATCCATTTCTGGATAATAAGCGGAATGGAAGCTTACCCCTGGATCATAGCCCATTAAATGATACTTTAAAATCATATCTTCTTTTTTCTTAATCCATACTCCGTACCCATAAAAATCATCCACTTCTTCCTGAACATGAGGGGTCAGTAACGTTTTCGTCAATGATTCACTCAGTAATACATTATTCACAAGAGCGTCCCAAAACTTTAGCATATCCTCTACTGTTACAAAAGCTCCTCCATCGGAACCACCTTGAATAGGGAGAGAGTACATATTAGTTTTCCAAGTACCATCTTCCTGCTCTATATAACCGATTGCTGTTTTTCCAGGTAGGGAGTCTAAAGCAAAATAACCTGAGTTCGTCATCCCTGCTTTTTCAAAAACATGCTGTTGGACATAATCCTTAAAAACAAGACCACTTACTTTTTCAATGATTAAACCAAGGACGATAAATCCAGCATTATTGTAATGGAACTTCTCACCAGGGCTATATTTCATTTGGGCATGTTGAAATAATGGTAAAAAATCATGCAGACTTCTCATATGATACATCGGCTTTTCTATCCATAGTTCCTCAAAATCATCCATTATCTCTTCATCGAAATAATCAGGAATACCTGAAGTATGTGTTAAGAGGTGATGAATCGTAATATTTTCATCGAATTCAGGGAAAGGGATATCTAAGCATTCCTTTAACTTTGTATCAAAAGAAAGCTTGCCTTCCCCAACAAGTTGGCAAATAGCAATTGCCGTAAAAATTTTACATCCAGAAGCTATACCATAGCGGGTTCCAATTTCATTATCAATTTTATCCGCCCGGTTGGCATAACCACCACTGCTTTGAACAAGTACTTTCCCTCTTTGTTTTACAAGGACGGATCCCGAAAAGCCAATTTCGTTTTGAATATATTCAATATGCTTCATTAAATTATTTCTCATTCTTATATCCCCCATGTAACTTTAATGAATTATCCATTCACTCGTATTACTCTCCAGCAAAGGCTGTTGTACCTTCTCTTTAAATACAGTTGGATCGATTAATACTTCGAAATCAGGGCCAAACCATCCTTCTACTTGGTTTCTTGTAATCTCATAGGATCGATCAGAAAAACGCATGTCCACTATTTCTAAGTTTTTAATTAACACAAAAGCTGCTGTTGCATTGTAAATGACAACTTTATCATCACTTTCCACATCATAATTGATGATAAATGTGAAAGTATCCGAATCTAGTTCAATTGTTCCTTTGTGATCTGAAAACGGGAGATTATTAAATAGATTATTAATATTCGATGCATCACCCATGTAGTCACTTTCGTAAGCCAATACTTTTTGGAAGTTATGTGTCTTCACATCTAACTGATCCATATCCCCTTGCTTCACTTGCTTCTGGTTACTATTTAATACATAAAATACACCAACTAGTAAAATAAGGGCTATTCCTATAATTGACCACGTTGTTTTATGCAATCGTTTCCCTCCTCAACTTGCTACTACTTCTTCTATTGTATACTATTATTCTCATTCTTTCCGTTGTCATGACTAGAATAAAACTCAGCAATATTTTACAATATACATACTAGAAAGAACGGTGAAGGAGAATGCAAAGTGAGTAACTTAAACAAAGAATTATATAACTTTCTCATGGAAAGCAAATCAAATATAACCGATGAATGGTTAGCCGGCAGATTATTGGATGATCCCTCCTATACTACATCGGACATGGAAGGGTTTCTGGGACTTGAAAGCGATTCCCTAATAGAAGCAATTTCTTCTGTATACATCCAAGATAAAAAAGAATTTCGAGCGTATATCGAAAATTGTGCTTATCAAGTGGTGGAGATACAAGTAGAAAAATCATTTCCTCTTTATGAAAGTATTCATGCATTCAACAAAGTGCGGAAGGTATTTTGGAATTATGTTGAAAAGTTTATCGACCAAACAGATGAAAAAGTTACTGGCATTGATGTAGCCATTTGGGCCGATTTGATGAATACGGCGATCGATTATATCATTGAGCTATTTGCTAAACATCATCATGAATACTCACAAAAGGTTCTGATTAAAAAGCAAGCATTGATCAAAGCGCTTAGTAGTCCTGTCATTCCTATTAAAGAAGGAATTGGGGTGTTACCACTCGTTGGAAGTATTGATAATGAACGAGCAAAACTAATTTTTGAATCTACCTTAGCGCAAAGTTCTGCAAAAAAACTCACGACTATTTTTATTGATTTTTCGGCAGTCCCAATACTTGATTCACTGGTATCACACCAGTTATACCAACTATTATTAGCGCTTAATCTTATCGGTGTCGAAGCCATATATTCAGGTATTCGCCCCGAATTGGCACAATCTCTTCTTTCACTCGATATCGATTTTACAAGCATAAAGACATATTCGAGTTTAATGCAAGCATTGAAGGAAAACGCTTAATAAAAAAAATGGTCTTAGGAGATTAAATATGCTGTGTTACGCATTATAGGGATAATGCGTCTTAGTGCGTTGTATAAAGTGTCCGCTGTGATTTTCGCTGCAGCCGTACGCTTTCCGCCGGGTGAGCGATGAGCCATCCCCGCCGCTTTGGCGTACGTTGGGATGTCTCATTAGCCCATGAGGAACAAAGGCTAAGTGCGCCACATCGTGTGGCAACGCCTTCGTGACCAACGTCCTGTTGGCCTCCGGCAGGAGTCGACGTCTGTAGCGAAAATCAATGGAAATTGTCCAATTATCAATACCATCCCGTTAAAAAAACAAAATTTCAACCAGTTTTTCATTGCATTCATCCAATAAATGGTTTAGGGCAACCAACCGATGACTGGGAGCAACCAGTTTTACTACGAAAGCAACTAAATCAACACGAGAGCAACCAAAATACCTGTGATAGCAACCAATTCTCAAAATGGCTCTTTACTTGATGTGAGACAACTATAATTTCGACCTATTATAGGAATTATATGTCTTAAAGCCCGCCTAACACGCCTGGCCGGCATCTACTCGACCGGTTTGTCGTGTTCAGCTGCCTGATTGTCGAGTTCGCAGTGGATATTGTCTCTTTCAACCATTTATTGTTAATATGGGATCTCAATAATTTAGTAATTTCCATAGATTTTCGCTGCAGGGCGGCGACTCCAACGGGATTAAGTGAGCATAATGAGACTTCACAACGTACGCGCAAGCGGCGGTGAAGGCTCATCGCTCACCCCGTGGAAAGCGTCCGACCTGCAGCGAAAATCCCAGCGGACACCACCTCATCCAACTCATTATGACGCATCATTTATATACAGTTGCGCACCATCTTTTTAAAATCTCCATACAGCATAAAAAAGTGACTATGTGACCTCCTGAAAAAGGTCGCTTAGTCACTTTTTATTAGGTTATTACTACTTTTCCATCTTCCGACACTTTAATCGTTTGCCCGTCTGTAAGTTCTATATCAATAGGCGACGTTACACTCATTTTTTTGGAGAAGTACCACCTTCTATTAGGAGGGACTAATAAAATAAATGTATTTTTACTTCCTAAAAAGTTTAGCTCATTCGCCTCTATATCCACATGTCCTGAAACATGTATACCAATGTCTTGTATTTGCTCTCCTACTTCCTGAACAAAAGGAGTTGTTATACTAACTTCACTTAAGTTTAAAAGCGAGTCAATATTGAAATCACTCCACTTATCTACATTCCGTCTTGCAATTAGTTCCACGACATTACCTGCTGGATCTTCAAAGTAAAATGCATCTGCATCAAAACGGGAATAATAAGTTTCATCTACTGCATCTTCCCTATTTAGCGTGACTCTTTCTTTTGCCCAATGTTTTGCAAGTGTAAATTGATTGCCAGGAATATTAATAGCGAAATGATACAAAGCCTTTTTAGTCGATTGCTGAAAAGTTAATGTGGACGTACCAATGGATAATTTGAAATACTCATCGCCTGATTCAACAATAGTAAGCCCTAATACATTTCCATAGAAGCCCTTCAGTTGTTTTAGTTTATCTGTATATAACTTTACTGCTTGAAACATTTTCTCACCCCATTATTTGACGTCAATCAATTCAAAACGCTCACAAACTAAAAGCATATCCTCAGAAAACGCTAATCCTACTTCATTTAATGCACTTGTAAAAAATTCAACATGCACATCTTTCCAATATTTGTAGGAACGATCCCCTTCCCCTTCTGCGTATGCAAACTCTTCCGATACTTCATTCATAGACATGATGTTCACTTCAGAAGTTCGAATGATGCAAACAGGTTCATCTTTACTATTTAACACAATACTGTAATCATCCACTTTTGGCAGTGGTTCTTTTTCTATCTCATAAAATATATGCCCCGAGCATGTTGCAGATTTCACTCCGTCTACTACTAGCTGCGCTAATTCATCTGGGCTTCCTCCGAATTGCCATGCACTAACTGATTTAGGTTCATCATTTCCTGCCCAAAATGTATTCCAATACTTTTGCGCTCGTTCATTCATATTGAATCCCTCAATTCTTTATTGCCTTACTATTAGTATATTAAAACAATTACTTAAATACTATTGCAAATCAAATGAGTTCGTCTTATGATAAATGCATCAACATATTCAAATATTTAAATATGTATAACATAGGAGCGTTTTTATGTGGAGTGATTTACAACAATTTAAAGCTGATTTCTTCAAAGCACTTTCTCATCCATTACGAATTCGGATTTTAGAAATATTATCTACCGGAGAAAAAAGCGTCAATGAAATTCAAGAAATTATAGGTAGCTCAGGCTCTACTGTTTCTCAACAATTAAGTGTACTCCGAGCAAAAAACATCGTCATTGGGGCGAAAGACGGAAAACGGGTTGTCTATTCATTACGCGACCCAGCAATTGTTGATTTGCTCAACGTAGCAAAAGAACTTTTTAACAACCATTTGATTGATACTTTATCGATGTATGAAGAATTAGAAGAGCAGTAAAAATAGAGAGAAAAAGAAGGGGTAAATGTGAAAGGACCATTTCAGTTGAATAAAGGAAATTATTCCTTACATCATCTTCAGAAAGATTTACTTTCTGGGCTGATCGTTGGTGTCATTGCTATTCCACTAGCAATGGCTTTTGCTATTGCGTCTGGAGTTAAACCGGAATATGGAATTTATACAACCATTATTGCAGGTATTATCATTTCGATATTCGGTGGCTCTAAGTTTCAAATTGGTGGTCCGACGGGAGCGTTCGTTCCTATATTACTCGGTATTGTTATAGCTTATGGTTACGAAGATCTTCTACTTGCTGGATTATTAGCTGGAATAATACTAATTATCATGGGGATATTCAAAATCGGCTCGCTCATTAAATTTATTCCACGCCCAGTTACGATTGGCTTCACAGCAGGGATTGCTATTATTATTTTCACTGGGCAAATCGCAAACTTTTTTGGTTTGGAAGGCATCGAAAAACATGAAAGCTTTATTGCCAATATGCGCGAAATTGTCATTCATTTCCCTACATTCAATGTTTATAGTATTGCCATCAGCATTATTTGTTTCTTTTTCATACTTGCTACACCAAAAGTCTTTCCTAAAGTTCCTAGCCCGATTATTGGTCTATTGATATCTACATTAATCGGTTACTTCTTTTTTGCGGACCAAATAGCGACTATCGGTTCTGCATATGGAGGTATTCCGAATTCGCTTCCAGCATTCCATCTTCCTGAATTTAGCTGGGAAAGAATACAACGATTGATCGTTCCTGCCTTTGCAATCGCAGTGCTTGGTGGGATAGAATCGCTCCTATCTGCAGTTGTTGCAGACACAATATCTGGTACAAAACATAATAGTAATAAAGAATTAATCGGACAAGGAATTGCTAATATCGTCACTCCCCTTTTCGGTGGTATCCCCGCTACTGGAGCAATCGCTAGAACTGCTACCAATATTAAATCTGGTGCTGTTTCTAGAATGTCGGGAGTTTTTCATGGATTAATCGTTTTAGTGACCTTATTACTATTTGCTCCATTTGCATCGCAAATTCCACTTGCCAGCATGGCACCCGTGCTCATGATGGTTGCTTGGAATATGAGTGAACGGAAAGCATTTGGTCGAGTTTTGAAACTTAAAAATGGCGAGTCTCTTGTTTTATTAACAACATTTTTCTTTACGGTTTTCACAAGCATTACAACTGCTGTATTAGTTGGACTTATATTATCTGTCGTGTTATTTATTCGAAAAATGACTACTATCCAAATCGTTACAAAAATAGTACCAGACTACGGTTCTCCTCAAATCGATATGTTCACGATTAATGGCCCTTTATTTTTTGGGACGGCCGAGCTATTTGAACAACGAGTAATCGACATGATCCATTCAGAGGCGAACGTACTTATACTCAGCATGAAAAATGTCCCTTTCATTGATACAACTGCTGAAGAGAATTTATTAAATATAATAAAATACGTGCAAAAAAATAATGGGATACTACTTGTTGCTGAAGCTTCGCCAAAGTTTATCAATGGATTAAAACGAGGAAGTATCTATGAACTGATTGGTTCCGATCAGTTCTTTGCACATAAAGATGATGCAATCGCCTATGCTTTGCAGATGATTAACCAACCAGAGGAGACCGCCTAAAAATGCGGTCTTTTCTTTAACATGCTATATTTTTATAAAGGAGAGATCGCAAATGACTAACAAGCTATATTATGAAAATCCATACATACAAACATTTTCCGCACGTGTCATCAAACAGGAACAGGATTACGTCGTTCTTTCAGAGACTGCATTCTACCCTACTGGCGGCGGACAACCACATGATACCGGTACCTTAAACGGGATTGATATGATGAATGTGGAAACAATTGACGGGGAAATAAGACATTTCCTAGCAAAATCCCTTCCAGAAAATACAGAAGTAGTAGAAGGCTCCATTGACTGGGAAAGACGGTTTGACCATATGCAACAACACGCTGGACAACATATTTTATCTGCTGCTTTTGAAAGTTTATTTGGTTTTCAGACGATTAGTTTTCATTTAGGAAAAGAAAGTGAAACAATCGATTTAGACACGACCGCCGTTACACCCGAACAATTAAAAGAAGCAGAAAAACTCGCCAATCAGATCATCCTAGAAAATCGACCAATTGAAACGAAATGGGTCACATTGGATGAGCTTGCCCAGTACAAGTTGCGAAAAGCAACCACTCTAAAAGAAGATATTCGACTCGTCATCATACCGGATTTCGACTACAACGCATGTGGAGGTACACATCCGAAAGGAACAGGACAAGTTGGACTCATCAAAATACTACAGACAGAAAAACAAAAAAGACATATTCGAGTCGAATTCGTTTGTGGGGAAAGAGTCCTTACTCATTTACACCGCAAACAACAAATACTATTAAATTTAATAAGTACATTAAATGCTCCTGAAGAAAAGTTAGTAGATGCAGCAAGGGTTTCTCTAGACAACGGAAAAGCTTCTGAAAAACAAATAGCCGATTTAAAAGATACACTTATACACTACGAAGCAAAAGAGCTAATATCGAAAGCAGAAACATCTATTATTACGGATACTTTTCAAAATCGCTCTATTCAAGAGCTACAGAAATTAGCAAAGACGGTAGTAGCAGACGCACCTGAAACGATTTGCGTCCTTGTATCCGAAAATGAACACAACCTACAAATCATAGCCGCTAAAGGTGACATAGTAGAAAAAAGCATGAAAGAATTAATCACAAACGTTCTTCCTTACATAAATGGAAAAGGAGGAGGCAATGATAAAATGGCACAAGGAGGAGGCGAAAATACATTATCTAGTGAACAATTAATAGAAAAAGCACTTTTTTATATGCAATAAGGTAAATCACCGTTCCACAAAAATCCTCCCTCCATATACTAACTTGACAATGTAAGGAAAGGAGGATTTTTACTTTGAACAATCAATTTCCATTTCCACAAGACCAAAACCAATTTCAACCGGGCAGTTCACGTTTCCCCGGGAATCAGATGCCAATGATGCCACCAATTGATCAATTCCCTGGTCGTTTCCCTGGACAATTTCCTGGGCAATTCCCCGGGCAACAAGGACCATCTTTTCCCCCTAGTTTTCCGCCAGGGCAACAGCATAGTCCAGAAGGGAATCCACCAACAAGCCCACCGCCGTCCTTTACCCCACAACGTCAGCAACAGTCTATAGGTACTTTTGCTGTGGATGCGGGTTCTATAAGAGGGTGTTTATTCCGAAATACATTCATCTGGCTAGTAAACGGAAGTTCTTTCTGGTTTTTCCCAACGTTTGTTGGTAGAAGGTCGGTAGCAGGATTTAGATGGACTGGACGTATGTGGACATATTATGGAACAGATTTAAATAGAATTTCTTCTTTTCAATGTTTCTAACGTAAAACCGGGCAGAGATGCTCGGTTTTTTATGCACGATTACGGTAAGCCATAAGGGAGGTTTTAATAGAAGAATATGCTCCAATTGCTGCTCCACTATAGAAAAAGCCCATAAAGATACCTGCCGATAAATTATGTGGATGGCTTATAAAAATAGAAATGATCAGTCCAATTGACGTGGCAATAGTCGAAATGTATTGCGGTCGAATAGGTAGCATTACTTTCAAAATTTCAGTTATCACAATAATAACCGGTACCGCCCAAAGAGAATCCCAAATATTTGTATGTATTATAGGAAATTCTGTCATCTCATCCCATCTCCTTTTTTCACCTTTCTTATTAGTTTGGACAAGTCTACCGCATTCAATTCAATTCAATTCAATTCAATTCAATTCGTTTTTTATCATGTCTGTTGCATAATCAATTTCCACCATTAAAATTTCTCAAGAATTGAGCAAGCATCCCTTTTCCACCTGTACGTTTCGGTTCGCTTTGGACAAAATGATCACTACATAATTACCGAGGAAATAGTGTAGAACTAGTTTAGTTCAAAGTACTCCAAAGGCACCAATACTTAAAGAGCCTTGTTTGATATTACAATTTTATGAAGCAATTCACTAAGCACTTTTGGTTAATCAACACTTGTGCTTTTTCATCTTTCTTTACAGAGTGCCTAAATCGTAGTAAAATATGTTTAGCTAGGTAAATATATTTCTTTAACCAATTAAAAAGGAGTCGTTTAATCGATGAACCCACTTTTTCATGAACTTTTTCAAAAATCTCGTTTTTTAACGAATGAAATAAACCTTACTTTAAAAAAACACAACTTATACGCTTCCCAATGGACAGTTCTCTATACAATTCAAAAACATGGAGAAATGTCATTAACACAAATTTGGAAGTATTTAAACGTGGAAGCACCAACCATTACTCGTACTGTTTATCGTTTAGTCGAGCTCGGTTGGATTGACATTCGTCCTGGAAAAGATCGTCGTGAAAAAATTGTCCGTTTATCCGAAAAGGCTTCTCAAGACTTCTCCGACATTAAAGAATCTATCTTGGAATTTGAAGATAGAATGGTCAAAAGTTTCACAAAAGAAGAAGAAACTATATTTATCGAACTTTTACGCAAAATGAAGTAAGGGGAAATACATGTGAACAAAAAAGAACCTATTTGGACAAAAGCATTTATCAGTTTGTTTGCTACAAACTTTTCTATTTTTATTATATTTTATGGTTTAGTGTCCGCCCTTCCTCTGTATGCAACGGATATTTTATCTCGTTCTGACGAAGATGCCGGTTTATTAATGACAATATTTTTAATCTCCGCCATTATTGTGCGTCCGTTCTCTGGAAAATTGTTAGATCTAGTCGGTAAGCGGAAAGTACTGTGGACTACTTTCTTTCTTTATCTGTTATGTACTGCACTTTATTACTTCGTGGTGCCATTTGAAGCGTTATTAGTTTTACGACTTGTACAAGGAATTTTCTTTAGTATTGCAACGACAGCAAGTGGATCTTTGGCAGCAGACAATATTCCTGTCTCTAGACGTGGTGCAGGATTAGGATATTTTGTTATGTCAACAAACTTAGCTGTTGTTGTCGGACCTCTTGTCACATTAACTATTATTCAATATTTCTCATATGATATGATGTTCTTAATGTTGACCGCACTGCTTATTATTGGTGCAATTGCAGCTTTAATGATACCCGCTGATAAGAAACTTTCCACTCCTCCTGCCAAGTCCCGATTGACTTGGAATGACCTATTTGAGAAAAAGGCTTTGCCTATTGCGCTTAATGCTTGTATTGTTGGGTTTTCCTATGCAGGTGTCCTCTCCTATTTGTCGATTTATTCACAACAAAAAGGAGTGCTACATTTAACAAGTAGCTTTTTTGCAGTCTTTGCAATCGTCATGCTTGTAACTCGTCCGTTAACTGGAAGAATTTTCGATGAAAAGGGACCGAAGTATATTATTATCCCTGGGCTAATTTCATTCATTGTCGGCCTTGTTTTACTTGCTTTTATGAACTCTTCATTCCTATTTTTACTTTCAGGTGCATTTATCGGCCTTGGTTATGGAGCAGTTGTACCCAGCTTTCAAACACTTGCTATCCAATCTACTACGCATGAAAGAAGTGGATATGCAACCGCTACATTCTTTACATTATTTGATACAGGATTAGCAATAGGATCTTTTTTACTTGGAATAATTGCTACACAATTTGGCTATCAAAACTTATATGTAATGTCTAGCGTAATCGTTTTTGCAGCCCTCCTTTTATTTATAGGACTACAAAAGAAAAAAGACCGTTTGGCGTAAAAGCTGAACGGTTTTTCTTTTCTAATTTTTTCGTTTATATTATGTATATTATCCCTCTATTTGGCAAGACTTGAATGGACATATATTCAGGAGGGAATACAGATGAAGAAACCATACATTAGTTTATACGTTTTAATAATAGTTATACTTAGCGGATGTAGTTTTCCGTTAGCAGATGCTGGTTCAAATGAACAAGTGCAAGTTTCACTGCTAAACACGGAAGGGAAGGAAGTAGGACAAGCTACTTTAACAGACCAAGCAAAAGGGGTTCATATTTCCATAAAAGCGGAAGGCCTACAACCAGGTGTGAAGGCAATTCATTTTCATGAGACGGCTTTATGTGAAAAACCAGATTTCAAAACTGCCGGCGCCCATTTTAACCCTACACATAAAGAGCATGGCTTTCAAAACCCAAAAGGCTATCATTTAGGAGATTTACCTAATATTGAAGTTGATGCAAATGGCATAGTTGAATTAGAAACAGTATCTCCAGCGGTAGTGTTAGCAGCAGGGAAAAGTAACTCCTTGTTAGACGCGGATGGAAGTTCTATTATTATCCATGAAAGTGCAGACGATTATAAGACAGACCCTTCCGGTAATTCCGGAAATCGTATCGTTTGTGGGGAAATTAAGAAATAGGTTGGAAGGTGATTCGGATGAAAACGATAGGCTGGTTGCTCCTTTTAGTTATAGCCATTTTCTTCTCTAGACCATTATGGGAAGAGCATGCTACAAAATATGTTGATCTTGCTTTTTTAGAACCCGTTGATGAATGGATCGAGTCAATAGAGGTTACGCACTATTTGGACGAAGCAAAGGCATACTGGAAAGAAATAAAAGATGAACCAGTCACCAATATTTCTTCCGATCAACAAACACTTCCTGGCGAAGGAATCGAATTAGATCAAATCACCATTGGGATGAAAAAAAGTGAGATTGAAAAAATTCATGGCAATGCAAAACGAGTGAGCTTAAATGAATATGATTTAGTTTGGCATACCTACCATGAAGAATATCAAAATTTCATGATGGTTTCATACGATAGCAAAAATGCAGTGAATGCCATGTTCACAAACCAGCCTTCCGAGTCTTCCTTTTTAGGATTACCTATGGATAGTACAAGAGATGAAGTTCTCGCTAAACTAGGGGAACCGATTAAGAAATTAAAAAAAGGAAATGTTATCTATATACTTCCTGACGCAGGGGAATATGATTTATTCCTAATCGATCATAATTATGTAACCTTCTTTTACGACTTACATGAGAATAATACAATTACCGCTATACAAATTATGAAGGAATCTGTAGAAAAAAATCACTCTACAACATTCGGGGAACCATCCGAGGAATTAAAAACAGGTTTTGAGTTTCAGCTTTTTGACTTAACAAATTCCGCCCGATTTATTAGGGGCTTGTCTATTCTTACATATGATGAAGCTGTCAGTAACACAGCCCGTAAACATAGTGAGGATATGGCGAATCATAATTACTTTAGTCACGAAAACTTAAAAGGAAAGTCCCCTTTTGATCGACTAGAGGATGACGGTTTAACTTTCTCATATGCAGGTGAGAACTTAGCTTATGGACAAACTAGTAGTATTTTCGCCCATGAAGGGTTGATGAATTCTAAGGGTCATCGGGAAAATATATTAAATAGAGATTACCGAAATTTAGGTGTAGGAACGGCTTTCAATAAAAATGCTACCCCTTACTATACGGAGAACTTTTTCTCGAAATAAAAGAATCCTTCCAGTCGAAGGATTCTTTTTTCATTTAAAATGTTTTAACGCTTCTCTTTTGCTCAACGGTGCAAGTTGTGTATTTTCTACAAACTGACGAACAATTTCTGGCTTAGTTTTTGCATATTCCCTAAGTACCCAACCGATCGCTTTTTGGATAAAGAATTCTTTTGAACTCCAATGTCGATTAATGATTGCAAATAATAATTCTTCATTCGCCTCTTGCTTATACTTTAACTGATGTAAAATGGAAGCACGATTTGTCCACATATTAGCAGACTTGGCCCACTCCATCATAACAGCTTCCCCTTCTACTCTATCCGTTTTCACAATGTTTCCAACAATTTTAGGAGCAATTGCATCGACACTATCCCACCAAGAATTCGTTTCAATGAGTTTTAGACAAAAAGGTAAATCCTCGATTGTTAATTGCTTTTGGTATTTGGCAAGCAATTCAATCGCTACGTAATGATATTCACGCTCTTTTAATTGGAAAAGTGCCCAAACTTCTTCTTGTACAGAATCTATTGGTGGAAGTTCATTTTCCTTTATCAGTGCACGAAATAGCATTCTTCTTTCGGGTGTTTTAATACCTAAAAACGGAAAATTGTTTTTCATATACGCAGCCATTGGCAATGCATTTTCTTCGTTTCGGTGAGGTTCCATATAACTTTTCACAAGATCGATTGACCATTTCATTTTAAGTGGAATCCTTTACTTGCAAGGAACTCTGCCATATGTGGACGGCGTGGTTTTTCTAGGAATTCTGCCATTTGTTCGGTCCAATTTGCTACTTTTTGATTGGAACCACGACTTGCATAATACGCTTCCATCGTGTGATCGTATTCCTTTAATAGCGATTCGTATTTTGCGCTATCATAGCTATTCTCATGTAAAATTGCAGCGACAGGAAGACGAGGTTTTACTTCGTTTTGCTGATCTGGTACCCCTAAAGTTATCGCAAATAACGGAAATACTCCTTCCGGCAAGCCGACTAATTGACTAATCTCTGCTGGTGCATTACGCACTCCACCTATGAAGCAAATCCCAAAACCTTTTGATTCTGCAGCAATAACTAGATTTTGGGCAAACAAAGCAACATCGACTGCTCCAACTAATACATTTTCAGTTGTATCGATTTCAATTTGCGTGTTATGTAGTTTTCCTGCTGCTTGTAGGCGATGAAAATCAGCACATAATAATAAAGCAGCTCCCGCTGTTTCAAATTGTTTAGGATTTTGTGAAAGTCTACCTAGTTCCTCTTTTTTAGCCGCGTCCCTTACCCAAATGACGCTATATGCTTGTACGAAGTGAGAGCTTGCTGCATGTTGAGCGGTTTGGACTAACTCTGAGACCTCTTCTTTCGTTAGCGTATAGTCTTTATACTTTCGAACCGATGAATGGGAACGTAATAGTTTTTCTACCATTTGCGATAACCTCTTTCACTTTTAATTGTTATTTATAAGTATACCGAAAAAACGAAAAGAGTGGACAAATGTGCCTTCCATAGACACTTTCATCCGCTCTTATGCTTTAAATAATTTAGAATGCGAATAGCACAATAAAATATACAACCATTGCTACTAGTCCAAGTGGAAAACCAAACTTGGCCCATTCTTTACTTTGAATACCTAGTTTACCTGCCGAAATAATATTCGGTATGTTCCCAGGAATGAGCATTCCTCCACTAATCATAAGTCCTAGTAGAATCGCTCGAATCGTTTCCTCACTCATAGCTGGACTAATTTCAGCAGCTGCTAACGTAGCATTATCTAGTACAGCTGAAATCATATTGATCCAATATAAAATAGCAGGATTCAAATCAAGTAAATAATTATTAATGAGTGGTTCAAAACCTGCTCCAAGTAATGTTAGCCCCATTACAAACAAGTAAATTTTAACTGTTCGAATAATGATTTCCTTATATGATTCGCTTTCTTGCTTACTAGATAGACCTTCTTCGTTTTGTTTCGGCTTTACTAGGAAAGCTGCTAATATCCCAAAAATGATAACCGCAGAAATAATTTCAGGTCCGATTAGACGGAAAAGATAGAAAAAGTCTTGATCTAATCTACTAATAGCTATTGTCGAAAGTGGTTCTCCAATTGGCGTTAAAGCTGCCCCTAGACCAATAGAAAAACAAGCTAAAATAACGAGGCGTACCTCTGATTTACGGTCAAGCTTAATCACACTAACGATTAACACTAGCACTAAAGCCGCGATAATTGCAGTAATGACACTAGAAAGTAACCCCAAAATAATAACGACTAGTGCAATAAATAAGCGAAAAGGCATTGCATTACTGATGCCTAAAATCCCTTTTTCTAAAGGAGTTTGAAGCCATTTGAATAATAATCCCGCTACTAAAACAGCTAGCGTTATTTTAATAGGATCTTCTAGTGCTTTTATAAATAGGGACATATCCAACACGCCACTAACAATCGCCGCTGCAATACCCATGATGAATAAAAAGACTTCTAAGTTATGCTCCACGTATTTAACACTAAAAGGTAAAAATAAAACGAACAGTAGTATAATAAGTAAACCAATAATCATTGCTATGTAATCTTCCCTTCCAACTAAACATATCCAACCAAACTTTAATAAATATCATTATTAATAGTTTAACATAATTATAACAATATTCGAACTTATATTTTTATTAAACATTGTTTTTTCTCTTTTCATTATAAAAAGCGAATAAAGAAGTTTTTGACTTCCTCATTCGCCCCTTTATTATATTTGTAGTTGCTTATTTTCTTCTTCCGTAAATGCACGCGATCTTGTTAGGAAACGTTTTCCTTCTACTCCTTCTAATGAAAACATTCCTCCCCTACCGTCTACCACATCAATGATTAACTGCGTGTGCTTCCAGTAATCGAACTGATTTTTATGCATATAAAACGACACTTCCCCAATTCGCCCTAATAATACATCTTGATCTCCTACAATAAGATCTCCATCGGKATAACACATCGGGGATGAACCATCACAGCAACCACCTGACTGGTGGAACATCAAAGGTCCATGCTTACTTTTTAACAATTCTATGAGTTCCAGTGCAGCGTCTGTTGCAATTACGCGCTCAACCATCTACACTCACCCTTTCCTCTATCAAAAGAATCCTAATTTATTTTCACTGTAGCTTACAAGCAGATTCTTCGTTTGTTGATAATGACTTAACATCATCAAGTGGTTTTCACGACCTACCCCGGACATTTTGTATCCACCAAATGCCGCATGTGCAGGATATTGGTGATAGCAGTTTGTCCAAACTCGCCCAGCTTGAATGCCACGCCCAAATCGGTACGCCGTGTTCATATCTCTTGTCCAAATACCAGAACCTAGTCCGTATAATGTATCATTTGCAATTTCTAGTGCTTCTTCTTTCGTCTTGAACGTTGTAACAGATACTACTGGTCCGAAAATCTCTTCTTGGAAGATACGCATTTTATTATTCCCTTTAAACACAGTTGGTTTAATATAATACCCTTCTGAAAGTTCCCCTTCCAGTGTATTGCGTTCTCCACCGATTAAGCATTCTGCACCTTCTTGCTTGCCAATATCTAAGTAAGATAAGATTTTCTCCATTTGTTCTGTAGAAGCTTGAGCACCCATCATCACAGTTGGATCTAGTGGATTTCCTGTTTGAATTGCTTCTACTCTTTGTAGAACACGTTCCATAAATTTATCATAAATAGACTCTTGGATAAGTGCGCGTGAAGGACATGTACATACTTCTCCTTGGTTAAGAGCGAACATAACAAATCCTTCTACCGCTTTATCTAAAAATGCATCATCTTCGTCCATAATATCCTCGAAGAAAATATTTGGTGATTTTCCTCCAAGTTCTAACGTTACTGGGATTAAGTTTTGAGAAGCATATTGCATGATTAATCGACCAGTTGTTGTTTCTCCAGTAAATGCAATTTTACTAATTCTCGGACTAGACGCTAAAGGTTTTCCAGCCTCTAAACCAAAGCCATTCACAATATTTAAAACACCAGGCGGCAATAAATCACCAATTAACTCCGTCAATACTAAAATAGAAGCAGGTGTTTGTTCAGCCGGCTTTAACACAACACAGTTACCTGCAGCAAGAGCTGGCGCTAGCTTCCAAACAGCCATTAAAAGCGGGAAATTCCAAGGGATAATTTGTCCCACAACGCCAAGCGGTTCATGGAAGTGATACGCGACTGTATCATTGTCAATTTGGCTTAGTCCCCCCTCTTGTGCACGAATAGCTCCAGCAAAATATCTGAAATGATCAATAGCCAGTGGTAAGTCGGCATTTAATGTTTCTCGAACTGCTTTCCCGTTATCCCATGTTTCTGCTACCGCTAATGTTTCTAAGTTTTCTTCGATTCTGTTTGCAATTTTGTTTAATATATTGGATCGTTCTGCAACAGAAGTTTTGCCCCACGCATCCTTTGCTGCATGTGCTGCATCTAATGCAAGTTCGATATCTTCTGCCGTTGATCGCGCAACTTGTGTAAATACTTTACCTGTTACTGGTGTAACGTTATCAAAATATTGTCCTTTTACTGGGGGTGTCCATTCACCGTTAATATAGTTTTCATACTTGTCCTTAAACGAAACCTTTGAACCTTCAGTATTCGGAAATGCATAAACCATTTTGTAATTCCTCCCCTTAGCAACATTTTTTTGCACATCACAAATATATATGCAGATATCTATTTGTGTATGCGCTTCCAAAACTATTAAAATAAAAAATAGTCTCTATATCATTTTGTCAGATTAGAATTACAATTACAAATATTAAGTTTAGTATATTTACTAAAAGTAGAAGGGTACTTTAAGTGCGATTCTCAGCTTCTGACAAATAATAGTGTGCGTAATAAAAATATAGGGATAATGCGTCATAGTAATTAGCGTCTCACCCCAAGTAAAGAGCTATTTTATGAATTGATTGCTTTCATCAACAATTTGGTTGATCTCGTCCGAATCTTGTTGCTTTCGCGTTGATTTAATTGCTTTGCGAATAGGGTTGGTTGCTTTCAATGCCTGATCAGTTGCCCTTAGTCATTTATTGGAATTACTGCATTTCCTTACGACGCATTATCCCTAAATAGTGTCATACCTTACGTCATAGATTTACTTGTTCCCAGAACAAAAAATGGCTAAGATACTTTATGCATCTTAGCCATTTCCTTAAAGTTATTTACTTGTTTCTCTTCTTACTATAGGTGCTACTTCTGTTGCTAGCAGTTCAATACCTTTTGCAATCTCGCTAAATGATTGGCCACCTATATCCATTTGTGCGATAAATCGGTCGTGTCCAAATGCTTCATGTTGTCGAAGAATTTTTTCTGTGATTTCCATTGGACTACCTACAAATAATGCAGTTTTTGGACTTGACATATGCTCGAAATCGGAACGAGACATTCTAGTTCCCATCCCTCTTTGCTTATTCACATATGACCAATAATTAGCGTAATAAGGATAAAATTCGTCTTTTGCTTGTTGGCTTTCTTTTGCTATATACGTGTGCCCATTGACAGCAATCGGTAAGCTTTCTAGTTTATGTCCAGCTTCCACACCTGCTTGCTTATACAAATCAACTAGATCTTTAAAATGGGTTAATGGTCCTCCTAATATAGCAAGTGCCAGCCCTGTTCCAAGTTTCCCAGCTCTAATTGCACTTTTTGCAGTCCCGCCTACTCCTACCCAAAGTGGGAGCTTTTCTTGAACGGGTCTTGGCGAAATCATTGCATTTGAAAGTTTTGGACGAAATTGTCCTTGCCATGTGACGATTTCTTCTTTATTCAATAACTGAAGCAATTGAATATTTTCTTCAAACAACGCATCATAATCATCCAAGTCATAGCCGAAAAGAGGGAAAGATTCGATAAATGCCCCTCTTCCTGCAATGATTTCCGCTCTACCTTCGGAAATGACGTCTAGTGTAGCAAAATCTTCAAATAAACGAACAGGATCTAGAGTGCTTATCACACTCGTTGCACTCGTCAGTTTAATACGTTTAGTTGCTTGAGCAACGGCAGAAAGGACAATTGCTGGCGATGAAACAGTATAATCCAATCGATGATGTTCCCCCACACCAAAAACGTCAAGGCCCGCTTCATCCGCCAATTTCCCTAATTCAATAACTTCTTTTAAGCGTTGCTTTGCACTAATTGTTTCTCCCGTGAGAGGATTTGGACCGATGTCTCCAAATGTATAAATTCCAATTTCCATCGTTTACTCCGCTTCTGCTACTACAGAAAAACGTGTGTTAATATGTTTAGGATTTTCGATTTCATCTACAATAGCAATTGCATAATCTGCATAACTTATATAGCTGTCGCCTTTTGAATTTAATATTAGATTGTCTTTTCCTAATTGATAAGAGCCTGTTCTTTTACCTTCAGCATCAAAGTGACCAGCTGGACTTACAAATGTCCATTGGATATCCGTTGTTTCTTGAAGTTCTTGCAAGTTGCGTCCTTGACCATCAGCAGTTGGTTTAAATATTTCCGGGAATTCCGGTGTATCGATTACACGGATTGTTTTAGCTTCGTCTACAAATAGGCTTCCTGCTCCACCTACTACAATTACTCGTGTGTCCGTTCCTTTAAGTGCCTCGATTAAAGCGTGCCCTGCATCTACATGTGCTTGCCCTTCTCCAAGTGGAGCTCCAAATGCATTTACGACTACGTCAAATTGTTTCACATCATCTGTTGTAAGATCAAATATGCCTTTTTCTAAAACTTGAACTTGTTGATCATTCAATTTAGAAGCATCTCTCACAATAGCAGTTACTTCGTGCCCTCTGTCTGCTGCCTCTTTAAAGATTAAATTTCCTGCTTTACCTGTTGCTCCAATTACACCTATTTTCATATTACTTACCTCCGATTAAATTTTAATTTGCTGTAACCACTAAAGTTACAACTATTGCAAAAAAATTGAATGCTTATGATCCAATTTTTTGACTTAACACTTGAACTAACTCATCCATCGTAACTTCCTTTAAAACTGCTTCCATTGCATCTTGTGCGCGAACTAGTATAAGTTCCAATATACCTTGAATATTGGCTCCTACCGGACAATTGGGATTAGGGTTTTCATGAATTTGAAAAAGCTCGCCCTTATCCACTACATCTACGGCATGATATACATCTAATAATGTAATATCATGTAATGGCTTTTGTAATGTTATACCGCCTGGCCCTCGTTTAATATCAATGATTTCTGCCTTTTTTAACATACCCATTATTCTCCGAATTACTACTGGGTTTGTATTCACGCTTTCTGCAATCCACTCAGAAGTGCAAACGACGTTTCGATCTAAAGTTACAAGAGATAGTATATGCACAGCAACTGTAAATCGACTACTGATTTTCATATCTATTCGCCTCCCGATGTAACCATTATAATTACATCTTCTTTTTTCGTCAAACAAAATGATTGCTACTTGTTAAACCTTCTATCTTTTTCTTTTCATATGTTGCAAATTTCTATAAAATGATAATAAGAGAACTTACTAGAAAAGAGGAGATTAAATTGAGTGACATATCAGCAGAACTAAATAGCAACACAAAAGTTGGAAAGCTCCCTCATAAAAATGCTCCCAAAAAAGTAATTTTTGCGCGTACGCTAATGATTGCTATTGGTGCCATTTTAATGGCAGTTGGATTAGAGTTATTTTTAGTCCCAAACCAAATATTAGACGGCGGGGTCGTTGGGGTATCCATCATCATTTCTCACCTAACTGGGGTCCGTTTAGGTATTTTCATATTTGTCCTCAACATTCCATTCTTTTTCCTAGGCTATAAACAAATAGGAAAAACCTTCGCATTATCAACTCTTTTTGGCATTACTGTCTTATCCATTTTTACTTCTTATTTACATAATATTGATGCTATAACTTCTGATTTATTGCTTTCCACTGTATTTGGTGGAATCATTTTAGGAATGGGTGTCGGTCTAGTTATTCGAAACGGTGGTTCCTTAGATGGTTCAGAAATTTTAGCGATTTTATTCAATAAAGCCCTGCCATTTTCAGTTGGTGAAATTATTATGATTATTAACTTAGTTATTTTCAGTGTGGCGGGCTTTGTATTTACTTGGGAGCAGGCCATGTATTCTTTTTTGGCTTATTTTATCGCCTTCAAAACAATTGATATTGTCATTCAGGGACTGGATGAGTCCAAATCTGTTTATATTATTAGCGAGCAGATCGAAGATATCGGGGACGCCATTATGGATCGACTTGGTCGCGGAGTAACTTACTTACACGGGGAAGGTGCCTATACGGGGGACAATAAAAAAGTGATTTTTACAGTCGTTACTAGGATAGAAGAAGCAAAACTTAAGTCGATTGTTGAAGAAATTGACGACCATGCATTTTTAGCCATTGGCAATATTGCAGAAGTACGCGGCGGCCGGTTTAAGAAGAAGGATATTCACTAATAAATAGTAACTTGCGCCGTGTAGGGAAACGGCGACGTAGTGTGTTGATTAGTGACCGCTATGATTTTCGCTGCAGGACGGACGCTTTCCGTGGGGTGAGTGATGAGCCTTCACCGCCGCTTGCGCGTACGTTGTGAAGTCTCATCTTACTCACTTGATCCCACTGGAGTCGCCGCCTGCAGCGAAAATCAATGGAGATTGCTAAATTATTGAGATCCCATATTAACAATAAATGGTTGAACGAGACAATATCCACTGTGAACGCGCCAATAAGATAGCTGAACACAACAAACTAGTCGAGTAGATGCCGGCCAGGCGTGTTCGACGGACTTTAAGACATATAATTCCTATAATAGGTCGGAATTATAGTTGTCTCACATCAAGTAAAGAGCCATTTTGAGAATTGGTTGCTTTCACGAGTAATTTGGTTGCTCTCGTGCTGATTTAGTTGCTTTCCATATAGAACTGGTTGCTCCCA
>NZ_JBFTLO010000022.1:0-51110 GCF_056396485.1 Psychrobacillus sp. 05T411 | reverse complement strand
TTACATAGTAGAATGGATTAATTTAACCTTTGATATGTGTCGACACTAAATTAGATAGTAATTCCCATGGATTTTCGCTGCAGGCGGCGACTCTAGTGGAGGGCAACAGGATGTTGGTCACGAAGGCGTTGCCACACGATGTGGCGCTCTTAGCCTTTGTTCCTCTGCCTGAGTAAGATGAGACTTCACAACGTACGCGCAAGCGGCGGTGAAGGCTCATCACTCACCCCACGGAAAGCGTCCGTCCTGCAGCGAAAATCCCAACGGATACCTCATTCAACTCACTATGTCGCAGTTTCCCTAAAAAGCGCTATACCTTCTAGAGTTTGAAGGAATTTTGCACGTACCATTAATTTAGGAACTTCCCAAGAAAAAAAAGCCGAGACTAAGAAGATTCTTAGACTCGACTTTTTTTTGTTTGGATTAACCCCACCAAATGATCGTTAAGAACGTAAGGATGAAGATAAATCCGAAGAATGCTCCAACAAACAAGAAATACATCGGAACATTATGATTTTTTTCACTCATATGCATAAAGTAAAAAAGTTGTAATATTACTTGAACTACAGCAAGTAACAAAATTACAGGTGCTATTAAATACTTAGAGAAATCAGCAGCAACAGTAGTGAACGCAATTAGAGTAAAGAAAATCATAATTGCAAATGTTGTTAATTGGCCACGCATATCTTTTCTTCTCTGTTGCTTCAAATAATTAAATTCAGCGTCTGATTTAACATAAACTTGAGCTTCGTGAGACATATTAACCAACAACTCCCATCAAGTATACTACCGTAAAGATGAATACCCACACAACGTCGATGAAGTGCCAGTATAGAGAAGCAGTATAGTATTTTGGTGCATTATACAAATTAAATCCACGTTTTGCATTACGTACGATTAATAGGATAAACCAAACTAAACCTATTACTACGTGTATACCATGCGTACCAACTAAGGTAAAGAAAGAGGATGAAAACGCACTTTGACTATAATTAAAGCCTAAATGTACATAATGATTAAACTCATAAATTTCTAAACCTAAGAAGCAAAGACCTAGAACTACTGTGATTCCTAACCAAAGTTGCATACCTTTAAAGTTATGATTTTTCATATGATACATTGCATAAACACTTGTTAAAGAAGAAGTAAGAAGTACCATTGTCATAATGAATACAAGCGGTAATTCAAATAATGACTGAGTAGAAAACTCCATACCACTTGGTCCTTTATTTTTAAGCGCTAAATAAGTAGCAAATAAACTTGCAAATAGTACAGTTTCTCCACCTAGAAACAGCCAGAAACCTAAAAACTTATTCTTACCTTCCATTGTAACTTGTTCTGGGTGATCCGGCCAAGTTTGTGGGGTGTACTTTTTATTTAAGTCCATTATTATTTACCCCCTTTTTCATTCATCAAATCTTCTTTGTGAATATGGTAACCATGATCATCTTTTAATGAACGAACAGCCATTGAAGCAAAAGTGATAGCTAAACCAAGTACTAATACTGGGACTCCCCACTCTTTTTCACCATGATAAAGTGCTCCGAAACCAGCTATAAATGTACCTAATGTGATCATGAAAGGGACAAATGAGTTATTTGGCATATGGATATCAGAAATAGGTTCTGCATATGTCATGCCTTCTTTATTTCCTTCTTGTTTTTCAATCCAGAATGTGTCAAGTCCACGAACAAGTGGAGTTTGTTTAAAGTTATAGAATGGTACTGGTTGTGGAATAGCCCACTCTAATGTACGACCATCCTCCCATGGATCATTTCCAACTGGTACGTTTTTAACAGCCGTAATAATGATGTTAACAACAAGAATAATAACACCAATTGCCATAAAAGCAGCACCGATAGAACTGATTAAGTTGAATAAATCCCAACCTTGGTCTGCTCTAAACGTAAATACACGACGTGGCATCCCCATTAGCCCTAAGAAATGTTGGATAAAGAAAGTTAAATGGAAACCGATAAAGAAGAACCAGAAAGTCCATTTACCTAATTTTTCGCTTAACATTTGGTTAAACATTAATGGCCAATATAGATGCACTGCAGCTAAAATTGCAAGCACTACTCCACCTACGATTACGTAGTGGAAATGGGCAACGATAAAGTAAGAGTCATGTAATTGATAGTCAAGAGGTGCAGCCCCTTGCATAACTCCTGTTACCCCACCTGCTACGAAAGATGGGATAAATCCTAAAGCGTACAACATTGGAGTCGTAACTTTAATATTTCCTCCCCAAATCGTCAGCAACCAGTTAAAGATTTTCATACCAGTAGGAACAGCGATCGCCATTGTAGCTACTGCGAAAATAGCGTTTGCAGTAGGCCCTAAACCAACTGTAAACATATGGTGAGCCCAAACCATGAATCCTAAGAAACCGATTAATACAGTCGCAAATACCATAGATGAATAACCGAATAGACGTTTACGAGCAAAAATAGTGAAAATTTCTGAGAAAATACCGAAAGCAGGTAATATTAAGATATATACTTCAGGATGTCCGAAAATCCAGAATAAATGCTCCCAAATAATTGTATTACCACCCATTGTATGGTCAAAGAAGTTTCCTCCGAACATACGGTCAAGGATTAAGAAGAATAGCCCGATCGTAAGTGGTGGGAAAGCAAAAAGAATTAAGGCACTTGCAACAAATGTTGTCCAAGTAAATAATGGCATACGCATATATGTCATACCTGGTGCACGCATATTAATAATCGTTACAAGGAAGTTAATACCACCTATGTAAGTTCCGGCACCAGCAATCTGAAGTCCAATAGCATAAAAGTCAATACCATGACCTGGTGAAGCTAATGATAATGACGCATAAGACGTCCATCCTGCGTCAGGTGCACCCCCCATAAACCAAGAAAGGTTAAGGAATAGACCACCAAATAGGAAGAACCAAAAACCAAGTGAATTCAAGAATGGGAACGCAACATCACGTGCACCAATTTGAAGTGGCATAACTGCGTTCATAAATCCAAATAATATCGGCATGGCCGCAAGGAAAATCATGGTTGTTCCGTGCATTGTAATAATTTCATTAAACAGACCTGCACTAACAAAATCGTTATCTGGCTTTGCTAATTGGATACGAATTAGCATTGCCTCAATACCGCCGATTACGAAAAATAATCCACCAGCGATGAGGTACATGACAGCGATTTTTTTATGGTCGACTGTTGTTAAATAGTCCCATAGAGTTGCGCCAAAGCCTTTTTTCTGTGCGATAGAACTCACAACTTTAACCTCCCTCATAATTATCTATTGAAATTACTTTTCAATAGATAGTCCCATTAAATATTCTGCAAGAGCATCTAATTGCTCTTCACTAAATTTTTCGCCATTGTTCAATGTTTCTGGCTGCGGCATTAGGTTACCTGGTTTGTAGCTTTGTGGATCATTAATCCAATTTTTTAAATTCTCTTCTGTATGTTCCATAAATCCTGCAACACGATTACGGTCTCCAAATGCAGCTAAGTTTGGACCAACTCCACCAGCAGAACCAGCAGCCGAAGTTGCATGACATGCGATACAGCTTGTATTAAAAATTTCTTCTCCTTGAGTAGCAAGGTCACCGTCTGCAACAGCTTCTGTTGTTTTCGCTGATTCTACCCATGCATTAAAGTCAGTACGACTCAATGTCTTAACTTTGAAATCCATTAAAGCATGGGATGGACCACAAAGCTCCGCACATTTCCCGTAAAATACGCCGTCTTTTAATCCAGCAGATTCATTATCAAATTCTAAATAGAATTGGTTGACGTTTTCTACGTTTGTATCTAACTTACCACCAGCTGCTGGAATCCAAAATGAGTGTTTAACGTCAGCTGCTTTTAAGTTAAAGTAAACTTTTTCCCCTGTAGGAACTACAAGTTCTTGTGCAGTAACAACGCCTAAATCTGGATATTCAAACTCCCACCAATATAGTTTTGCAGTTACATTTACTGTAACAGCTGTTTTGTTTCCTTCTGCATCTACATGATCCATTGCTGATACATCAGCATGTTTATAGGTATAGATTACAGTTGGAACAGCAAGTACTATTAATAGAAGAATTGGAATAACTGTCCAAATAACTTCTAGTGTGTGACTTCCTTCCACTTGTTTAGGAATCACATTTTCTCCAACTTTTTTACGTCGGAACTTCACTATTGCAAGTACATAAATAATTACTACTACGATAACAACTAATGTCATAATACCAGTAGATAATAGTAGTAAATTAAATTGATCTCTTCCGACTTGTCCAGCAGGTGTAAGTGTTGATAAGTATTCCTCGCCACAACCCGATAGGAAAATCGTTAGAGCTGCTAACAGTGAAAAAAGTCGCCATTTTTTAAGCCCTTTCATCATAGCTAAATCAAACCCCTCTTTCATAGTTGTATTCATGTGCATTTGGACGGTCGTTCTGTTTTATATGAATTCTTGGTGACTAAAAGAAAGAATCCCAGTAGTTAAATAAAGATAGAAAAGATAATCATCGATACAAAGAGAATCGTCATATAGTTTAACGAATAGATAAACATACGAGTAGCCCATTTTATATCATCTTCCACACGAAAGCCTCTAATTGATAGCAATAACCAGCCAATATTAAGCACCGTTGCTAACACCACAAAAATAATTCCTAAATCCAATAATAAGAAGGGTAATGGGAACAAAAGTAAAATCCATAAAAGCATAGATACTTTTGTACGTTTGAAACCCTTTACAACAGGTAACATTGGAATATTAGCTGCTCGATATTCTTCCGTTCGCTTCATTGCAAGCGCATAGAAATGCGGTGGCTGCCAAGCAAACATTATTAAGAATAATGCAAGCGCACCAAAACTGAGACCTGGTTCTACTGCTGCCCATCCGATTAATGGAGGTATAGCACCTGAAATACTACCTACTACTGTATTACTAACATGTTTTCTTTTTGACCACATAGAGTATAAAACAACGTAACTAATAATCCCCGCCAGTCCCCAAACTCCCGCAGAAGTTGAAGCCATAAATAACAAGATTTCACCTACAATTAAAAATGAAAAGGAAGTTATCAGCACGGCTGATGGTGTGAATCTTCCAGTAACAGTAGGTCTACCTTTCTTACTTTTCATTATAGGGTCAATATCACGATCGATATAGTTATTCATTGCCGCCGATCCTGCAATTATAAGTGCTGAGCCAAAAAGCGTATAAAATAACAAATCTAACTCATGTAGAAAATTGACATTAGTAATTTGAAAAGCTAGCCACATTCCAGTAAATGTCGTTACTAAGTTGGAATTGACTATTCCAATTTTAATAAGCGACAGAAAATCTTTCAAAAATGAACTAGATACTGGTTCTGTTTCAGCTTCGGTAGTAGCGGTTAATGAATGACCATTTGACATGCTGCCCCTCCTTTCAAAATTGTAAGCATATTCCGCTACCTTTTACTATATCGAAAATCCCTTCTGATTTCTATAGTGAATAAAGATTTTCGAATAATAAGTTCTATAAAAATCTAAATATCGATAGAACATATCCATAGTAAATCATTTTTTGTCGTTATTTGTGAAGGTTCGAGCACGAATTTATGAACAATTTGTGAAATACCTTTTTCGTTCTAGGGTGTTCAACGTATATACATTGTAATTTTTCTCATGTTTCGATATTATCTAGTAGCAGATACCGTCTTTAATAGACGAACAAGATACATAAAGTAGGTGGCGCATTGCACATTCATAAATATTTAAAAGCCCTTGCTATAGCTTCTACAGTTGGTATGTTACTCATCCTTTTAGGCGGGGCACTAGTTACGAAAACTGATAGCGGCATGGGTTGCGGACGACATTGGCCAGGTTGTAATGGACAACTTATTCCAGATGTAATAACAACAGAAGTTTTAATTGAATTTTCACATCGTCTTGTAACAGGAGCAGTCGGTATTTTTATCGTCGCTCTAGCTGTTTGGGCTTGGCGTTCTTTAGGACATGTACGCGAAACAAAATTCTTATCTTTCATGGCAGTCTTTTTTTTAGTATTACAAGCTCTTATTGGAGCTGCACAAGTAAAATGGGGACAGGGTGATTTTATCCTTGCACTTCATTTTGGTATTTCTCTTATTTCGTTTGCGGCCGTATTATTATTAACTTTATTAGTTTTTGAAGTCGATAGGAAATTCGACACAGGTAATATTAGAATAGGTAAAACCCTAAAATTTCATACAATTGGTATTACACTTTATTCGTATGTAGTCATTTATACAGGTGCACTTGTACGACATACAGAGTCTAGCTTAGTGTGTCGGGATTGGCCATTATGTCGAAATGACGAATTTTCATTACCTACAAACTTGTACGAGTGGGTTCAAATGGGTCACCGGGTTGCTGCTGGATTGATTTTTATTTGGATACTAATCGCAACAATTCATGTTATAAAAAATTACAAATCTCAACGAACAATTTATTGGAGTTGGATCATCGCACTTATATTAGTATCATGTCAGCTATTTTCCGGGATGTTCGTTATATTAACTAAGTTAAACTTGTATATTGCGTTATTACATTCATTGTTTATCTCATTACTTTTTGGGTTATTATGCTATATGATTCTATTGTTATCGAGAAGTAGGGCAAAAAATTAAGTATATGTTTATTTCATGTTCCCTATTAACAAAAGAATAAACAAATAATAGGGCACTACTTGTTTCGAAATGAGCAAGTAGTGTCCTATTTATTTCGTAATATAGGGATACTGCGTGGTAAGGTGACCACCGTGATTTCCGCTTCAGGGCGTACGCTTTCCACGGGGTGAAAGATGAGCCTTCACTGGAGTCGCCGCCCTGCAGCGAAAATCAATGGAAATTGCTAAATTATTGAGATCCCCTATTAACAATAAATGGTTGAACGAGACAATATCCACTACTAACGCGACAATAAGATAGCTGAACACGACAAACTAGTCGAGTAGATGCCGACCAGGCGTGTTAGGCGGGCTTTAGTACATATAACTCCTATAATAGGTCGGAATTATAGTTGTCTCACATCAAGTAAAGAGCTATTTTGAGAATTGGTTGCTTTCACGATTAATTTGGTTGCACTCGTGCTGATTTAGTTGCTTTCGTAGTAGAACTGGTTGCTCCCAGTGATCGGTTGGTTGCCCTAAGCCATTTATTGGATGAATCCAATGGAAAAACCGGTTGAAATTTTGTTTTTTAACGGGATGGTATGGATAATTGGGCAATTTTTTTTGATTTTCGCTACAGCCGTCGACTCCTACCGGATAAGTGAGCAAAATGAGACTTCACAACGTCCGCCTAAGCGGCAGTGAAGGCTCATCGCTTACCCGGTGGAAAGCGTACGACTGCAGCGAAAATCACAGCGGTCTCTGCCACGCAGTTTCACTAAAAAGCATCTTTAAAGAATGTACTACCATGTGTCACGAATTAGAAAAAGCTGTTTGACAAATATTTGTCAAACAGCCTTTTTTTATTCCTTATCCATCACGATTAATAAATCACCTGTTGCGATTGCTTCTCCTGCTATCACATGAATTTCCTTAATCGTACCATTATATGGCGCTTGTACGGTTGTTTCCATTTTCATCGCTTCGGTAATAAGCATATGTTGACCTCTTTTTACTTTGCTTCCTGTATCTACAGCAACTTTTAAGACCGTTCCTGGCATGGTTGCTCCAATATGACGTTCATTCGTTAAATCTGCTTTTTGTTTCGCCAAGTGACTAACTTCAATATTCATATCTTGAATGATTATTTCACGCGGCTGACCATTTAGTTCGAAATAGATGACGCGGTTACCGTCTTGCATCGGTTCACCGATAGAAACCAATTTAATGATTAACGTTTTCCCAACTTCTATCTCTACTTCGATCTCTTCCCCAAGTCGTAAACCGTATAAGAATGTAGGTGTATCTAAAACGGACACATCACCAAAATTCTTTTCTGTAGCACTATACTCTTCAAATACTTTTGGATATAAAGTATACGCTAAAATTTCTTGACTTGTCACAGGACGCCCTAGTTGATTAAACAGTAGCTCCCTTACAGCTTTAAAATCAACCGGTTCTAATAACTCACCAGGACGAACTGTAATAGCTTGACGGTCTTTTAATATTACTTTCTGCAGTTCTTCTGGGAAACCGCCATAGGGCTGTCCGATATATCCTTCGAAAAACTCAATTACGGAGTCTGGAAAATCGATTGTTTTTCCTCTTGTAATTACAGACACTTCATCCAAATTATTTTGAACCATGAATAATGCCATGTCCCCTACTACTTTAGAAGAAGGTGTAACTTTTACAACATCGCCGAACAATAAGTTTACTCGGGAATACATTTCTTTAACTTCTTCCCATCTTTCCCCGAGGCCCACTCCTTTTGCTTGTTGTTGAAGATTACTATACTGACCACCTGGCATTTCATGTACGTAAATTTCTGTATGTGGACTCATCATGCCACTTTCAAAGTCTTGGTAGTATTTACGTACATCTTCCCAGTAATAAGATATTTTTTCAAAAGCGTCAACGTCACCAACAACTTCTCTATTGGATCCTGACATGGCATAACTTAAACTACTTGCACTTGGTTGTGATGTTAATCCAGCCATTGAACCTAATGCAGTATCAACAATATCTACTCCTGCTTCCACTGCTTTTGCATACATATAAATACCATTTCCGCTCGTATCGTGTGAATGTAGATGGATTGGCAAATCGACTGTACTTTTTAGCTCGCTGATTAAACGATAGGCAGCTTCCGGTTTTAATAAACCAGCCATATCCTTAATCGCCAAAATATGAGCTCCTGCAGCTTCTAACTCTTTCGCCATATCTTTATAGTACTGCACTGTATACTTAGCTCTAGAGTCATCTAAAATGTCTCCGGTGTAACATATAGCTGCTTCTGCGATTTTTCCAGATTGTCTGGTCGCATCGATTGCAACTTCCATTCCTTTTATCCAGTTCAAGCTATCGAATATTCTAAATACATCTATTCCTGCTTCCGCAGATTTTTGTATAAATTCCCGAATTACATTATCAGGATAGTTTTTATATCCAACTGCATTTGCTCCTCGGAATAGCATTTGGAATAATACATTCGGGATCATTTCACGCATTTTAAGCAATCGATCCCAAGGACTCTCTTTTAAGAAACGATAGGCAACATCAAAGGTTGCTCCTCCCCACATTTCAAAGGAGAATAGATTATGCAATCCTTGTGCAGATTCTTTCGCAATACTAAACATATCATGCGAGCGCACACGTGTTGCAAGTAAAGACTGATGAGCATCGCGGAATGTAGTGTCTGTTAATAACACGCCTTGTTGCTCTTTCACCCACTTAATAACGCCTTCAACACCTTGTGTTTCAAGAATTTGCTTTGTACCGGAAGGTGGTGCTTGTGAAATATCTACTGTTGGTTTTCTTGGTACTCCAAATACTGGCTTGGATTTTTGTTCCACACCAGGGAATCCATTTACCGTTACATTTCCAATATAATTTAACAATTTTGTTCCACGGTCTTTTCGATTCGGGAATAAGAACAATTCAGGTGTCGAATCTATAAAACTAGTATTAAATTGTCCAGAAAGAAAACTTGGGTGTTTTACCACTTTTTCAAGGAAAGGGATATTCGTTTTAATACCACGAATTCTAAACTCCTGTAGATTTCTGTCCATTTTTGCTGCAGCTTCTTTAAAAGACATACCCCAAGTAGAAACTTTTACTAACAGGGAATCATAGTAAGGGGTGATCACTGCTCCTTGGAAGCCATTACCCGCATCTAGACGGACACCAAATCCACCACCCGAACGATACACCATTAATTTCCCCGTATCTGGCATGAAATTATTTAATGGATCTTCAGTTGTCACACGGGATTGTATAGCAAATCCGAAAAGAGGAATATTCTCTTGACTCGGAATTCCCATATTCTCACTATTTAAGGCTAAACCATCCGCAATTTTAATCTGCGCATGTACGATGTCTACGCCCGTGATCATTTCTGTAATCGTATGCTCTACTTGAATGCGCGGGTTTACTTCGATAAAGAAAAATTCATCGTCTGTTACTAAAAATTCTACAGTTCCTGCATTTATGTATGAAACATTTTGCATTAATTGAACAGCAGCTTGGCATATTTTATTGCGTAATTCAGAACTTAATGAATTCGAAGGGGCAATTTCCACTACTTTTTGGTGTCTTCTTTGGATCGAACAATCACGTTCATACAGGTGAATTAAATTACCATGTTTGTCCCCTAATATTTGAACTTCAATATGCTTAGGTTCAAAAATAAATCGCTCCACATACACTTCGTCCGATCCAAAAGCAGCTTTCGCTTCTGATTTAGCACGTTCGTATGCACTTTCCAATTCATCCTTCGTTTGTACAACACGCATCCCACGGCCACCGCCGCCAAGGGAAGCTTTGATCATAAGTGGATAGCCATGCGTTTCACCAAATGCTCGAACTTCTTCTATGCTTTGAACTGGACCATCACTACCCGGAATAACTGGAATACCTGCTTTTACCGCTTGCGCGCGGGCCTTCACTTTATCTCCGAACATATCTAAATGCTCGGAAGTAGGACCTATAAAAATAATCCCTTCCTCTTCACAACGTTTAGCGAATTCTAAATTTTCAGATAAAAAACCATAACCTGGATGAATAGCATCCGCATTACTCTCTTTTGCGATACGAATGATGTCTTCGATATCTAGGTAAGCATCGATTGGTTTTTTGCCTTCCCCAACCAAATAAGATTCATCCGACTTAAAACGGTGAAAAGAACCGCTATCTTCTCTAGAATAAATCGCGACGGTACGCAGATTTAACTCCGTACACGCGCGGAAGATTCGAATGGCAATTTCTCCCCTGTTTGCAACAACAATTTTCTTAATATTCTCCATCCATTGGCACCCCTTATTCTTTTGTTTTTTCATGCTTTACAAACATAGATACATTCATTAATATCCCAATTGCTGCGGATAATATAATGATAGAAGTACCACCGTAACTAATAAAAGGAAGTGGAACTCCAGTAAGCGGAATAATACCTAGCATTCCACCTAAGTTAACAAATGTTTGAAAACCAATAATACTGGCCATGCCAGCAGCAATCATTCGAGCTTGTGGATCTCGTGTTGATAAAGCAATTGTTATTCCTCTCAATACGATAAAAAACAGTCCACATAAGATGATGGATACCCCTATCAGTCCAAGCTCTTCCGCTATAATAGCCATTATAAAATCTGTATGTGGTTCAGGCAAGTAACCATACTTCTGATTGGAATTCCCTAAACCTAATCCCTTTAAACCACCTGATCCTATTGCAATATATCCATTTACAATTTGATAACCATAATCCTTCTCATAGTCAAACGGATTAAAAAATGCTTCTAATCGTCCAAGTCGACGGGGAGTTATAAATGTATCCTTCATAATATAGATTGCAAATAGTCCCATTGTTATTACTATACCAATTAATCCGACAAGTTTGGAAAAAGATTTTAATTTTATTCCGCTAGCTGCAATAACCGAAATTGCAACAAAACTTATAATCATTGTATTCCCAACGTCTGTCTCCATCATGATCAGTACAAATACAAAAAATAATACTAATAATGGAGGTCCTACCGATTCATTTAATTTATTCAACGTGCCATTCTCATATTTTTTTGTAAAAATACCAGCAAAATATAAAACTATTACTATTTTTGCAATTTCGGAAGGTTGAATATTCCCAAAACCTAAATGAATCCAACTCTGAGATCCACTCTCTCCGCCTGTCCCGATAAAATGTACTAATATTAAAAGTATGAACATTACAATAAGCATAAGTTGCATCATTCCCCTACTTTTATAATGCTTATAAGGGAAAAAAGCCGCTAAAAAAAACGTAGGAATTGCAATTACTAGATTTTTTATTTGTTTATTGAAAAAATAATCAGGTTCCCTGCTATAATTAATTACTGCCCAACCCATGCTAGCACTGTAAATCATTACCAAACCAAATAAACTTAATACTAAATAAACAAAAAATAGCGGATAATCAAAGTTTTTTAAAAATCGTTTTAAATATGGGATCATGTTTAAACCTCTATTTCTTCCATTAGAAAAAAAAACTCAAACAGAAAGCATCGTTTGAGTTTTATAATTATTTTTCTGTATGGATATCATGTAAAACGGATAACTCTTGTTCTAGTGAAGCAATGATTTCTTTTCCTTCACTTTTCTCTAAAAGTCCAAGTTTGACCGCAAAATCTATTTCGCGCGATAGTCCAAACATTTGAGTATCCAAAACCTCTTCATAAAGCGGACATTGAGGCATCATTAAATTGTCCATTTGCACTTTTATAAGTTGTGCAATCTTTTCCGCATCATTTTTTAAAAGCTCTAATGCTTTTTCTTGATACGAAAGCTGTATTTTAGTATCCATGAGGACGCCCCCATTATTATAATTTCTACTTAATTACCTCCCTAAAGTGTATCTTTTGATGAGAAAAAATGCAAGTGTTCTCTCATTTTAGTTTAGAAAAAAGTGAAAGATTCTTTAGATATTTTGATTTTAGCGATATACTTAGTTAGATAAAAGAGATAAGAGGAGGCAATTTCGTTGGAATTTATTATCCCTATTACAGGTGCAGTTAAATTTACTATTACGCTTGATCCAACTGTTTGGATTTTTGATGATCGAAAAATTGATTTAGATGAATTTTTCTCAGGAGAATATGAATATAAAGATGAGTTAGAGGAATACACAAAAGTGACTTCCGCTCATTGGTCACGTGAAATTATAGAAGGCTCTACTGTTCCTCCTACTTTGCAATCGGAAAAAAAATACGAGCGCACGAAAGTACTAACAAGCACTTTTGGTGTAGAGCTAAAACCGTTTATCTTGAACGCCGAGCCACTAGCAGAAGCTTCTTCGCTAATCATTGAAACTACTGAAGGAGAGCATCGTTTTCCATTAAATGAATTAGATTCTCTATTACTAAAATTTAGCCATAAAGGGAAACCGCTTCGTGAAGACGGTCCTGTGCATGTTATTAAAAAAGATGGTTCCAATATTAATAGTCCGATTAAATTGGTTACTGCATTTCGTATCGAATAGGAGTTGATTTTATGAAAGTACAATGTGTCATATGCGATCGAATCGACGTGCTCTCCGATGATTTGCCGTTAGCAAAAAAGCTAAGAAATCGGCTAATTCACACGTATATGTGTCCCGTCTGTCATGACCGTATCGAAGATAAAACAAACGCACGCTTAGCAACAGGCAAGTTCATTTTCTACAAAACATCCAAACTAATCGATAATGAATTTTAACAAATAATAGGACACTACCTGCTTCAAGATGGTGGGTAGTGTCCTATTATTTACTTCGAGATATAGAGATACTGCGACGTAATGAGTTGAATGAGGAGTCCGCTGGCATTTTCGCTACTGGTCGGACGCTTTATTCAACGCACTACGGCGCAGTCTCCCTATTATGCAAAAAAACAAAGCTCAACTACTGTTAAGTAGTCGAGCTTTGTTTTTTCTCAAGTCGTAAACGAATCTTATAAATGATTAAAATGAGCGCTGCCACGATTAATCCTTCGACAACAGGAAGGAAAAACGCTAAAAACGTTAACATCAAACATCCTAAAAATAAGAATACGTAAATGACAATATTTTGTCCAACACGTAATTTTTTTGCAAATCCTAGCTTGTACACAAGCACGGATAACAAGAAAATTGTCAAAAATAATACATAACCCGCTATGTCGAAATTTGGCATTATCTCGTAGATAAATTTTGATATACTAGACATTCTGCCAAATACGAATTGCTGTTCTTCCAAGGTTGTTCACCCTTTTCTGATTCTATTCAAGTTCTGCATTTTTCATTTTTTTCGTCACACGTTCACGTTCACTTTTCTCTAGAATCTGTTTACGTAGACGGATTGACTGTGGTGTTACTTCTAAATACTCATCATCACCTAAAAACTCAATTGCTTCTTCAAGCGTTAAAATACGAGGTTTTTTAATAACATTCGTTTGGTCTTTGTTAGCAGAACGAATATTAGTTTTTTGTTTCATTTTTGTAATATTTACAGTGATGTCATTATCACGAGTATTTTCACCAACAACCATACCCTCGTAAATTTCAGTACCAGGTTCTACGAATAGTGTACCACGGTCTTCAATTTGCATCATACCATAAGTAGTCGCTTTACCAGTTTCCATCGAAACAAGTACCCCTTGGTGACGTCCACCAACACGACCTGAAACTACTGGTTGGTAGCTATCAAATGTATGGTTTATGATACCAAAACCTTTTGTAAGAGACATAAACTCTGTGGAATATCCAATTAATCCACGAGCAGGAACCATAAAGATTAAACGAACTTGGCCATTACCATTATTGATCATATCGACCATTTCACCTTTACGTAATCCCATTGATTCAATAATAGAACCAACACTATCTTCTGGTACATCAATTTGTACACGTTCGATTGGTTCACATTTTTTGCCATCAATTTCACGAATAATTACTTTCGGTTTCGATACTTGAAGCTCAAAGCCTTCACGACGCATATTTTCGATTAAAATCGACAAATGAAGCTCTCCGCGACCTGACACGATCCATGCATCTGGTGATTCTGTATCATCTACACGTAGTGATACATCTGTTTGTAGTTGAGAACGTAAACGCTCTTCCACTTTACGAGATGTAACCCATTTTCCTTCACGACCAGCAAAGGGTGAATTATTTACTAAGAAAGTCATTTGTAATGTTGGTTCATCGATACGTAATGGAACTAACGCATCAGGATGGTCTGTCGGACAAACTGTTTCCCCTACGTTAATTTCTTCCATACCAGATACAGCGATTAAATCTCCGGCTTTAGCAGATTGAACTTCTACACGTTTTAACCCGAAGAAACCGAATAATTTGGTTACACGATAATTTTTAATAGATCCATCTAATTTCATCAAAGAAATTTGTTGACCTACCTCAATCGTACCACGGAATACACGTCCGATACCAATACGACCTACATAGTCGTTGTAATCTAATAACGCTACTTGGAATTGTAGTGGTTCATCTGAATTATCGATTGGTGCTGGAATTGCTTCGATAATCTTTTCAAATAGGCATGCCATGTTTTCTTCTTGTGAAGCTGGATCTGGATCTAATGAAGCAGTACCATTCACACCCGAAGCATAAACAACAGGGAATTCTAATTGATCTGCATCCGCATCTAATTCGATAAATAATTCTAATACTTCGTCTACCACTTCTAATGGACGAGCAGAATCTTTGTCTACTTTATTTACTACAACGATTGGTGTTAACTTTTGTTCTAATGCTTTTTTCAGTACGAAACGTGTTTGTGGCATACATCCTTCATATGCATCAACTACTAGAACAACTCCGTCAACCATTTTTAAAATACGCTCTACTTCCCCACCGAAGTCGGCATGTCCAGGTGTATCAAGGATGTTAATACGCGTACCGTTATAATCAACTGCTGTATTTTTAGCTAAAATTGTAATTCCACGCTCACGTTCGATATCACCTGAGTCCATCGCTCTTTCATCTACATGCTCATTTGAACGGAATGTACCTGATTGTTTTAATAATTGGTCGACTAAAGTCGTTTTCCCATGGTCAACGTGTGCTATAATTGCAATGTTTCGTAAATCTTGACGTAAATTTGTCATATTTCCACTCCATATTCTTTTTTCGAGTCCATAACTGTGTTATTATATCACAAGTGAAACTAAAGTAATAATCTTTTTTTATCATTTTTTGGGGGTAATTGTATTGAGCAATATTAAATGGATTTTTGTTCTTTATTCTTTCGGCGCAATTTTATCGATGGTATTAGTTGGAATTGCTGTTGCACTACGAAATATTCCACTCGTTTTCTTGTTTCTTGTATTACTTTTTGTCGTAATGGGGTTCGGCTTCAAAACAAAGAAAAAAATGCGCGACCAAGGACTTTTGTAAATAATGATCAGCAAGAATTTTCTTGCTGATCTTTTACTTTAGTTTAACAAAGTTCGTGACTATGTCATGATGCAAACCAGGTTTCGACACGATAAAAGTGTTTTGTTTCAATAAATCAATAGGCTCGTTACCTAATGTCGTTACAATAGCACCCACCTCTTTCGCAATTACAATTCCTCCAGCAATATCCCATGGCGATAAACGCATCGAAATATAAGCGTCTAGTCTTCCCATTACGACATACAATATTTCAATCGCTGCAGAGCCATATGATCTCGTTCCTCGAACACAACGTAAAAGTTCGATCATTCCGTCATGTTCAATGTATTTATTTGGTGCAACCCAGCTCGCATTCATACTAATAATAGATTGCTCCAATTGTGCTTCTTCTACTCTTGGAATTCGCTGATCATTGAAAAAAGCACCTTCGCCTTGTGCCGCAGAAAGTAAATCATCTGCCATCACATCATATACATACCCAAGTAAACCTTCACCGTCTTTGAAAATGCCTAAAGAAATAGCAAAATTCTTTTTTTGGTGAATAAAATTCATCGTTCCATCGATAGGGTCGAGTATCCAAACATAACCATTTAAATCTTGTATTTCATCACCAAAGCCTTCTTCCCCCATTATTCTATGGTCTGGAAAGTTTTGTTTTATTTGTTGAATGAAAAATTGTTCCGTTTCTTTATCGATATTGGTAACTAAGTCATTTGCTTCCGATTTCGTTTCAATTATTAGCTCCGTTGTAAAGGAAGCTCTAATTCTCCCTGCCGCTTCTTTAATTAATGACTTTGCTATTTTGTCCAATTTATGTATATTCACTTCAACAACCCTTTCTTCGTTTAGTTTCCCCTTATCCGCTTTTCTATAGTATAAAGAAAAAAACACCGGCTGTCTTTCGATTAGCAGGTGTTTTTATGGATTCCTAAAAAGTAAAGCATCAATCAAGCGCATCAAGTTCTTTCAAAAGGCGGTGAATTTCGGTCAATTCCATTTTTGCTTCTGTTATTTCTTTTTCATTTTGGTCATTCAATGCATCATACAAAGTAGCAAGCTGATAATCCAGTTCCAATTTTAACGTTTGAATTTTTTCTTTTTCCATATCATTTTTACGAATAATGTGCACTACCTGTCTCATAACTAACACCCCTTCTTTTTATTATTCCGTAATATTCAGAAGATTTTTAATATTTTATGCTGTAAATGAAATATTGTCAACTGAAGAAATACTACTTACATGATTTTTACCCATATTTCCTATAAAATAAACATGGAAAACGAAAGGAGTTTACAAATGGTTAAAACATTTTGGGAAACCAAAGATTTTGATGTGTTTCAAGTGGAAGGTTTAGAAAATAGGATGAACGCGCTTATTGAAAATGTCCGTCCTAAGTTCGAAAAACTCGGAATGCAATATAGTCACTATTTTTCGAGCACTCTAGGGGACGAGTTCTTTCCTCATGTGGCAAAGCATGCTAGACGCTCTGTCAATCCCCCAAACGATAGTTGGGTTGCTTTTGCACCCTATAAGAGAGGATATAAATCATTGCCTCATTTTCAAATTGGGCTATGGGGAAGCCATTTATTTATCATTGTAGCAGTCATTTATGAAGCACCTGATAAAGTAGCCATAGCGGAACAATTGTTAAAGAAGAAAAGCTTATTCAATAAATTACCAGACGATTTCATCGTTTCGGGAGATCATATGAAACCAGATGCTATTCCTTTGAAACAAGCCAAAAAAGGGGAATTGAAGGAATTATTAACAAGATTACATAATGTAAAAAAAGCTGAATTTCTAGTTGGTCGTCATATTTCTAGAGAAAATGCGGTTACATTCACAGAAGGCGAGTTCTTAAACTTCGCTGAAGAAACATTCAATTACTTGTTACCTATTTATAAAACGATGGTAAATAAGAAGTAGAAATTTCCTCCTATAACTTTGATGCTATAGGAGGAAATTTTTATCCTTTAATAATAGTGTTCTCCACTTTTTCTTTCATCATTTTCACAATTGGATAACTTGCGTAACCGCTTTCTTTTTCAAATTCTCGGAAATATGTTTTTTCTTCTGCAATAGAAGGAACGATTTCTTTAAAGCGTCTATACTTCATTAATAATTCTTCTCGTTTAATGCCCTTTTCATACGCTTTTTCGATTGCTTCAAAAAATTGGACGACCTCTACTATTTCTTCTGTAGACCAATCTAAAGAAAAAGGATATGTGTATTCCATAGTTTTCCTCCTATTATTGCCATTTTTTCCTTATCTCAACTGCTTCTTTTACCATTCGTTCGATTAGTTCCTCAGTTGACGGCACATCATGTATAAGACCAATTGACTGTCCTGCCCAACCAAACCCATTTTCTTCCTTGCCCTCATAGATGAATTGCTTATTTGCTTCGCCGCTAATGAACTCTTTTAATGCATCATATGTTGGATTTTCAGATTCAATACGTAATATTTCTTGCGTCCAACTATTTCTAAGCGCTCTTGCAGGTGCACCAATTGATCTTTTAATAACGGTCGTATCTGTTTCAGTGCTTGTGATTAATGCTTGTTTATATGCTTCGGATGCATGCACACATTCCTTTGTTGCGATAAATCGCGTACCCATTTCAATACCTTCTGCTCCAAGTGCATGTGCAGCCATCCAGCCTCTACCATCTGCGATTCCCCCAGAAGCAATGACTGGTATGGATACGGCATCTACTACTTGAGGTATTAATACGATCGTGCCAATATCGTCTCTACCTAAATGCCCACCACCTTCTTGGCCTACTACCATGACCGCATCTGCACCTAGCTGTTCTGCTTTTTGTGCTTGTCGTTTTGCTGCAACAAGTACTAATTTTTTTATAGGAGTATTTGCAAGTTTCTCTAAAATCGGCGCTGGATTTCCACCAGTCATAGAAATAGCCGGTACTTCTTCGTCAATTGCCACTTGCAGCATATGCTCATAAGGTCTTCCTGTTTGTCCTATGGCGAAATTAACCCCAAACGGTTTATCTGTTAACTGCCTTACCTTTCTAATTTCCTCTCTCAATTCATCTGGTGTTTTTAAACTCATTGCAGTAACTTGCCCAAGACCTCCCGCATTTGAAACAGCTGCACAAAGATCTGAATAAGCCAAGTAAGCAAGTCCCCCTTGTATGATTGGATACTCTATCCCCAAGATATCCGTTACCCTTGTCTGAAAATTCATTCTCATCCCTCCTACTCTCAGTATAGAAGAATTATCCATTTAGTTCAATTCACAAATATTTTTTATAGTAAAACAACAGATGAAGTGCTATAATTCTCTTGTTTTAAGAAAAGCGCAAGCGCCTATGTTAGAGGAATACAGTCTAAGTTCGCGACATCGTGTCGCAACGACTGCATGACCTGCATCCTGCAGGCCTCCGACAGGCAAATGGGGAAAAGGGAGGAGGCAGTTTCTCAGCCACCACAGCTTTTTCACATTTGACCCCGAGGGGCAAGGCGCTGGAGCTGGACAAAATAAAAATTTTAGCTAGAGGTGGTATGAGCGTTGTCACAATTAGAAACTCCTTTATTCGATGCCTTACTAAAGCATCGAAATCGTCATCCTATCCAGTTTCATATTCCGGGGCATAAAAAAGGGAAAGGGATGGACCCTGCATTTCGAGAGTTCGTTGGAGATAATGTACTTTCTATAGATTTAATTAATATTGCCCCATTAGATGATTTACATTCCCCTAAAGGTGCGATCAAACAAGCGCAACGCTTAGCTGCCGAAGCATTCGGAGCAGATGAAACATTCTTCTCTGTTCAAGGGACAAGCGGTGCCATTATGACGATGATTCTTACCATATGTGGTCCCGGAGACAAAATACTAGTTCCACGAAATGTTCATAAATCGATTATGTCCGCGATAGTTTTCGCAGGTGCTATTCCTGTGTTCATCCATCCGGAAGTAGATAAGGAATTAGGTATTTCACATGGTATTTCCGTAGAATCTGTTGAAAAAGCATTGGAGTCACATCCTGATGCAAAAGGATTACTCGTTATAAATCCTACTTATTTTGGATTAGCTGCAGACTTGAAAAAAATTGTAGATATAGCACATGATAAAGGTATTCCAGTAGTTGTGGATGAAGCACATGGCGTGCATATTCACTTTCATAAGTCGCTCCCTATTTCTGCAATGGAAGCCGGTGCCGATATGGCCGCTACTTCTGTTCATAAATTAGGCGGATCTATGACACAAAGTTCCATTTTAAATGTGCGTGAAGGGCTCGTTTCTACAAAACGCGTGCAATCGATATTATCTATGCTTACGACTACTTCTACCTCCTATCCGCTTCTTGCGTCATTAGACACTGCTAGAAGACAATTAGCCATACATGGTGAAGATTTACTCGGAGATGTTATTAGACTAGCTAAAGACACCCGCAAACGCATAAATGCGATCCCACATATTCACTGTGTTGGGGAAGAAATTTTACAAACATCCGCAACATTTGATATGGATCCTACGAAATTATTAATAAGTGTGAAAAACTTAGGAATGACTGGTTATGAAGCGGAAATTTGGCTGAGAGAAAAAGCAAATATCGAAGTAGAACTTTCCGATTTATATAATATTCTTTGTTTGATCACAATCGGGGATACGAAAAAAGAGGTAAATTTACTTGTAAATGCCCTTTCTAGAATGGTGGATGCACATGAATCAGAAGCAGTAGTAATAGAGCCTTCTGTTACATTACCTGATATTCCAGGACTTGCGATGTCTCCTCGTGATGCATTTTACGCAGCTACAGAACAAGTACCATTAAAAGAAGCAAGTGGCCGCATTTCTGCGGAGTTCGTGATGGTTTATCCTCCTGGTATTCCAATTTTTATTCCCGGGGAAATAATTACATCAGGTAATATCGACTATATTCTGATGAATATGGAAGCCGGTCTTCCAGTACAAGGACCAGAAGACGATACATTAGAAATGATTCTTGTCATAAAAGAACATCAAGCAATCATTTAAAAGGAAACGGAAAGCTCAACAACTGTAACGAGTTCTGTTTCCTATCGCAAGCATTAAAAATGTAATGCAAAATAGACCTTCAAATTGTATGGTAATTTGAAGGTCTATTTTTGTTTATATAAAAGGATTTTGATAATTACTTTAGTAGAGTTTATAGTGCAATTTGTATATTAAAATGGGGGCTACAATAGCCAAATACACTACATTTTTACTTACAAATCGATATACAAAAAAATAGATGGTTAGGCTAAGTTAAACTTTCTATTGATTTCTCTGTGTATAAAAATAGACGGATAAATTCCGGCTAAATTGGGAAAAACCTATATTTCCTTAAAAATAAGGGGAGTTTTTCCGCTTATATTAACCAAACCCTTGGATTTTGTCTTATTTTGAGTAGTTAGTCGGAATTTCTCCGCTTATTTTCGCTTCTTAGGCTTCCTCAATATACATTAGCAGGAAATTCTCCGCCTATGAATTCTCATACTAGCCTTACAAATTGTCCCACATTTTGGTTTGCATTTTTCTGTGCAAATTGACGTTTTGCGAACGGTAACGGGACCCGTCACAACAACTGATTTCTCCTTTTTATTGAAAAAACAATGCAAACAATGGGCATATAAAAGCACCTATAATTGCGCTCAATGTCATCGAAACAGAGCCCATTGACAACGCCCGCTCTCCATATTCTGTGAGCTTTGAAACACCAAATCCATGCGAAGCACTTCCCATTGATATTCCTCTGCTAACTGACTTCTCAATGCGCGCTATTTTAAAAATAATTGGTCCGAATATCGCACCAGTTAAACCAGCGATAATAACAAAAACAGCAGTTAGCGATGGAAAACCTCCAATAGCACCACTAATCTGCATTGCCACAGGAGTCGTAATCGATTTTGGCAATAAAGACAAAATATAATCATTGCTTAAATTTAGTAGTTTAGCAAAAACGATAATACTTACTAGTCCAGAGAGCATCGCAACTACAACACTAGTTATAATAGAAAACATATTTTGTTTAATAATATTTCGTTGCGTATATAAGGGATAAGCCATACTAACTACTGCTGGTCCAAGCATTGCATCTATCCACTTCGCCCCACTCATATATGTATCATAAGAAAAAGAGAATGATTTCAATAAAACAACGATTAGAATAGTTGCCGTAAGTACTGGAAATAAAAGGGGAGTTGAAAATCTTTTGTTCAATTTTGTCATAAGCACAAAAATGAAGATTGTCCCGATAATCATACTAACTGCCATCACTGAACCTCCTCCCCTGATTTTCTATCCTCTAAATATTGGCACACCCTTCCGGTTATAATAATTGCAAGTACCGTACTTATCATTACCGAGGAAACAAGAAATATCCCATTTAAAGACAACAGCTCTGGATAATTCATTACCCCGACCGTTGAAGGAACAAAAAACAATGCAAATACACCTAATAAGAAGCCTGCTCCATCTTTAATAAAATCGACAGGGATAATTTTCAAGTATAAACAGCCTAGAAGTAACAATAACCCTACTATACTTCCTGGAAATTTAATATGTAGAATTTGTACGATAAAAGAACCTATTAAAGAAAATAGGTACAATATACAAATTTGAAGCACAATGCGAATATATTTTTTCATATAGTAGCTTTAAAAGACTATCCTTTTAAAGTACTCACCTCCAAAACTATTAATAGGAAATATTTTACGCCCGTTTACCAATCATGTCTAGGGTTACAGAAAGAGAACAAGACGCCACTTTGTACAAAACCGACTAAAATGCCGCTTTTTTAAGAATATTTCATCCCTTATTTTACCTAATTTACACAATGTATAAACTAATATAACCATTTTTCTGAATAAATTGACATAAAAACGGTTATCGTCCAATTTAGGCGATAACCATTGTGCTTACTGTTCCATTCCTTTTATTGTATGGGGATTTATAAAGTCATATCCATTAGCACGGAAACCTTCTACAATTCCCGTTAGAGCTTCTGCAGTCCATTTTCGATCATGCATCAATAAATTTGCCCCATCTGTTAAATATTCCGTGTTAATCATGATATCTGTTAAACTATTGGCGTTCATATAGTCTTTTTCCCAATCATACCCATATGTCCAATTCATCAAAAGCATTCTTTCACTTTCAACTAGTGATCTACTAAAATCAGTATTGATACCAAAAGGAGCGCGGAAAAATTTCGGCTTTTCACCAATAACAGCCTCTACTGTTTCATTTACCTTCATGATTTCTTCTCGTTGCTGTTCCTCAGAGATATCTTTTAAATTCGCATGTGTTTGTGTATGATTACCAATTGCAAAGCCCATGTCGTATATTTCTTTCAAATTCGCTTTTTCTTCATCTGTTTCAAGGAAATGTCCATTGACGAAAAAAATGGCTGGTGCATTTAATGCTTTCAACGTTTTCGCCATTTCAACAGCATATTTATCGGGAGCGTCGTCAATTGTTAGTAATACTACTTTTGGGTTAGCTTCTCCTATTGGTTGGAATGTCCAATTTGCTGTGTTTAATTCATAAAATAGTTGTTGTGGTTCTTCTATTGGTACTTCTACTGGTTCTTCCTCCACTACTTCCCCAGTTACCTCTACTTTTTCTTCACCAGTAACTTCGATTGTTTCTTCACTTTCTTTTTGTGCAGCAGGTTTTTCTTCTGAAACTCCACATGCTGAAAGTACAAGCATCAACACTGCAAGTAGTATCCATGTTGTTTTTTTCAATTTGATCACCCGTCCCTTTCAACCATTATTTTATCATGTAATAAAGAAAGCCGTGTAGAGTATTTCCACACGGCTTTTTGATTTCTAAGTTAAAGTGTACCGCCAGATCCACCATCAATATTAACAGCGGTACCTGTTACGTATGATGCTGCATCTGAAACTAAAAATGTAATCACATTTGCAGCTTCCATTGTTTCACCGATTCTTCCTAATGGGATAGAAGGTCCTGCAACGTCTTTGGAATATTCATCCCATGAAAGTTGCGGGGCAGCTTTTTTCCACATTTTCTCTATTTGGTCGCTACGTATAAGTCCAATGCAGACTGTATTTACACGAATATTATCTTTACCTAAATCTTTACTCATCGCTTTTGTTAGCGCCATACCGGCAGCTCTACTTACCGTTGTTGGTAAAGAAGATGCTGGCGGGGTTTTTCCAAGTACTGCTGTTACATTGACTATTGCACCTCCGCCTACTTCACGCATATAAGGAATGGCAGCTTTTGAAGTATGTATAGCACCGAACACTTTTAAATCTAAGTCTGTTTGCCATAATTCTGTATCAACTGATTCGAAAGGATTCGCAGATGATGTCCCAGCATTATTTACTAAAATATCTAACCTTCCATAACGCTCGATCGTTTCTTGAATAATTTTGATACATTCCTGCTCGTTTGTAATATTAGCAGACACTGTTAATACTTCTTTCCCTGTTTCGTTTTTTATAAACTGCGCAGCCTCTTCCAATTGTTCTTTTCCACGAGCGCAAATTGTAACAGATGCACCTTCTTGGACTAATTGTAAAGCCGTATGTAAGCCAATTCCTTTACTTGATCCAGTGATTATTGCAACTTTCCCTTTTAAGCCTAACTCCATTTTAATGCCCCCTACAATTATTATTTTTACTCTAATCCCTATTATAGAATCAATTTTCATATTTAGGGCAATATTATTACTTTATTTATGAAAATGGAAGAGAAGTGTATTACTCATTTTAATAGCAGCTTTTCTACATTGTTATTATCGTATTTGGGCTTCGCATTGATCAGATCATAAATAGATATAAATATCAATAGAGACAATAAGTGGTAATTCACTTTCTGTCCCTCTTTTTCGGTAATCTTATGATTGAGTCACTATTCATATTTTACTATAGGATTTGGCGGTATTTGAACGTGAGATTACATGTTAAGTTTTAGCTACAAGACCATTCAACTGTGTTACTGATCTAGAGCAATCCACTACACAAATCACCTTGGAAAGAGACACAACAAAAATTCTCTTTGCTGTTAATAATTCGCTCTTAGCATCCCGATTGTCGTATTGAATAGTGTTACATCTATTAATGGTTTTCAAATCAAATAACTAATTCCTTTGAAATAGACTACATGCGCTCAACTTCTTCTGGAGTAGGATTCATATTAGAGCTACTTATATTAGAATTCCTTTAGCACTGGTAATAGTCGACTATAAAGAGACTTTGCAAGAAGAACAATTTTATTTATTTCCTCAAACTCTATACCTGTTTCTACTCCCAATTTCCAAACTGTCAAAGGATTCTAAACACTTTCTTCCGATATATTCGAACCTACTCAAACAAGCGTTTCAAGTAGACGCCCCCCGGGAAGGTTCGTGGTGGTGATATTATGTATATTTGTACAAGGGAAGGTTGGCATATAAGTATTCGAATGACGAAGAATCTTGTCATTACCTCTCTTAATTGGGCAATTGGATAACAGGAGCCGACAGAAGGTCTTATATTCATTCAGATCAAGGGAGTTAATACAACATCTATTATCTCAAAACCTTAAGTAAACACGGAATAATAACAGGTATTGGTCGTAAAGTAAACTGTTCTGACAACACTTTTATCGAATTATTTCACAGTGTTATTAAGCGTGAACTGAGTTATCTTAAACCTATATCACACACAAGAAAGGAAGTCATTGATAAACATCACAAAGTAAATTGAATACTTTTTCATCAGAAACGTTGGAAGCTTCTTAACCTTATCGTAAATGAGTAGAGTGAAACCCTATTCGCTTATGATAAGGCTAGTAAGCGAAGCACGGTATAACTTAATCTGTAAAGATTTTAGAAAGCCTCAATATAATTTGTCCAATTTCTTGACAAAATATCAATTCTGCTAAAACGTATGAAAGATTCAGTCGCAATGAAGAATGTTAAGGTATCTTGATTGACCCTCCAAGATTGATTTAATGAAAACTCAAAGGTTTTACAGTATATTATTGGGAGTTAGATTCTTCTCCTTAACATCTTAATTATCAAATTAAACAAAGCAATCCCGTGAAAGCACGATTAAAGGTCTTTAATTACTCTAAATTCTCTATTAGGATTAGTAAATATTGAAAGGACCAAAAAATGATAGTTTACTTTTTATGCATCACTACCCTTAATCTCAGAGCTTTTCCTTCTATTTTTAATAAATGTTGAAATGAGCGGGTAGAACAATGTTAGAATGGCTAATAAAATTAAAATAAGTGATATCGGTCTTGTAATCAAAATACTTGGGTCCCCATTTGAAAGTAATAAAGAACGGCGAAGATTCGCCTCTAACATCGGTCCTAGTATTAACGCTAGTATAATTGGTGATGTCGGAAACTCATAACGATTCATAAAGTAACCAATTATTCCGGCTATTAACATAACCCAAACATCAAAAAAGTTATTTCCCACTGCATAGGAGCCAACAATACAGAGGATTAATATAATAGGAGTTAGAATCACTTTTGGTATTGTTAATATTTTTGTAAATAAACGAATTCCCAGAAACCCATAAAACAATATAAGAAGATTCGCAATAAGCATTCCTATAAATAAGGTGTAAACAATCTCTGCGTGATTTGTGAATAGCATTGGACCTGGTTGAATTCCTTGAACCATAAGAGCACCTAACATAACGGCAGTTACCGCATCACCAGGTATACCAAGTGTTAATAGTGGAATCATGGCACCGCCAGTACACGCATTATTTGCTGCTTCTGGGGCAGACACTCCCTCAGGGTTACCTTTTCCAAACTCTTCAGGTTTCTTAGAAAACCTTTTAGCCTCGCCATAAGAAACAAATGAAGCAATATCTCCTCCTGCGCCAGGAATAAAGCCAATAAATGTTCCAATTCCAGACGACCTTAAAATTACTGGGATTAAACCCTTAAATTCCCTCCACTTTAATTTAACCTTTTCAATCGCCTTGACTTCATTAGAACTTTTGAAAATATCTTCTATTGTTCTGAATGCTTCAGCTGCCGCAAAAAGTCCTATAAGTACTGGGATATAATTAACTCCGGCCATCAAATTAGTTGTCTCAAATGTAAAGCGAGGAAAACCTCCTATTGGGTCAATTCCAATCGTCGCGATTAATAGTCCTACAAATCCTGCCATCAACCCTTTAATAAGCGAACTCCCTGATATACTTGAAATGATAGCTAGACCGAATAATGCTAGTGCAAATGTCTCTGGTGCACTAAACTTCAATGCAAAGTTAGCAAGCTGAGGTGCTACTAATATCAGTATAATAACACTTATAACCCCTCCAATTGCTGACGAAATGGTTGAAATGGTCAACGCTTTATATGCAAGTCCTTGCTTCGTCATTTCGTAACCATCAAGTGCAGTAGCAGCCGAAGAAGGAGTTCCTGGCGTTCTTAATAGAATGGCAGTAATAGAACCTCCATAAATTGCTCCAAAGTAGACCCCTACTAGCAACAAAATTCCTGAAACCGGTTCCATCCCGAAGGTGATTGGTAATAATAAGGCAACGCCCATTGTTGCAGTAAGTCCAGGTAATGCCCCCAAAGTAATGCCAATTGCCATAGATAAAAATAGTATCAACAGGTACTCAAAATCCAGAATATTTGTAATTCCACCTAAGAATAACTCCATTTCCCCTCCCCCTTTACTGGAAAATTACACCTTTTGGAATAGGAACAGAAAGTGCTTTTTCAAAAACGAAAAATATAAATAGAACTACTCCAATAGGTAAGCCTATTAAGGTATAGATATTTTTTTCTCTGAAAATCTTTAGAAATACGAATACTATAATAGGTGTTATTAGAAAAAAACCTAAGAGAGGTATTAATGCTATTAGAATAGTAACTAGTAACATAGAAGTAAAAACTAATTTGAAGTTAGATTCTTTTTTTGTTTGTTCCTTAGATTTAAGGGATTTAATTAATAGTATGAGTGACAAGATTGCCAAACAACCTGCATATATTCTTGGTAAAAATGCGGGTCCAGTATCTTKAACAGTAATTTCTTCAAATTGATATGTCATAAGATAGAAAAAGACTGCTATACCAATAGCAATAAGACTACTAATCATATGTGCTACTTTCATTTAACGCCCTCCCCCTTTTAACAAGTATGAGAAGAGAAAACAAAGAACGTTTTTAGAGGTTCTTTGTTTTTCTTCTCTTTTAACTAGATTTGTAATAGAATCCAGTAATTATTTACTTATACCAAGTTCTTTTAATAATCCACCAAAATATTCATGATCTTTTGCAACCATTTCAGCATAATCTTCAGATCCTTTAGTAACAATTCCTAGTCCATTTTGTTCCATAAATTTAACAAACTCTTCATCCTCAGTTGCTTTCAAGAACGCTTCTTCTAAAATTTTAATCACTTCTGGCGGAGTATCTGCGGGAGCATCGATAGCCCTCCAAACACCAACCTCTACATCATAACCCACTTCTTGGAACGTAGGTACATCAGGCACAATTGACGATCTTTCACCAGCTAAAACAGCAAGTGTTTTTAACTTTCCTGCCTCAAGTTGTGGTAGTACTTCTGCCGGGCTAATTGTAACCGCTTCAATATGACCGCCTAATAGGGCTGTTTTTGCAGGAGCTGCCCCGTCAAAAGGTACAAAATTGAATTTTACTCCAGTTGCTTTTTCAATAGATGCGGCTGCAAGATGCCAAATTCCACCCTTTCCTGTTCCCCCTACTCGAATTTCGCCTGGGTGATCTTTTGCATAAGTGATAAATTCTTCAATCGTGTTATATGGGGCGTCGGCCGGCACAGTTAAAGTTGCAGAATCAAAATTGATTTGCGCTACCTGTGCATAATCCTTATAACTCAGCGGAGATAGTCCCATATGTGGCAAAAGAGCTATTTCATTAGCATTCATAATAATTGTGTACCCATCAGGCTTCGCTTTTGCTACTTCAGTCATACCTACTACAGCATTCCCACCGGTTTTATTAACAACACCAATCGATTGACCTAAATATTTTTCTGCTGCACTTGCTAATGCCCTTGCAGTTGCATCTGTACCACCGCCAGCTGCATAAGGTACAATTAGTGTAATCGACTTTTCCGGAAACTTAATTTCGCTTGCGCTTACCTTTTTGTCTTTTTCTTGGCTACTTGTTGTATTATTGCTACTACAAGCTGCCAAAAAAACAAGCATAATAGCTGTGATTAAAGAGAGAATAACTTTTCCCTTCATTTGACAGACCTCCTTCTAAATTAGAAATTTACTACTATGCTTTTATAAATACTGTCTTCGTAGCAGTATAAAATTCAATAGCGGCTTTTCCTTGCTCACGTGAATGAGAACTAGATTCCTTCATCCCGCCAAATGGTGCTTGTAGTTCTACTCCTGCTGTTTCAGCGTTTATTCTTACTAATCCTGCATCGATTTCTTTAATGAATGACAATGCTTTACCTATATCTTTTGTGAAAATAGCTGCACTTAACCCGTACTTTACATCATTCGCGATTTTCATTGCCTCTTCTAAGGTCTCAACCTTGATCAAAGCTAAAACAGGTCCAAAAATTTCTTCTTGGGCAATGGTCATTGAAGTAGTAACATTTTCAAACACTGTTGGTTCTACAAAGAATCCCTCACCTAGCTCACCTTTCTTTAATCTGTCTCCTCCAAACAAAAGACTTGCTCCTTCCTCCTTTCCTTTTTCTATATAATTAAGTACCGTATTAAACTGTTTTTCATTAGAACAAGGTCCCATCCAAGAACCTTCATCTGTTCCATCACCTAAAGTAATTTCTTTCACTTTAGTTAATAACTTTTCTTTGAAACTATCATATACCTCAGACATTACGATTACACGGCTTGTACATGTACATTTTTGGCCGGTCGATTTCAATCCTCCATTAATCGTTTGTTCAACAGCTAAATCAAGATCTGCGTCGTTTGCAACGATTACAGGATTTTTTCCTCCCATTTCTGTTTGAAACTTTGCACCTCGAGTTGCAGCACCTATAGCTACCCTTTTCCCTACTTCATTTGATCCGGTGAACGTAACTGCTTGAATTCCTGGATGATCGATGATCCCTTGACCGATTGAAGAGCCTGTTCCTGTTACTAGGTTTATAACGCCTTTGGGAATACCTGCCTGGGCTATACACTCTATTAGTTTAACGGCAGTTATGCTTGTTTCTTGGGCCGGCTTAAAAACAATCGCATTACCAGAAACAAGTGCTGGGGCAATTTTCCATGCTGCGATAGCGATCGGGAAATTCCAGGGTGTAATGACTCCTACGACACCTAATGGCACACGGGTCGTATACATTAATCCTTCGCTATCAGTGTGAGGAATAACATCACCAATTTTATTCATACCTTCACTTGCATAATATTTAAAAACTGAAATTGCACGCATAGTTTCGCCTTTACTTTCAGGTAAGGTTTTACCCATTTCTTTCGTCATGGTTAAGGCGATATCGTCAATATTTTTTTCTAGCAATTCAGCTACTTTATAAAGATACTGACCTCTTGCTATAAAACCTAAATTATTCCAATCTTTTTGAGCTGCTTGGGCAGCTTCTACTGCTTCATCTAAATCTTGTTTTGAAGATTTTTGTACAACCCCGACAATTTCTGAATTTCTTGCAGGGTTTTTAATCTCAATAATATTTTTACTTTTAGAAGCCTTCCATTCTCCAAAAATGTAATTATTGTAAGTTTTTATCTTGGTTTGAGTTTGCATTTAAGATTTCATCCTTTCTTTACTTGCTTACTTTGTTTTTGGTTTAATATTAAATAGTTATCGATGCACGTGTAACTTCACGATTTGCCGATTTTTCTAAAGCCTCTGCAATATTTTCAAAAGGAACCTCACAGTCTATCATCTTGTCAAAAGGATATTTATCTACGTATTTTGATAAAAATTGTAGAGACTTAAATAAATACCATGGCTTATAGCGTAAAATAGGTATTATTTTAATGGCCTTTCTTGTTAAAAGTCCTGGATCAAAATCTATATTTACACCAGGTGAAATATTCCCCATAGTTACATACCTTCCATTATTTCTAATAAAATGTATTCCTTGACCAAAGGCTGCCGGCACTCCCGATACCTCTAAACCAAGATCTGCTCCTTCCCCATTTGTTAATGAACGAATGGCTTCTCCAAGCTTTTCAATAGATTCATAATCATTAAAATTAAGAACATGGTCAGCCCCAAACTGTTTGGCAGTTTCTAATCTTCCATTAACTCCATCAATGACAATTACTTGTGCTCCTCGTTCCTTGGCAACGGCAGCAGCATTTAAACCTAGCCCACCTGCACCTTGAATAACAACATTCTCCCCGGTAGCTAACTCACCTTGATCAAGACCATAATAAACCTGAGATAGCGCACAGTTTGCACTTGCTGCAGCAACATCAGGAATGTTATCCGCCACTTTATAGAAGTACTGGTTAGGATGAATATAGTAATGGGAAGCAAAGGATCCGTGAAAATGCGGATATTCTTCTGCTCTTTTATTCCAATTATCAATGCCATTTTCACATGTGTTGAAATCTCCACGTAAGCATGCTTTACATTTTAAACAGGTTCTAAAATAACATGCAGCCACTCGGTCCCCAACTTTAATTTGCTGTCCTGCGAAATCCGTGGTCAACCCAGGTCCAATTTTTTCAATAATACCTACCATTTCGTGTCCTAGTATTCCTTGTTTTTTAGTAGGATGATTCCCTCTCCAAATGTGTAATTCAGAGCCGCAAACATTTGTCCGAAGTACTCTCACTAATAATGAATTGGCTGAAGCCTCTGGAATTTCAAACTTTCTAAATTCTAGCTTCATAGGTTCAACCATATTTGCGACTTTCCCAAAACTTGTTTTCTGGACCTCATTCTCTTTAGATACTAATGTACTCATAAGAAACCTCCCAAGTTTATGAACTTATTTATTCATAGATATTAGTCATACTAACTTTGTTACCGCTTACATTAATTAGAAATAAACTAGAGCCCTCCTCATATATTTTCTGTTGAATAAAATCAACTATATCACAATTTTTTGAATCCTCAATATGTTTAAAATGGAAAGTTTTGTCGATTAATATCACAATTAACTGAATTCTCAATATGCCAAAACAGAAGGTTTTGTCGATTAATATTAGAATTTTCATATCTAAACTTTCGCACCTAGAAAAAATGGATGCATTCAACTAGATTTATGGTTTTTTACATATTGACAGAGCATCTGCTTATGCAAGCAAAACAATTAATTTCAATGATGAAATTGCGAAGTTAGCTTATGCTTTCAGTGAAATATCCAAAACTTATTCCATGAAATAACGAAGTAGAAAAGCTTTTAAAGAATTACAAGTTCAGGCTGGTCCTTGCAATACGCTCACTTTAAAACAATTATCTGCCTAGGAATATGAGCGAAAATGAATTTTCCGTGATGTCACGACCAAGCTACCGCCTAAAAGTTACCTATGTTAGTGGTAAGCAATAAAAAAGTGTGACTCCTTATTACCACCCTTAACAGAGTAAAATCACTCTTTATATTACAAATTCGAAATTATCAATAATATCGACTGATATTAATAAACATCTCGTTGATAACGTCCTTGTTTCTGCATCCCCACTATATACGCTTCAGCTTCTTCGTGAGTCATCTTGCCTTCTTTTTCAAAAATATTAATAATAGTATCATGGACATCTTTAGCCATATATTGCTTATTTCCGCAAACGTAGAAGTAGGCACCGTTTTTCAGCCACTCAAACAATTCTTTACTATTCTCAAGCATTTTGTGCTGTACAAATACTAATCGTTCCGTATCATGAGAGAATGCTGTATCTAATTTTGTCAGTACCTTACCTTTTTGAAATTGCTCTATCCCATTTTTATAAAGGAAATCAGTCGCTACGTGTAGATTTCCAAAAAACAGCCACGATCTTCCTGTTGCCTTAGTTACAGCCCTTTCCTGTAGGAAGGAACGAAATGGTGCAATTCCTGTTCCCGGACCAACCATAATAATGTCTTTTTCTTTGGACTCCGGAAGACGAAAGTGCTTATTAGATTGGAAAAATACAGGAATAGAATCTCCTACTTGAATACGATCCGCAACTAAAACAGAACAAACTCCTTTTCGCGCGCGACCTTGATTTGTATAACGGATAGCTCCGATAGTGAGATGCACTTCTTCAGGATTCGCAGCAATACTGCTTGAAATAGAATAAAGACGTGGCGGCAGTTTCCTCAAAAGTGACACGATTTTCTCAGCGGAAGCGTTCCATGGACCGAAATCGCGCAACATATCAAGTAAATCGCGCCCGTAAGTATATTCTTTCAGTTGGTTTTCATTATCAACTAGTATAAGCTTTTGTAACGCGTCATTGTCAGTAAATTCCACGGCTTTTTGTAAAATGCTTTTTGTCAAAAGTGTAATTTCAAAGTGAATTGTGAGTGCTTCCCTCAGTGGAAGCGTATCACCTTCTTTATTTATCGTTACAGGTGTTTCTTCTGTCCACTCCATCTCCTTAAGAAGGGAAGCTACAAGTTCAGGATCATTTTGAGGAATAATGCCAAGGGCATCCCCTGGTACATAGGAAAGGCCGGAACTACTTAATGATAACTCCAAGTGTGTCGTTTCTTTACTGGATCCGGTTCCATTTAAATTAATCTTTTTGAGAACCTTCGCTGGAAATGGATTATTCCTTGAAAAAGCGGTTGTCGTCTTATTCACTGCACTAAGTTGCATAATTTTCACCTCGAAATGTTGTAATTGTTATACATAATCTTGGCGAATCTAAGATCATGTTCTACAATTAAGTCTTATTTAAGGGCTCCTTGAATCAAGTTAAATGACAGATGACAAAAATTCCAACAGTTCATTTGCCTCTTCATGAGAAATATTAAATGCAAATTCGAGATATCCTTCTTCTCTTAAATCTTCTTGCCCTATAATGGCAGTCCGATTACTCTGTAGATTTAAAACCAGCTTTTTTCCATAAAAATTGTTAGTTCTCATAATGGCTAAATCATGCCGAGCGTTCTCACCCATAAAACTAATAAATCTTGTTTGGATATTTTCCTCAATGTCATATAAAATATCAATTGTTGGACTCATTTATATACCATACCCCCAATTACACCACACAAATTATTCAAACTTATTAGGATTTCCATCAAACGGCTCTTCCGCTACTTTAATAGATTCAGTTGGACAGCCCTCTTTTGCGTCCAATACATCTGCCTTGAGATTATCCGAAATCTCAATAATTCCTTTATTTTCATCCATCAGATTGTATGCAATTCCGTCTTCATTATAATCGTAAATGTCCGGTGCTGATGCCCCACAAGCAGCACAAGCAATGCAGGTATCTTGGTCTACAATAGAATAAACCCCCATAATTTGACTCCTTTTAAATTTATATTTGTTATTAATCTAGGAAGCCAAGCACCGCCATAATTCGCGGAAGGTAGCGCCTCCTATGAGATTATGATGAAATTGACCTAGTACTATTGGTATTCCATTAATAATTTTTGAATTTGATTTGTATCTAATTGTAGTTTTTCTTTTTGTAAACTATCCTTGCCAGCTCTTCCTGGTAATGACTCAATGAATTCCATACGTTCTTTACGGTAAATAATCCCAGTGACGAAACCATCTTTTTCTTCCACTTTTTCAAATGCTTTTGAGCGACTTGTAGTATCGTACTCTTCATCGTCATCTAGATTGTATATATTCTCTTTTAACCAATCATAAGTAAGGACTTTATTAAACGTTACACATGGACTAAAAATATTAATGAAGGAAAACCCTTTATGCTGTATTCCTTGTTCAATTAATGATGTGATTCCCTTAATGTCACCAGAAAACCCCTGTGCAATAAAACTTGCATTAGCTGATAATGCTACCTCAATAGGTGAAATCGGAGATTCTGGATTTCCTTCTGGTGAAGATTTCGTTAAAAATCCTTTTGGGCTTGTCGGAGACATTTGGCCTTTTGTTAAACCATAGATTTGATTATCCATAACAACATACGTAATATCTACGTTTCGACGGGCAGCTTGGACGAAGTGGTTTAATCCTATACCAAATCCATCTCCATCCCCACCTGCGCAAACCACTGTTAAATCTCTGTTTGCCAATTTTATCCCTTGTGAAACAGCCAAAGCTCGACCATGCATAGAATGCAGCCCGTACGCATTCACATACCCTGATATTCTACCTGAACAGCCAATCCCAGAAGACAATACAAAATCTTTCGGTTCAATCTGCAAATTGGCAGCAGCCTTTTGTATGGCAGCTAACACAGAAAAATCGCCACATCCTGGGCACCAGTTCGGTTTTATATCGACGCGGTAGTCCTTCATTGTAACCATTTATACCAACTCCTTATATGCGATTGCTGTTTCATTATAGAATGAGGTTATATCGGAACGAGAAAAAGGGATGCCACTATACTTTAAGCAACTATGCAATTTCGAATGTACATTTATTTTTTGTTTGATTGCATTTGCTAATTGGCCTGTTGAGTTCTGCTCTACAACAATGACAGTTCTTGCTTCCTCTATATAGTTAGAAAGCTCCATCTTTGGTAGTGGATGAACCATACGGATTTGAGCATGCCCAACCTTAACCCCATGACCCTCCAGTTCCATTCTCGCTTCGCGAATAGCACCATAAGTAGCTCCAAATCCAATAAACAAGACCTCAGGTTGCTTGTTTCCATCATATTTGATGGCATCATCTTGCGGAACAAATTGTAGTTTTCTCGCACGTTTATTCATTTGGGCAACGCGATTATTCGGATCTTCACTTGGGTGACCGGTTTGGGAATGTTCAATTCCGGTAAAATGGTGCATACCTTTTCTTTGACCGGGAATACTTCGCGGACTAATACCGTCTTCAGTCACTTCAAACCGCTTAAACATCTTATCTGGGTTATCAAGAAGTTCCGCATCACTTATCATTTTTCCACGTTCCAGTTTAGCTTGTTGAAAATCATTTGATTCAACTGTTTGCTTAGATGTGACCAACAGTAAATCAGCGGCAATAAAAACTGGACATTGGAATTGTTCCGCCAGGTTAAATGCTTTTTGCATATCATTGATTGCTTCCTCAACCGTGCTAGGAGCTAGTACAATTCGTGGGGCTTCACCATGTGTTCCTGTAATCATTGCATTTAAATCACTTTGCTCTACTTTTGTTGCCATTCCACTACTCGGCCCCCCACGCTGACAATTCACGATTACAACCGGTACTTCGGTCATACCAGCTAACCCAACAGCTTCTTGCATCAAAGAAATTCCTGGACCCGAGCTAGCTGTCATAGCCCGTGTCCCTGCATATCCTGCACCAATTACCATAGCAATAGCAGCTAATTCATCTTCAGTTTGTACAACAACTCCACCATATTGTGGCATTAGCCTAACCAAGTTTTCCAAAATTTCAGATGCCGGAGTAATCGGATATCCTGCCATAAATCGGCATCCACCGAGAATAGATCCAAGTGTAATCGCATCATTACCTGATAAAAAAATATGATCACCCGGTTCTGGGTCTTCTAGCGTAAAGCGAATAGTAGTTAATTGTTGTAAATACTCAAACCCTTTTTGAAGTGCAACAATATTTTTATTAACAATGGCTTCCCCTTTTTTCTCAAACTGTTCTTTAACCGCCCTTTCAAAAGTTTCAATCGGATGACTAAGGAGAGCACAAGCAGCGCCTACAGCTACAATATTTTTCATCAAAGGACTGCCAATTTCTTTTGCCATTTCATAAAAAGGAAATTCGTAAAGGTGAACCCCTTCACTAATCGCAATATTGTCCATTTTTACGGTTTTAGGGTCGAATAAAATAACCCCACCTTCAATCATGGATGCTTGATGAAGATTAATCGTTTCTTCATCAAAAGCAATAACAATTTCTATTTTTTCTGCAGTGTTATAAACTTGATCGTTACTTATTCGTAAATTAAAATCGGTATGTCCTCCTTTAATACGAGACGAGAAATTTCGATAACTAAATAAATAAAATCCAATGCGTCCCATCGACTTGGCTAAAATTTCACCCACACTTTCAATTCCTTCCCCTTGTTGACCACCCACTAGGCAAGATAACTCTGACCTGCTTTCCATTTTTTCCCCCCCTTAAAATTTTCTGAAAATTTAAAACTGAAGATGATTGAAGTATATTGAAAAAAAATAGATTTGTAAAATCGAACTTTACGGGATACAATACCAACATCATAGATATTAAGATTTCAATTAATTTAGCTTTCTTTTAAGTTAAGTCAATCGCTCTTATAAAAAACGGAAAACTCGTTAAATTATCTATGAAAAACAAATACTTGAGGTGTTAAATATGGATTGGTTAGGCATTGAAGCCTTTCTTGCCATTGTGCGTCATGGCAGCCTCTCTAGTGCTGCGAACACTTTATATCTCTCTCAGTCGACCCTAAGTCATAGGCTTGTCCAACTTGAAAAATCGACAGGTATGACATTAATCGACAGAGGACGAGGAATTAGATCGTTGTCGCTAACCTCAGATGGAGAGGAATTCTTAAAGATTGCAAAAAAGTGGGAAGAACTTGTTCAAGAAACAAACCATCTCCGTGCAAGTAAAAAAAACAAATTAATTATTGGAGCCGTCGACAGCATACACAACTTTATCCTGCCCCCTGTTTATCAAGCTTTGATTCAACATTCAAAAAACGTAGAAATTAGGCTTAAAACTTTTCTTGGTTTTGAGTTATATACCCTGCTAGAAAAAGGAGACATTGATATCGCCTTTGCACTATTTGAAAAACCAATGCCTAACATGATAATAGAAAAGTTCTATTCTGAGCCTATGGTTGTTATCTGCCAAGGTAAGCACACCCTTCCGAACAATTTCATAAATTTACAAAGTTTGGATCCCGCGAACGAACTTTATCATGATTGGAGTCCGTCATTTCGGACTTGGTATGATCAAAAGAGTAATGGATTGGAATTTTCGGGAATTCGTGTAGACTCTGCTGGACTCATACTTACACTATTAAAACATCCAGGTAAGTGGGCGATAGTTCCAATGTCAATGGCTAGGAATTTTATCATCTCTGGGGAATTTACTATATTCAAATTGAAGGATCCTCCTCAAAGAGAATATTACCAAGCACGTCCAAGATACCCTAAGGCAAGTGCCTTGGAAAGCCTCAAAATACTAGATTCATGCTTAAGTTCATTAGTTATAAACAAAAAGAACTAACATCCAAAGGTCACTATATGCAGACCTTTGGATGTTAGTCCTTTTCTTTTTTTTTTCTTTCTATTTGCAGCAAAACATTCATACTAAATCACACAGATTGTAAACGACTAGAAAGAGACTTTGCAAAAGGAACTATTCTATCAACTTCCTCTAACTTTATACCTGTTTCCACTCACATTTCTGAAAGCATTAACGCCACTTTAACATTGGTTGCTTTCAGAATGGATTTAGTAGCTTTCGATGACCAGTTTGTTGCTCTTCACCTTTTTATAGATTGACCTTTTAAAACTGGACAAAAAAATAATAACCTCTTTAAGTTCTATACTTAAAGAGGTTATGCATGTATTATTTTGAAAGAATATGAATCGGATGACCCATTACTACTTCCGCAGCTTCCATTGCAATTTCACCTAAAGTTGGGTGAGCATGAATAGTCATTGCGATATCTTCAACCGTCATACCAGCTTCAATCGCTAAACCTAGTTCAGCAATCATATCAGAAGCTCCTTGACCGATGATTTGTGCTCCAAGAAGTAAACCGTCCTCTTTTCGAGAAACAAGTTTTACGAAACCATCTGTAGCATTAAGTGCAAGTGCACGACCATTTGCTCCGAATGGGAATTTTCCAGCCGCAACATCGTATCCTTGTTCTTTTGCTTGTGCTTCGTTTAAACCAACTGTAGCCATTTCTGGATCTGTAAAGCATACTGCTGGGATAGCTAAGTAATCTACAACAGAAGTTTGACCTGCGATTGCTTCTGCAGCAATTTTTCCTTCGTAGGAAGCTTTATGTGCAAGCTGTGGACCAGCAACAATGTCACCGATAGCAAAGATGTTCTCAATGCTTGTACGGCATTGCTTGTCTACTTCTAATAATCCACGTTCTGCGAATTTAATACCTAGTTCTTCTAGACCGATTTCATCCGTATTTGGACGACGACCTACAGTTACTAACACGTAATCAGCTTCTACTTTTTTCTCTTCTCCGCCAACTTCATATGTAACTACTACACCAGTATCAGATTCTTCTACACCTTTAGCAGATGCTTTAACAACGATTTCAGTACCTTTTTTCTTAAGACCTTTTTTGACAATAGTTGTCATTTGTTTTTCGAATCCAGCTAAAATATCGTCGCCGCCTTCGATGATCGTTACTTTTGAACCTAAATTAGCAAAAGCTGAACCTAATTCTGTTCCGATATATCCTCCACCGATTACTACTAAGTTTTTTGGAATTTCAGGTAAACTTAGTGCGCCAGTTGAGCTTAGTACACGTTTTGTAAATTTAAAAGTTGGAATTTCTACTGGACGGGATCCAGTTGCAATAATCGCATGTTTGAATTTATACGTTTGAGCTGAATTTTCATCCATGACACGAACAGTATTTGCATCAACAAAATACGCTTCACCCATCACTACATCGATTTTGTTTCCTTTTAATAATCCAGAAACACCGCTAGTTAATTTTTTTACAACGCTATCTTTGAAAGCTTGAGCTTTTGAAAAGTCAATTTTCACGTCAGTTGCTGTAATACCCATATCATCTGCATGTTGCGCTTGCTCAAAACGGTGACCAACAGAAATTAAAGCTTTAGAAGGAATACATCCTACATTTAGACAAACTCCACCAATATGCTCTTTTTCTACTACTACTACTTTTTGTCCTGTTTGTGCAGCACGAATTGCAGCTACATATCCTCCGGGACCTGAACCAATTACTAAAGTATCTGTTTCGATTGGGAAATCTCCAACTACCATTTTTTACGCCTCCATTAATAATAGTTCTGGACTGCTAAGCAAACGTTTCATGTGGTTCAACGCATGTTGTGCAGTCGCACCATCGATCATTCGGTGATCGAAGCTCAAAGATAATGCTAACACAGGAGCAGCTACAATTTCACTATTTTTTATTACAGGTTTTTCTGAAATTCTACCAATTCCGAGAATTGCAACTTCTGGATGGTTGATAACTGGTGTAAACCATTGGCCTCCAGCAGAACCGATATTCGTAATCGAGCAAGATGCACCTTTCATTTCGGCAGCGGCTAATTTACCGTCACGAGCTTTTGTAGCAAGTGCATTAATTTCGTCTGAAACAGCAAATACCGATTTGCGGTCTGCGTTTTTAATAACAGGCACAAGTAAACCTTTGTCCGTATCAGCTGCAATACCGATATTGAAATAATGTTTTTGAATTACTTCATTTGTTTCATCATCATAAGAAGTATTTAGTTGTGGGAATTCTCTTAACGTGCTAACAAGCGCTTTTACTACATAAGGTAAATAAGTTAGCTTAATATTTTTTTCCGCAGCAATATCTTTGAATTTTTTGCGATGTGCAACAAGTTCTGTCACATCTACTTCATCCATTAATGTTACATGTGGTGCTGTGTGTTTTGAATGTACCATTGCTTTAGCGATTGCTTTACGCATCGGCGAAAGTTTTTCGCGCGTTTCAGGGAATTCTCCTTCTAACACTACAGGAGCAGCAACTTTTTCTTCTGCTTTTGAATCTTTTGTAGTAACTTCTGAAGCTTCCTCTGAAGCAACCACTGCAGATTTTTGATCTCCAGCTAAGAACGCTTCAATATCTTCTTTTAAAATACGTCCATTTTTTCCTGAACCCGTTACATCTGCAATATTTACTTCCTTGTCACGAGCAAATTTACGAACTGAAGGCATTGCAATTACACGAGATTCACCTTTTGGTTGCTGTTTTGGTTCTTCCGCAGAAGTTTCTTTTTGAACAGGAGCTTCTACTGTTTCTTTTTCGATATCTTGGCTAGATTCCGCAGTCGCTTGTACTTGTGCTTCCGTTTTCGCTTCGCCACTGTCTTGTCCTTTAAATTGAAGATCCTCATAACCAGGTGCATCAATCTTAATAAGAACATCCCCGACAACTGCAACTGTTCCTTCGCTAACTAAAACATCCGTTACTTTCCCTTTTACAGGAGAAGGAATTTCTACAACTGCTTTATCATTTTGTACTTCACATAAAATATCGTCTTCTTGTACTTCATCGCCAGCTTTTACAAACCATTTAACGATTTCACCTTCGTGTATACCTTCACCGATATCTGGTAATCGAAATTCAAATGCCACAGTTTTCACCCTTTCTATTTTGAATTTTAGTTTAGAATGTTAAAACTTTTTTCGCTGTTTCTACTATATCCCGAACTCCAGGTAACCAAACCGTTTCAGCTTGGGAGAATGGATAAACAGTATCAGGAGCCGCAACTCGTAAAACCGGAGCTTCCAAACTTAAAATAGCTCTTTCCGTAATTTCAGCTACAACATTAGCAGCAATACCAGCTTGTTTTTGCGCTTCTTGTACAACGATTGCGCGGTTTGTTTTTTCAACCGATGCGATAATCGTTTCAATATCCAATGGTTGGATTGTACGTAAGTCAATCACTTCTACTGAATGTCCTTCTTTTTCTAGTTCCTCCGCAGCTTTCAAACTTTCATGTACCATTGCACCGTAGGAAATAATCGTTAAATCTGTACCTTCACGTTTTACATCCGCTTTTCCTAGTGGAATTGTATATTCCTCTTCCGGTACTTCTCCGCGGAATGAGCGATATAATTTCATATGCTCTAGGAAAATAACAGGATCGTTGTCGCGAATTGCAGAGATTAATAAACCTTTTGCATCATATGGTGTAGAAGGAATAACAACTTTTACACCTGGTGTAGATGTCATAAGTAATTCTAAACTATCCGCATGCATTTCTGGTGTATGAACCCCTCCACCAAATGGAGAACGGATTGTAACAGGTGCGTTAAACGCTCCTCCCGTACGGAAACGCATACGAGCAAGTTGTCCACTAATAGAATCCATTACTTCGAATACAAAACCAAAGAATTGGATTTCAGGAACAGGACGGAACCCTTGAAGTGCTAAACCTACTGCCAGACCACCAATACCAGATTCTGCTAAAGGCGTATCGAATACGCGATCTTCACCGAATTCTTTTTGTAATCCTTCAGTTGCACGGAATACTCCTCCGTTAACGCCAACGTCTTCACCGAAGACTAGAACGTTTTCATCATTTTTAAGCTCGGTACGGAGTGCTTCCGTAATTGCTTGAATCATCGTTAATTGTGCCATCGGTTACTTCGACTCCTTCTCAGTATAGTAAGCTAATTGCTCATCTAAATTATATGGATTTTCTTCATACATAATATTGATCAAATCTGTTACTTTTTGTTTTGGAGCAGCATCTGCTTTTTTGATAGCTTCTTTTATTTCTTCTTTTGCTTTTTCAATGATTTCTTCTTCTTTTGCTTCATTCCAAATACCTTTTGCTTCTAAGTACGTACGGAAACGAACTAATGGATCTCTCTTTTCCCAAATAGAATCGGTATCAGACGTACGGTAACGAGTTGGGTCATCCCCAGCCATCGTATGTGGACCAAATCGGTAACATACTGTTTCGATTAAACTTGGACCTTCTCCGTTAATCGCGCGATCTCTTGCATCTTTTGTTGCAACGTAAACCGCTAATGGGTCCATTCCATCTACTTGTACACTTGGAATCCCTGCTGCAATCCCTTTTTGTGCAATTGTTTTTGCAGATGTTTGCAACTCACGCGGTGTAGAAATTGCGTATTGGTTGTTTTGTACGATAAATACAGCCGGTGAACGGTAGGCACCCGCAAAGTTAATACCTTCGTAGAAATCACCTTGTGATGAACCGCCATCTCCTGTATACGTAATTGCAATCGCTTTCTTTCCACGCTTTTGCATACCAAGTGCTACACCAGCTGCTTGGATGAATTGTGCACCAATAATAATTTGTGGTGGGAATACATTTACGCCTTCTGGAATTTGGTTCCCCATGAAATGTCCACGAGAGAATAAGAATGCTTGCCATAACGGTAAACCATGCCATACGATTTGTGGTACATCACGGTAACCTGGTAGGATAAAGTCTTCTTTTTCTAGTGCGAATTGAGATGCAAGTTGGGAAGCTTCTTGTCCAGCAGTAGGTGCATAAAATCCTAGACGCCCTTGACGGTTTAGTGAAATGGAGCGTTGGTCTAAAATTCGTGTAAATACCATACGACTCATTAATTCAACTAATTCCTCATCTGATAAGTTAGGGTTTGCTTCTTCGTTTACAATTTTCCCTTCCTCGTTTAAAATCTGGAACATTTCAAACTTTTCTTCAATTTCTTGAAGCGTTTTCTTTGGGTCCAACTGCGGCGACTTGTTTACAGCCATATAGCAACTCTCCTTTTCTACTGTATTAAAATTTCTCGTAATATAAGTGATACAACTATCTTTCCTTTTCAGTATACTCAAGAATAAATCTGTGGTCAATCATCTAAAATCATCGATTGCTTTTTAATAGAATATTAAAATTACTCCACTCTGTACTAGTCATTAATTATGTCTGTATTATATCAGTTTTGTATTTTCTTAGATTACAACCGTTCATCCTTTATGTAAGAAAAGCTTTGGTTTACTATTGCGCAATATTGTGAAACTGCGACGTAGTGAGGCGAATAAAGTGTCCGCTGTGATTTTCGCTACAGTCGTACGCTTTCCGCCGGGTGAGCGATGAGCCATCCCCGCCGCCCTTAGGCGTAGCCTGAGATGTCTCATTAGCCCACTCATCCGGCAGGAGTCGACGCCTGTAGCGAAAATCAGTGGAAATTGCCCAATTATCCATACCATCCCATTAAAAAACAAAATTTCAACCAGTTTTTTCATTGCATTCATCCAATAAATGGCTTAGGGCAACCAACCGATGACTGGGAGCAACCAGTTCTACTACGAAAGCTACTAAATCAACACGAGAGCAACCAAAATACCTGTGCAAGCAACCAATTCTCAAAATAGCATGTGTACTAGGATTGAGACGTTATATTGGGATAGCGCATCTTATTAACCGCTAAGATTTTCACTGCGGGGCGGACGACTTCCATTGGGAGAAGTGAAAATTAATAGAATCTGCATACTTATCAGTGCAGACCAGTTAAAAAAACAAAATTTTACCCAATTTTTCCATTTCATACATCCAATAAATGGCTTAGGGCAACCAACCGATGACTGAGAGCAACCAGTTCTACTACGGAAGCAACTAAATCAGCACGAGAGCAATCAAATTACTCGTGAAAGCAACCAATTCTCAAAATGGCTCTTTACTTGATGTAAGACAACTATAATTCCGACCTATTATAGGAATTATATGTCTTAAAGCCCGTTGAACACGCCTGGCGGCATCTACTCGACTAGTTTGTCGTGTTCAGCTATCTTATTGTCGCGTCCAATCATTTATTGTTAATATGGGATCCTAATAATTTGGAAATTTCCATTGATTTTCGCTACAGGGCGGCGACTCCAGTGGGATCAAGTGAGTAAGATGAGACTTCACAACGTACGCGCAAGCGGCGGTGAAGGCTCATCACTCACCCCACGGAAAGCGTCCGTCCTGTAGCGAAAATCACATCGGACACTTTATTCAACTCACTACGTCGCAGTATCCCAAAACAGTGCGGTACTTTATTTCCTAAAGTATAAAAAAATAATAAAGTACAGGAATCATGGAGATTCCTGTACTTTATTTTTGTAGTTGCACATCCTACTATTCTTTCTATTAATCTTCTGCTTGTAAAGAAGTAAAGACTTCCTCTTTTACTTTATTTAACTCAGCTGTAAGCTCATTAAATGTTTCCACCGATTGTTGTACGATGTCGCTTTGTTTATTTACTTCTGCTACTTGTTCTTGAATGGTTGTTACTTCTGCTGCTTCTTCGATTAACATGTTATATAACTTCTCTTGTAAACTAGCAAGAGTATGATATTGTTCTGTTAAATCGTCGTATGCAGTGTAGCGATTTTTTAACGCTTCTTCGATTTTTTGAATGCTTTCTTTTTCAGATTCGCTGTCTGTTTCCGAAAGAAGTGTATCGATTGCTGTTAATTTTTCAGATGCACCTTTAATAGAAGTTGCTTCTTTTTCAACTAGTGTGAGTCTTTCCTCCAAAAGTAGGGACGTTTCCTCCACTTTAGTCGTAAGCTCTTCTTTTTGATCTTTCGTTAACTCCATCATGCTTTGAAAATTAGCTTGTTCTTTTTGTTCTGTTTCGGCTAACTGCGTTTGTACATCTCTATAATCTGCTTCTAAATTATATATTTCCGTTAAGATGTTCGACAATTTTTCTTCTGTTGACTCCCCAAAAGAACATGCAGATAGAAGAAATACAAAGCATAAAGGAATTACGTATTTCCATTTTTTCATCACGTAACCTCCTCTATTCACTTCACTATAATTGTTCTAGCTTCTAAATTCAACCGTACAATAGGCATTTTTTGTTTAGCATCTGAAGATTTTTCGGTATAATAGGACTATGAACACGGAAAGGACGATTATGATGATATTAATGAAAGATATTGTGAGAGATGGCCACCCAGCACTACGTAAAAAAACGAAAGAAATGACTTTTCCTTTATCAGAGGATGATATACAGCTTGCAAATGATTTATTGGAATACGTGATCAATAGTCAAGATGATGAAATGGTGGAACAATATAAATTACGCCCTGGAATAGGGATTGCTGCTCCTCAAGTAAACGCTGACAAGAGAATGTTCGCACTACATATACCAGGTGTTGAAGATGGGGACGTTAGCTTTGTTGCAGTCAACCCCAAAATAATTAGCCACTCCGTCGAAAACACCTACATTACTGCTGGTGAGGGTTGCCTTTCTGTTGATGAAGTGATCGAGGGATATGTACCAAGACATGCACGAATTACCGCAACCGGCTTTTATCCTGATGGCACACCATTCAAAAAACGGTTAAAAGGATTAGCAGCAATTGCATTCCAACATGAACTAGACCATTTAAACGGCATTATGTTTTACGATCATATAAATAATGTAAATCCATACGCGGAAATACCAAATTCCGTACCGTATGACCGAGTGTAAAGAAAAGGCCAGTATTACTCAAAAAGTAATACTGGCCTTTTCTTATAATTCTGTTAATCTTGGCATTGCCGAAAGAGCTCCTGGCTTAGTTGCGCAAATCGCTCCAAGTCTATTGCCAAATGAGACATAGTCTATCCACTCTTCTTTCGTCTTTGGCTTCCCACTTAAATTAATTTTGGAGAGAATCCCTGCCATAAAGGCATCTCCAGCTCCCGTTGTATCGACGGGAACTACCTTTTCCACGTCTACATGAATCGTCTCTTCCTCTATTACAACATATGCCCCTTCTGCTCCAACAGTAATTAGGACAACCGGAATTTGGTAGTCTCGAAGTTTATTAATCCCTTCTTCTATCGTCTTCGTTTCGGTTAAAAAGAAAAGCTCTTCTTCTGTGAGCTTTAATATATCTACTTGCTTAAAAAAGGAACAAATAGTTTCTCTACAAAGTGCTTCGCTTTCCCATCTTAGTGGACGAATATTTGCGTCAAAAGATAATAGCACTTGAGATTTTTCCATTTGATCTACAATATCGCGAGTCGTTTTACGTGCCGTTGGATGAAATAATGTACCCGAACAGAAATGAAATAAAGAAGCCTGCTTAAATACTTCCTCTTTCAAATTAGCAAAATCCACTTGTAAATCAGGCGTTTCATCAACGTATGTATGAAAATGCCGATCATTATTTTCCGTTAAGTGCACATATACGCCACTTACCCGTTTTTCCGGTACCATTTGTGCAAAAGATAGGTCTACCCCTTCAGTTGTTAGTTCTTGACGCACAAATTGGGACGTTTCATCGTCACCCGAAATCGTGATAAAAGAGGAGGATGCACCTAGTCTCGCAATACCCGCTGCAACATTTACGGTCGCTCCACCTAAAAATTTTGTAAATTGTGTATTTGTTTGGTCATCTGCAATATAATCCACAAATACGTCTCCATATATGAGCACAAACTTCTTCGTTAAATCGTTCATAATAACTCCTCTAGATTAATTGTAATTTTTTCATGGCATTCACTAAGCCATTTTCAGAAACATGGTCTGTCACAAAGGTTGCGCATCTTTTTAATTCTTCTACCGCATTACCCATGGCAACGCCGGTACCTACATATTGAAGCATCTCTATATCATTAAAACCATCACCAAAGGCAATAGCATCTTCTGGTGTTTTATTTAAATGTTGGAGGAATAGTTCTATCCCTTTCGCTTTAGAAACGCCTTGTGGAAGCACATCACAAGATACCCGATGCCACCTGACAAACTTCAAGTTAGGGAAAGCTTTTTCATATTCTTCTTGTACTTTCCTATCGCAAAAAATAAGCGCTTGATGAATATCATTGGACAAAAAGAAATTTTCTTCCGTTCTAGGTAAGGCCATTTTCAAAGAAGAGATGCTTTCGTATACATCTTGATGGCCCGGCACATTGGAAACAAATTCTACATCATCCATATAAACTAATGGTTGATCTTGTTTCATAGCAAAATCAGTTAGATTCTGCAATTCCATTGTATCGATAATTCCTTTATGAATAATCTTTCCTTGGAACTGCACGATTTGACCATTGTAGCATATGAATGAATCTATTTTAAGTTGTTCTAATATTGATATTGCTGTGAATGGGGCTCTACCTGTTGAAATCACAATTTCATGCCCATTTTCTCTTGCTTGTTGAATAGATTCCACAACACCAGGTGGAATATTCTTATCATTATMTAAAATAGTTCCATCTATATCGAAAAACAATACTTTATTTACCAATTAAAAAACTCCAATCCGCAATGCTAATTATTTGACTTTTCAGTAAAAATCCTTTACACATTTTCATTTTTCGTATATAATATATTGTAAGGAGTGGGTTACCATGTTGAAACGTCTAAGAAGGAAATGGTTAAGACGACTCGGTGGAATGCTCAGAAATAAAACGATCGCATAAAATTACTTGCCCTTCACAAAAAATGGAGGGCTTTTCTTTATTTTAAAGAAGTTGCGTGATAATATAAAGAGAATTGATTTATTATGAACGTGAAAAAGGAGAGTATAATATGATTTATAAAGTTTATTATCAAGAAAACGCATTGCAAGTACCAGTTCGCGAAAACACAAAAAGCTTATATGTAGAGGCAGAGTCTGAACGAGAAGTTCGTGCTCAATTAAAAGATCGCCAATACAATATCGAACTAATTCAGCTGCTTGAGGGTAATCATTTAGAATACGAGCAAGCAAGCCCGAACTATGAAGTAGAGAAGAGATAACCTATGAAATTTGTAAAAAATGATCAAACAGCTGTTTTCGCCCTCGGCGGACTAGGTGAAATCGGCAAAAATACGTATGGCGTTCAATTTCAAGATGAAATTATATTAATAGACGCAGGGATTAAATTTCCAGAAGACGATCTATTAGGTATTGACTACGTTATTCCGGATTACACGTATCTAGTAAAAAATGTAGATAAGATTAAAGGTTTATTCATCACTCATGGACATGAAGATCATATTGGTGGGATTCCTTACTTATTGAAACAACTTAATGTTCCAGTTTACGGTGGTAAACTTGCACTAGGTTTACTGCGAAACAAATTAGAGGAACATGGCTTACTACGTCAAACTAAAATGAATGTGATCGAAGAAGATGACATCGTGAAATTTAGAAAAACGGCAGTAAGTTTTTTCAGAACTACGCATAGTATTCCGGATGCATTTGGTATTGTTGTCAAAACTCCACCTGGTAACATTGTCCATACAGGTGATTTTAAATTTGACTTCACGCCAGTTGGAGAGCCAGCTAACTTAACAAAAATGGCAGAAATCGGCCGTGACGGAGTGCTTTGCTTACTATCCGATAGTACAAATGCAGAAATTCCGAATTTTACAATGTCCGAACGTAAAGTTGGCGAAAGTATGGATTCCATTTTCCGTAAGGTGAATGGTCGTATTATTTTTGCTACATTTGCATCTAATATTCATAGACTTCAGCAAGTAACCGATGCCGCGGTGCAACATGGCCGTAAAATCGCTGTATTTGGTCGAAGCATGGATAACGCAATGACAATCGGCCGCGAGCTTGGATATATTACAGCACCAAAAGAAACATTTGTTGATGCGAGTGCCTTGAATCGATTACCTGCCAATGAAGTACTTATATTATGTACAGGCAGTCAGGGTGAGCCTATGGCCGCTCTTTCTCGAATTGCCAATGGTACACATCGTCAAATTCAAATTCAACCTGGTGATACGGTGGTTTTATCTTCCTCCCCAATTCCAGGAAATAGAGCAAGTGTCAATCGTACGATTAACTCTCTATTCCGAGCTGGAGCAGAAGTAATTCACGGTTCACTTAATAATATTCATACATCTGGTCATGGTTCTCAAGAAGAACAAAAACTAATGTTGCGACTAATGAAACCAAAATTCTTTATGCCAATTCACGGAGAGTATCGTATGTTAAAAATTCATACGGAACTTGCAGTAGATTGTGATGTACTTCCTGAAAATACATTCATTATGGAAAATGGAGATGTGCTTGCTTTAAGTGCGAAAGAAGCGCATGTCGCTGGTCGAATTCCATCAGGAGATGTGTATATTGATGGTAGTGGTATTGGAGATATCGGTAATATCGTTCTTCGTGACCGTCGAATTCTTTCCGAAGAGGGACTAGTTATTGTCGTTGTAAGTGCAGATATGGATAGAAAGAAAATTGTTTCTGGTCCAGATATTATTTCACGTGGATTTGTGTATATGCGCGAATCTGGAACAATGATAAATGAAGCACAACAAATGTTAAACAAACATTTACGTTTCACCCTACAAGATAAACCAGCTGAATGGGCGGAACTAAAAAATGAAATTACAGATGTTCTAAGTCCTTATTTATATGAAAAAACAAAACGTCGTCCAATGATCTTACCGATTATTATGGAAGTTTAATCGATAATAAATATAAAAAATGCCAGTGGGAGATTTTCCCGCTGGCATTTTTTAAGATAGAACCTTCTTTTCAAATCGATTAATATCGACGTCGGCACCAATAATAATGAGCACATCATTTAACTGCATTTTCTCATCGGCTGGTGGTGATACATTAATACTATTCCCTCGTTTAATAGCGACAATATTAATCCCGTATCTAGCCCGAATATCCAGATCTACTAATGATTTCTGGGCAATCTTTTCATTTACTTTAATCTCCATAATAGAATGCTCATCGGAAAGTTCCAAGTAATCCAGTACATTGTTGGATAATATATTATTTGCGATCCGAATTCCCATATCTCGTTCAGGATGCACGACTTGGTCTGCACCAATTTTACGTAACACTTTTTCATGGTAATCATTTTGTGCTTTTACGGTAATTTTCTTTACACCAATTTCCTTTAACATTAGCGTCGTTAAAATACTCGATTGGATATCGTCACCAATTGCAACAATTACATGCTCAAAGTTGCGAATACCAAGTGATTTTAACACCGCTTCATCTGTCGTATCTGCCACTACTGCTTGAGTAGCGATTGTAGCAAATTCGTCTACTCGTTCTGTAGCAATATCGATGGCCATTACGTCGGCACCTTGATCGATTAACTCTCGAACGATACTTCCTCCAAATCGTCCTAAACCAATTACAACAAATTCTTTATGCATATTCGTGCCCCCTGCTTACTAATCGGATGCACTAAGTTTATCATATCTTGACTTAAAATAGATATGGATTACTTCTTTTTCTATTGTGTATTAAAGGTGATTATTATTGGGTCACTATATAGGGATACAGCGATGTAATGCGTTGACTAGTGACCGCTATGATTTTCGCTGCAGGACGGACGCTTTCCGTGGGGTGAGTGATGAGCCTTCACCGCCGCTTGCGCGTACGTTGTGAAGTCTCATCTTACTCACTTGATCCCACTGGAGTCATCTTACTCACTTGATCCCACTGGAGTCGCCGCCCTGCAGCGAAAA
>NZ_JBFTLO010000021.1:0-51755 GCF_056396485.1 Psychrobacillus sp. 05T411 | reverse complement strand
CTACCGGATAAGTGAGCAAAATGAGCCATCCCAACGTACGCCTAAGGGCGGCGGGGATGGCTCATCGCTTACCCGGTGGAAAGCGTACGACTGCAGCGAAAATCACAGCGGACACTTTACGTCGCAGTTTCCCTATAATCCTACTGAAACGTAAGAGGAAAACGGCCAATCACACACTCAACCAAAAATATATTTCAGTAGTTAGAAAAATAATAATAATCAATAGCCTCTAGATTTCTCGCTCATTTCCCCCGTTCATTCATCAGGAGCATTAATCTTTTTTCTAACAACTTAAAACCGTTTTCTCCAGATTGCACATGACGAAGCAATCCATGCTTATCGAATAAATAAAAAGCTGGAACAACCCTATTGCCGTACTTTTTAGTAACATTTAAATTATGATCGAGCCCAATCGGATGTGACATACGTAAACGATTAGCCATCTCACGAATAAGCCTATCATTAAGATCATCTTTTGATCTTGGCATATGAATGCCTACTAGGTTGAAATTTTCACCGTATAATTTTTTCCATTTCGCAATTATTCCAAATGTATTCTCACATAGATGACAGCTAATGGACCAAAAGTGTACTAATGTAGGGACTTCCCCAATTAAGTTCCCTTTTGTTACCTGTCCATTCAACCATTCTACGTCCGACGAAAACTCCGGTAACTCCTCTCTTAATCGCAACTAATCCTCCCCTTTTTCCGTTTTGTCCCTAGCTAGTGTATGCGGAGTACTGAAAGCTGTATAGGACAAAAACGAACTTTTTTTGAATTTATATGAATAAGTTGTTAAAGTAAACTTAAAGTTGTGTTAAAATAAACTTTGTTTTTCAAAGGAGGAGGGGAATAATAGTGCAAATTGGAAAGAAAATTAAACGATTACGTCTTAAGAAAGGTTTAACTCAAGAAGAATTAGGGGAAAGAACTGATTTAAGCAAGGGATTTATATCCCAACTAGAAAGAGACATCAACTCCCCTTCCATTGAGACACTCTTTTCTATTTTAAATGTACTCGGCTCTAAACCTAAAGACTTTTTTGATGACGAGCAAGTGCGGACAAAAGTTGTTTTCGAAAAAGAAGAGCAAACAGTTTATGTAGACGAGGAAAGAAACTATAAACTGCACTGGCTTATCTCTGAGTCCAATGAAAATGAAATGGAACCTGTCCTCATTACGCTAGGGCAAAATGGTCAATTTAAACAATTTGAACCTTCCCTTTCGGAAACGTTTATATATGTTTTACATGGTCGGGTAGAATTAGCCCTTGGCAAGCAACAATATTTTGCTTCCAAAGGAGAATCTCTCTACTTCGAAGCAGCCGATCATCACTTATTGAAAAACGCGGCAGACGAAGAAACACAAGTAATCTATGTCGTAACAAATTCTTATTTATAAGAAATGCGAAAAGCGCCTATGTTAGAGGAATACAGTCTAAGTTCGCGACATCGTGTCGCAATGACTGCATGACCTGCATCCTGCAGGCCTCCGACAGGCAAATGAGGAATAGCGTGGTGGCAGCTTCCCAGCCACTGCAGCTGGACAAATACTAAGTAAGAAGGCCATACTTACTTTCTTACAATATAACAATGGAGGTATATTATGTCAGAGACACCAATCATTCGTTTTGAGAATGTCACAAAATATTATGATGCAGAAACTACCGTACTAACAGATATTAACTTTGAATTAGAGCGGGGCAAATTTTATACGTTACTCGGTCCATCCGGTTGTGGAAAAACAACAATTTTGCGATTAATCGCAGGATTTATGCAACCTTCTGGTGGAAATATTTATTTTAACGGAAAGCTAATCAATAATGTTCCCGCAAATGAACGCCAAGTAAATACAGTATTCCAAGACTATGCACTATTTCCTCACTTAAACGTGTTTGAAAATGTAGCATTCGGTCTTCGCATTAAAAAACTAGGAAAACAAGAGATCCAAGAAAAAGTGGTAGAGGCACTAAAGTTTGTTAACTTATCAGGTTATGAAAATAGAGAAATTGCAGAAATGTCTGGTGGACAAAGACAGCGTGTTGCGATTGCTCGAGCAATTGTAAATGACCCAGAAATTATTTTACTAGATGAACCACTTTCGGCTTTAGACTTAAAACTCCGTTCAGAAATGCAATACGAGCTTCGTGAGTTGCAACAACGATTAGGTAAAACCTTTATCTTCGTTACGCATGACCAAGAAGAAGCCTTAGCGATGTCCGATGAAATTTTCGTATTGAATGAAGGAAATATTGAACAAAGTGGTACACCAATGGACATTTATGATGAACCTATCAATCGATTTGTTGCCGATTTTATCGGAGAATCGAATATCGTTTTTGGTACAATGGTTGCCGATTTCCGCGTGCAGATTGGCGGAAAAGAATTTGAATGTGTCGACCAAGGTCTAAATGCAAATGAAAGAGTCGATGTTGTCATTCGACCAGAAGATTTAGAAATTACTTCTGTCGAAAAAGGGAAAATGACAGTTAAAGTAGATACACAATTATTTAGAGGAGTTCACTATGAACTTTCCACCTATGATGACGAAGGAAATGAATGGCTAGTCCACTCTACTAAAAAAGCGGAAGTTGGGGCATTTATTGGGCTAGACTTTGATCCAGAAGCAATTCATGTTATGCGCATAAATGAAACAGAAGAAGAATTTGATAAGCGACTTGAGTCTTACGGAGAAGACGCATATGCAAACTAAAAATACTAAAACGTTTTATTTAATACCGTATTTTGCTTGGATTTTATTGTTTGTTATTGCACCAATCGCTTTAATCGCGTATTACTCCCTTTTCGATCTAAGCGGTAATTTTACCTTAGACAATTATAAAAACTTTTTCACTTCTGTTTATTTAAAGTTAACGCTGAGCTCTTTTTGGTATGCTTTTCTCATTACGCTATTTTCTTTGCTAGTTGCATACCCAACAGCCTATTTAATAACGAAAACAAAGCATAAACAATTATGGCTGTTATTAATCATTATTCCATCATGGATTAACTTACTACTAAAAACCTATGCATTCATTGGGATTTTTGGCTTGTATGGTCCAATTAATGCATTTTTAAATGTATTTGGTTTTGGGGAAACACAAATTTTATTTACAGACTTTAGTTTTATTTTTGTGTCTGTTTATATTTTTATCCCATTTATGATTTTGCCTATTTTTAATGCGCTAGATAAATTGAATCCGTCGTTGATCGATGCGAGTAGGGATTTAGGTGCATCTAGTTGGACAACTTTTACAAAAGTAATCTTTCCACTAACGACAAATGGAGTGAAAGCTGGGATTCAAGCTGTATTCATCCCTTCCCTATCACTATTCATGATCACTCGTTTGATCGCTGGAAATAAAGTCATTACACTTGGTACGGCGATTGAGCAACAATTTTTAGTTACACAAAACTGGGGAATGGGTTCGACCATTGCCGTATTCTTAATCATATTTATGGTAATTGTCATGATTATTACAGGTCAAAGAGATAAGGGGGCTACTTCAAATGGAAAGAACTAGTAATGCAGCAAAACTTTACTTAGCCCTTATTTTCATTATTTTATATGCACCAATATTGTATTTGATCTATTATTCATTTAATAGCGGCGGTAGTATGAATAATTTCGAATCATTTACTTGGGAACATTATGCTGCTGTATTTTCCGATACTCGACTTATCATGATTCTGATTAATACGGTCATTGTTGCACTTCTTTCTGCCTTAATCGCAACAATTATTGGAGTTTTTGGTTCGATTGGTATTGTGTATATGCGTAATAAATCTATACGAAATTCTTTATTGTCCTTAAACAATGTGTTAATCGTTAGTCCTGACGTTGTGATTGGGGCATCTTTCTTAATTTTATTCACCATGATCGGTGTTAAATTAGGATTTGCGTCCGTATTGATCTCTCATATTGCCTTTAGTATTCCAATCGTTGTACTGATGGTTTTACCGAAGCTACAGGAGATGAATAGCTCACTTATTGATGCGGCGGCAGACCTTGGTGCGACAAAAGGAGAAATTGTACGAAGAGTCATTATTCCTTTTATTAAACCAGGGATTTTTGCAGGATTCTTCATGGCACTGACTTACTCGCTGGATGATTTCGCGGTTACTTTTTTCGTAACAGGAAATGGATTTAGTACATTATCTGTAGAAATTTACTCGATGGCACGTGCTGGTATTACCCTTACAATTAATGCGCTATCTGGCATTATCTTTATTGTGACGATTGTTCTTGTGGTTGGTTATTACTTTATCAATCAAAGAGGGAAAAACCCTGTTGGAATGGGGGGACGAAAATGAGAGACATTATAAATGCAGCCCTTGCAATAATTGTCGTATGTATCGCCTTGTTTTTTGTAAATGACTATTTGAATAAAAGTTCAGGCAAGGCAAGTAGTGACACTGTGACTATTTACAACTGGGGAGAATATATAGACCCAGATTTACTCGCTCAATTTGAAGATGAATCAGGATATCGTGTTGTTTACGAAACATTCGACTCAAATGAAGCAATGATGACAAAAGTTGAACAAGGCGGTACTTCGTATGATATTGCCGTTCCGTCTGAATATGCAATTGAAAAAATGAAAGAAAATGATTTACTCATACCGATTGATCATTCCAAAATTCCAAATCTAGTAAATATCGACCCTTACTTTTTAGATTTATCATTTGATCCGAAAAATGAATTTTCTATCCCTTATTTTTGGGGAACAGTAGGAATTGTATTTAACCCTTCTTTACTGGACGGTCAAACATTTGATAGCTGGGAAGCACTTTGGGACCCTTCCTTAAAAGGACAAGTGTTGTTAGTCGATAGTGCCCGTGAAGTGATTGGTATGGGCTTAAATAGCTTAGGTTATTCTTTAAATTCAACGGATGAAAACGAATTAGAAGAAGCATTCGCTAAGTTAAATAAACTAACGCCTAACGTCAAAGCAATCATTGGAGATGAAGTGACTCAGCTGATGGTCAATGAAGAGGCTCCTGTAGCACTAACATGGTCCGGTCAAGCAGCAGACATGATGTGGGAAAACGAGGAACTAGATTATGCAGTTCCCGAAGAAGGCTCTAACTTATGGTTTGATAATATGGTCATTCCAAAAACTGCTGCAAATATAGAAGGAGCACATGCATTTATTAACTTTATGCTAGATGCCGAAGTAGCTGCACAAAATGCGGATTATGTTGGGTATTCTATTCCAAATGCTGCTGCAATGGAATTAATGGATGAAGAAGTTACTTCTGATGAGCGATTTTATCCAACCGAAGAGACAAGAGATCATTTAGAAGTATATAATAATCTCGGCCTTGAAATGCTCGGTAAATATAATGAGTTATTTTTAAAGTTTAAAATGGGTACAAATTAATGAATAGAGTTGCCTTTTCCCAGGCGGCTCTATTTTTTATTTTCCAAATTAACAATTATTAATAATTCGTGTCGCGAAAGTTTTTATTCTTTCACGAATATGGTAGAATCGATAGACACGTAAAAAAGAACTTTTTAGAAAGCAGGAATTATATGGCGAAGAAATCATCACAATTTGCATTGTACATATTAATGTTTAATATGTTTATCGCTATGGCAGGTATTGGCCTAGTTATTCCAGTTATGCCACAGTATTTAGAAACGTTTGGCGTAGCAGGTCAAGCACTAGGATTTATCATCGCATCTTTTGCATTAGGACAGTTTCTATTTTCACCATTGGCCGGTGATTTATCTGATACTTTTGGACGTAAAAAACTTATTATCGTTGGATTAGTTGTCTTTTCAGCCTCACAATTGTGGTTCGGCTTGGCAAACCATGAATGGATGCTATATGCTGCACGTTTTGTTAGTGGAATCGGGGGAGCTTTTTTAATTCCGGCAACGATGGCCTTTGTTGCAGATATTACAACGCTTGAGGAACGTGGAAGAGGTATGGGTCTTCTTGGGGCTTCGATGTCCTTGGGTTTCATGATAGGACCTGCAATAGGTGGATTTTTGGCAAAAGTAAGCTTAACTTTTCCATTTTATATGGCCGCAATTGCAGCAATCCTTTCTGCCGTAATTTCCTTTATCATTTTACCAGATGTGAAGCATGCGATTGCTAATAATCCCGAAGTAAAGAAAAAAAGCGAGAATATACTTGTTCAAATGAAGAACTCTTTGAAAACGCCTTACTTTATGATGCTCGTTATAATTTTCGTGTTTTCTTTTGGGATCGCCAATTTCCAAACCACATTTTCTTTATATGTAGACCATAAATATAATTACACTCCACAAGACATCGCCATTGTTTTGACAGTTGGAGGATTCGCTGGTGTAATCGTTCAAACATTAGTGATTGATAAGTTATTTAAACGGTTCGGTGAGCTAAATGTCATTTTAGTTAGTCTTGTTGGTGCAGCATTATCATTGCTAGCCTTTTTCTTAGTAGATGGATTCGTGCTCGTATTATTAATAGCTACTCTCTTCTCCACTGCTACTACGTTAATCCGTCCGGCTGTTAATACAGTCGTTTCAAAGCTTGCAGGGAACGAACAAGGCTTTGCGGCTGGTATGAATAATGCCTATATGAGTTTAGGGAATATGGTTGGTCCAGCACTTGCGGGGATGTTTTTTGATATGAATCTAAATCTTCCCTTTATTGTTGGTGCATTTATTCTTTTATGCTCATGGGGTATTACGATTATTTGGATAAAGAAGAAAAAACCAGTTATTGCTTAAATCTTTATATAGTGAATAAAGCGAGGAGTAAAGTGACTAGTTCACTTTGCTCCTCTTGTATATTTACGAGCATATGAAGATTCTATTCGAGCATAAAACTACAGCATATGAGCAATAGCCAGCTCCATAAGAACCAAAAAATAATTCCCACCTTTAAAACAGCAAACACCCCAAGCAAATATATTCATTTGCTTGGGGTGTTTTTCATTTGGTTGCTTTCGCACTATATTTGGTTGCTTTCGATTTGAAATTGGTTGCTCCCGTTCTAAGTTTGGTTGCTTTCAACATGAAATTGGTTGCTCATAGACTTTAATTAGTTGCCCTTAACCACTTTCTACCTTTTTTTCTTCCCTCTAACTAACTTTTCCACATTACTTGTTCCAGCTGTGGTCTCTACAATCTTCTTTTTCTTACCAATCCTATTAAATGGCGCGAATAATTGGCTAAAACCAAATCTTCGAATGGTAATATCGATGAAAAACAATATAATCGCAGCCAAAAATAGTATTTGCTGTATGGATTGGCGCTCCGAACTTTTTAAATCAATCGTTCGGAATACGTCAGATGCTTCCGTAAGCATTTTACCACCCGCTCGATTTGCAATCATCTCTAACTTATTTGTATTTGGCTTTTGTACTTTGTATTCTTCACTGTACGGAATAGAAATACCTGCTTGATAAACGGCATCTTGTTCATTGGACACTCGGAAAAATACGAGACCTGGATCGCTTTCTACTGTTACACGTGATTTGCCTGGTGCAAGGGCTTCAGACGAAACAGGGAGTTCTTCTCCTTTTTCATTTACCGCAGCTACTTCAAGGAATGAGGATTTCCCCGTAGGATCCGTTACTGTATAACTACCGTCACTTGCTTTTTGAATGGTAAAAGGTACTTCGCTATAGGCAGGTAGTAGGCGTGAGACCGCTGTGTTCCAAAAATCTCCCCAATGATTCCATCTAGCAAAATCACCGCTCCACGCCCCTGTAGAATCGGAAGTGAACGCCATTGTTCTTCCTAGCCCATACATCCACTCTACAAGTACAGGATCTTCTTTTTCACTTTCGGCAATAATCGAAGCAGTTTGTTTGGGTGTTGTCGCAATGTATGCATTCATTTGCGGCACTCCATCTGTAAATAAACTCGTCCAAGCAGCATCTCCATAAATAACCGGATAAAATGGATTATCTTCAATATAGGTTCTAGAAATCATCGCCGTTTCTGTAGACATGATGGCTGGAATGGTCGATTCATCTACAACATCGTAAAATGTTCCTCCGCCCATTTCGGCCAAACTTTCTAATAGCGCTCTATCCGCATCTTGCCCAACCGCTACGGTGGACACGGTGATTAAATCTTTTGCACCCTCTTCGATCAATGTTTGATAATCACCGGTAGAAGCAGATTGACCATCTGTCAATAAAATAACGTGCTTGCGTTGTAACTTTAATGGAGCTAAGTTTTCATAAGCTAGTGCTAAACTTGAGTAAATTTCTGTTCCTCCGCCTACTCCAACTGATAGTATCGTGTCTAATGCTTCTTGTTTATCCAAAAGAGGGGCGGTTTCGATTATTTCCCAAGGACGATCGTCAAATGCGATAAATCCTAATGTATCCCCTTCACGAAGCATTTCGACCGAACGAGCTGCCGCCTCTTTTGCATAGTCGAATTTAGAGCCACTCATACTTCCCGAACGGTCCATCACGATGACTAAACCGAGCGATGGTAGTTGGTGCTTTCCTTTAATCTCCATCTCAACGGGTAATAACTTTTCGATAGGCGTTTTAAAATATCCACCTAAACCAAAACTATTTGTTCCACCGACCATCATAAAACCAACACCGAAATTCTTCACAGCTTGTTCAATGACTGTCATTTTTTGCTCCCCTACCACATGTCCTGGAACATTATCAAAAATGATTGCATCGTATCGTAAATAATTCGATAAATCAAAGGGCAGGGCACTTGCATCTACAACATCCGTTTGAATAGCAGCTTGATCAATAACAGTAGGAATATTAGAGCGGTTCCCATCATGTGTGACGACTAACAAATGAGGAGAGCTTTCCACATTTGTTACACTCGTCAATTTGTTATTCTCGATTAATCCATCGCCGCTCACGACGACTTGGACTTCATACTTTAATAAACCTTCTCCAGTAGATGCATTTCGAAATGTATAACTATTGGATCCTTGTTCTAGTGTAATTTGCTCTCGAGAGAGTAATTGATCGTTTTCATAGAGCAATAATTCACCTGTTGTATTTGTCGTTGCTTCTAATTGGACATTCAGTTGTTGCTGTTCTCCCTCAAACGCCACAGGAGGTGTTTCAAACGAGGTAATCGCAACATCTTCCGATGAAACTCGTTCAAGTTGAACTACATCAATTGTCACATTTCCACCAGCAATTTTCAAAAGCTCATCTTGCACTGATCCAGTCGTTTCTAATCCATCCGTAAAGAGAACTATACGAGTCGCTTTTGATAGTTCTACGATTCCAGTTGCAAGTTGCAAAGCTCTTGCAATATCTGTGTCGCCCGGTGCTTTCATCGGCGTGAAAACGGGTAAATTAACTTCACCAGCAGTTAAAGCTACCTCTGATTGAAAGTCTTCTGCAAATGTATACACTCCTACGAGCTGGGTATTTTTCCGCGACGATAAGCTTTGTTCGATGAAGGAAGTTACTTGGTTGTCTGTTCCTTGCACAGAAGCGGAACGATCGACTAAAAACAGTACTTGTTCTTCTTTTATTGGCAATAAAAGATAAGGATTGGTCAACCCTAAAATTAAACAAAAAATAGCAATCAGGCGTAGAAAAAAGACAACCTTTCCTTCTTTCCGAAAAACTTTCCCCTCTTTTTTCCACGTCCAAATAAAATAAATAACAATTGGCACTAATAACAATAGCMAAAGTGGTTGGTCAACTCGTAAATCCACGTCGTCTTTGCACCTCCCACTCTATGACAAATAGTAGTAACAATAGTAGTAAAATATATGGAACAAAGGAATGTTGCGAATAATTTTCGCTCATTTCTATTTGTTCGCCACTTACTTTGTACGACTCTCCCTTTTCCAATTCTTTCTCACTTTGAGATAAAGCAACAGAAAAGTTTTTTACAACATCATTGGAACGAAGTACATATAATCCTGGTTTCTTTGGTGCGATAAATGCTCCACCGTTTTCAATCGAATATTGATAGGAATCATCCAGTGTGTATAACTCCCATTCATTTGCTGCACTTCCTAATGATTGTGGTCTTCTTTCATTTGGTGTAAAGGTACCTAGATACGTATTTCCTGCAGATAATTGTTCTTTAACACTCCACATAAATAGTGGAAAAGATGGATGAAGAGGCCAATCAGTCATCTGAATATCCGCTAGCACGACAATATCCCCTCTAGGAGAAACTTGAATAAACGGCTGTTCTCCGACTGTTGCTATCGTTGTATAGCCTTGAATTTCGGGATATAGGTTACTGACATAAATATCGGATAAATTAGCGAAAGAAAAAAGCGCATGTTCCGTTGTTTGTACTTCACCATTTACTTCCATTGCATTTACGTCGTTTCTTCCGATAAATAAAGCTGGACGGTCTAGTTGATTTAAAAGTCCAAATTGATTCGTAACAATAATACCTTCTTCTGCTAATAAACCTATTTGTTCGGTCGGTACGCTACTTACTTCAATATCCATTGATTGGAATGCGGTCCTCACTAGCGCATGCAAGCCACTATCTATAAATACTTTCGATAATTGATCTTGCATAAATACAGTCATTGTATTGTCTAATACATATCCATCTTTGGCATCAAGAGATGCTTCTAAAAAAGAGGATGCTGCTAATTCATCAAATGATAGTGTAATCGTTTCATTTGGTGGAATTGTGACCTTTTCTTTCAATAGATCCTTTTGTTCATTTGCTATGGATAGTTCTGTTATTTGTTCTTTATTGGATTGATTTTCTAGTTGAATTAATGCAGATATCCCATTATTCGTTTTGGTAGCACCGAATCGTTTCATCGACAAGTTTGCTACTTCTGACGTTAGCCCTTCTACATTCCAAGTGACATTTTCATATTGCAAAGGGAGTTCCTTTCGATCTAATATATCCGTAAAAATATAAACAGAAGTTGCTTTATGCTGAAAAAACGATTGTGCAAAATCTAATGATTTCGACATATTTTCCTCTTCATAGCTGACTTCCAGTTTATCAATCTCGCTCTTTATTTGATCAATATTCGTTTCCGCTCGCACTATCACGGTCGGCTTGTTGCCAGTCGTTATAATGGTGAGAGGCTTTCCAGATAAGCTTTCTGCAAGTTGTAACATTTGTTTTTTATGATCATCAAAAAGAGTGGAATCATTGGCAGTGTGAACTTCCATCGTAGCAGAAGTATCTACAACAAAGACAATTTGTTCCCCGGCAAGCGCCTTCGTTTTCCAAAAAGGTTGAAGTAAAGCGAAAACAAGTAAAATCATCGCAATCATTTGCAAATAAAATAATGCATTTCGCTGTAAATGCTGCAAATAAGGGGACGCTTTCGTTTCTCTCATCACTTCTTGCCAAAAAAGTGTAGAAGAAACAGGCTGCTTTGCATATTTTTTTCGGAAGAAATAATAAAGTAATACAGCAATCGGAAAAATAGCCGTCCATAAAAATAGTAGTTGATTAAAACCCAAGTAATCTCACCTCATTGCACCCAATTTGCACGTAATAGTTGGTTAAACAGTACATGCGAAATACCATCATCTGCATTTACTTGAAGTAATCTTGCTCCGAACTTATTGCATAATACTTCTAAACCATGTTGATGTAATTTTCTCTTTTCCTCGTAGGATTCGAGTACCCGGGAAGATATAGACACATTTAACTGATCCGAAGTTTCCACATCTACTACTTGCACATCTCCTGTATAGCTTGGGGATAGCTCATCATTTGTTACTACTTGTAAAATACGAATATCCCCTGCAAACTTAGGTAATTTCCGGAGCATTTTTTCCCAGGATTCCAAACTTTCTAAGCAGTCTGAGATAACGAATAAAACAGTGCTGTCTTTCGGTAAAAAAAGAATTGCATTGTCGGCAAATGAAGCAGTCATAATTGGCTCATTTAAAGCAGAAATGGTTTGCGTAAAGGCTTTGCGATAAGTAGCACCTTTCTGTCTAAACGGCGGTTTCTTGTCGGGACTTACTGACGAAAAAGACAAACGATCATCCCGTTGCAAAACAAGTATACCGAGTGATACCGCAAGCTGTTTTGCAAATGTCCATTTCAGCGGATCACTCATCGACTTCGTACAATCGAGTAAAATATGTACGCGCATTTCTTGTTCATCTAAAAAACGTTTGATGAAATACTTATCCGTTCGCGCATAGACATTCCAATCTATTTGGCGCACATCATCACCTGGGCTATATTCTCTAAAATCTGAGAAATCTAGTGATGCCCCGAAACGTTGTGAACGATGTGAGCCCTTATGCTGCCCACGCAATTTAGACTTTGTAGAAATGGATAATCTACTTAGTTTGCCGGCCCAATCTTTTGGTACTATAGCCTTCGTAGTCATACGTTTTGTCCTTGTTTAATCGTTTGCAACACGATATCTACTAGTTCATCTGCAGTTTTACCTTCCGCTTCTCCTTCGTAATTTAGTAATAAACGATGTCTAAGCACAGGCTTGGCAACAGATTTAATGTCCGCAATTGATACATGATAACGTCCAGCAACTAAGGCACGTGCTTTCGCAAGCTTTATAAGGCTTTGCAAGCCACGAGGGCCACTTCCGTATTGTACATATTGCGCAACTTCAGGAATAATCGCTGCTTCTGGATGGGTGGCAGCTACTAAATCTACTGCATACTCCAACATATCGTCTGCTATTAGTACTTCTTTTACCATTTGTTGTGCATGTACAATTTCTTCAGCATTCATTATCTTATTCAACTGAATAGTTTGGCCACCAGTCGTTCGCTTTGTAATTTCCATCAGTTCTTCTTTAGTTGGGTACGAAACGAGAATTTTACATAAGAAACGGTCCATTTGTGCTTCTGGTAATGGGTATGTTCCTTCCATTTCAATAGGGTTTTGCGTTGCAAGAACGAAGAATGGTTTATCCATTTGCTTCGTTTCTCCAAGCACTGTCACTGTTTTTTCCCCCATTGCTTCTAAAAGCGCACTTTGTGTTTTCGGGGTTGCCCGGTTTATTTCATCTGCTAAAACCATTTGACTAAAAATAGGTCCTTTTTGGAATGTGAATTGCTGTTTACCATTTTCCAATCGTTCAATCATACTTGTTCCCGTAATATCGGATGGCATTAAGTCTGGGGTGAACTGTATTCGAGAAAAAGATAAATCCAGTACTTCCGAAATCGTTCGAATCAGCATTGTTTTCCCTAACCCTGGGAGTCCTTCTAATAAAGCGTGACCATCAGCCAAAACACAATAAATGGAAAATTCTACAGCTTCTTTTTGACCTACGATAAAGTGACCTATTTCCGCTCGAACTTCCTCTAGACGCTTACTAATATTTGTGTAATCCTCTGTTGTAAAAGTCATTATGATCCTCCATTATTCATTATTTTCAACTGTTGAAAAATAATCCTGAACGATTCGCTGTAAATCCGATGGTAGCTGTAAGCGCTCAGAGCTTTTTATATAGGAATCCGCATATTCATTAACGACTTCTTCGTATGGTTTTGCCGATCCACGTGTCACTGGTACTTCCCCAGGTTGCTCACTAGCAGCTTCTCCTTCTCCTAGCTGACCTCCGTCTGTAGAAGTGTCACCAGTTCCACCAATTCTTTCTGGAATGGAAAGTAAATCCCTCCCGCCAGAACCCTTACCTGCTCCAGAACCTTGACCCTGACCTTGGCCTTGACCCTGTCCTTGCCCCTGTCCTTGGCCTTGGCCTTGGCCTTGGCCTTGACCTTGACCCTGTCCTTGGCCCTGTCCTTGCCCCTGACCTTGGCCCTGGCCTTGGTTTTGGTTTTGACCTTGGTTTTGGTTAGTTTGATTAGAATTTTTCTGTGTGTTTGCATTTGAACTATTCTGTGCTATTTCATTTGAAGTAAATGGAAAGGATTTTCCCATTTTGCTTAAAGCAGTTTGGGAAGTGGCTGCACTTTTCGATAAAGCGCTTACCGACTCTTCTAAAGAAGCAAGCTCTTTTTGTTCCTCTGCCGTAAGAGAAGATTCAGTAGAGTCCCCTTGTTCCGCAAGCTCCTTCTTTTTTCCTAGTTTTTGTTCTTTTAAAGCTAATTCTTTTTGCTTCTTCACCGTTTCACGTAATGCTTCTTCTGCCGTGTCTACTTCTTTCAGCTTCTCTTTTAATTCCTTCAATTCTTTTTTGACCGACTGTGCTAATTCTTTTTTCTCTAATTTGTCTACTTCTTTTTTCATTTCCTTGACGATTTGATTTTCTTTTTCCATATCCTTCGCTTCCAGTTGAGTAGCTGCTGGAAATGCATATAGTACAAGAGCAGCAGCAAAGGAAATGACAAACCCAATCATCCATTTAGGCTGAATATAGTGCTTTTCTCGATGCTTAAATTGCATAAACGCTTCTTCACTACTCCGCCCTGTTTTTTCTAATAACTGGTTTATAAGCGGTGATTTATCGTGTAAAAAAGAAATGGCCGTTAACAATAAATTATCTGGAAAGAAAACGTCCAATTTTCGAGTCGCCTCTTCACTGGATGGTCTTTTCCAAAATGCATACAAAAATACGGCAATAAAAACGATGCTACCAAAAATGGCAGCAGTACGAATATAATATGGGAACACGAATAATCTAGAGACAAGTAGAATAACCGCAGCAGAAGCAAATCCATAAAACAATGCCGCTTGCAGCATTCTAATATAATGTTCTAACGTAAGACGACTTCTCGCCTTCCCAATAGTACGAATTAACTTATGTGGGCTACCCATCTGCACTTCCTCCTCATCTAGTACGCTTCATATTTACACGTAATTTTTTCACCGCAATAACAAGCGATATAATCGTTATACAAATATAGAAAATCGTATATCCAATCCAAATCGGTAAATCCACCTTCGTTGCTTCCGTAATAAAACTATCCGAACCTGGGGAAATTAAGGTAAGCATTAAAATGACTGGGTTAATACTTGCAAAAAAATGACCGACTGGCGATGAAACAAATGCATTTGACGCTATGCTACTCATTCCTGTAATGACCAAATAAATAAATCCAGTGACAGCTGTCAAGAAAATCATCGTTCCATAAGTCGCAATCATCGCTACAATCGTTTTACGAATAATGGTAGAGTACATAATACCAATCCCACCAATGGCAAGCATGGTTAAAAAGAAAAATAAGAAAATAATGCCCAGTTGCCCAGGAGATACTCCCCCAAAAAGGAAAACTAAACTATAAATAGGTAAACCGGATACTACTAAAAGCAAAAGAAATGCAATAGACGAAGTTAACTTTCCGAAAATGATTTGAAAGGAAGTTTGAGATGTTGTTAGCAAAATATTTAACGTTTGCTTCTCCCGCTCCGAACTAATGGCACCTGCAGTTAAGCCGGGGGTAATAAAAAGAATAAGCCCTAGTTGAATATAGGATAGCATCGCGAACATGAAGAAACTTTCTTCCGGTCGGAAATAACCAGTACCGGTAAAGGAAGTAGTCAGCATGATAAAACCAAATACAAATATACACATGGCGATTAAGTAAAAGAGAATACCCGTAAAACTTTTTAACGAACGAAAGCGAAGTTTTATTTCTTTTACTAATACTGGATTTGCTAGTAGCTGCTTCATCCTATTTCACCCCTTTCGTAATTTCCATGAACACATCTTCTAAGTCTGTTTCTGTTTCTGAGAAAGAAATTATTTTTAAAGAATGATCTAAGGCCTTTTTCAACAAATTAATTTGATCCTCTTCTGTGCCTCTATACGTAAAAGTAATGGAATTTTTCTCTGTTGCTACTTCCATTTTGGATACAAATGGATCTTCTTCGAAAAAGTGAACTGCGTTTTCCAATAATCCTTTCAGCTTCACCGTTATATGCTTTTCACCGGCAAGTTGTGCTTGAATATCTGCAACGGAACCATGTGCTATTAATCTGCCTCCATCGATCACGCCGATTTCATCACACATCTCTGCTAGCTCCGGTAATATATGTGAAGATATAAGAATCGTTTTGCCCATTCCTTTTAATTGTCTTAGTATATCTCTCATTTCAACTCGTGCTCTTGGATCTAGACCGGAAGCTGGTTCGTCAAGGATTAACACTTTTGGATCATGAATAAGTGAACGTGCCAAACATAAACGTTGCTTCATCCCACGGGAAAGTAAATCAACATAGTCATAGCGCTTATGGCTAAGATTCACAAGCTCTAATAATTGAGGTATTAAAACCTCTCTTTCTTTTTCTGAAATACCGTAGCTTGCTCCATAAAAATCTAAATACTCATTTGCCTTTAACTGATCATAAACACCGAAAAAATCGGGCATATAGCCAATTTGCTTTCGCACTTCATGTGCATCGGTTTTCACACTTTTTCCATTTACAAATGCATCGCCAGAAGTTGGTTGAAGAAGTGTCGCTAATATTGAAAAAGTAGTTGATTTACCTGCTCCATTCGCTCCAACGAACCCAAATACAGTTCCTTCTTCTAATGTTAGGTTTAAATCATTCAATGCATAAAAAGAGCCGTACTTTTTCGTCAATCCTTTTATCTCGATCATTGTGTAACCTCCCCTTTCAATCGAATTTCTGGCAGTCTTGTATATTGATTACCGTCGATCGATTTTTTAAGAAGCTTATAATGTATCTCGCCTGCATCACTAATATAATGTTGGATGTTTTCCGAAGTTGTAAATCTGCTTTCACTTATTTCTTCGAAGCTCTCCGTTTCTATATTCCATATTTCAATTGTATGAGAATTTCGATCTGTATTCGCAATTTGCAATTGTGCCCAATTTACTTTATCTAAGGGGATTGTGTCTGGAATTTTCCAATACACATTATATTCTCCATCATCTAAATACCATTCTAAACTGTTGTTCATGACTGGTTCCATATATTTACCATATTCATTGGTATTGACATTGACAGTGAACATATTGGCTGGTAAAACGAATTCTCCAGCAAAGCTTGTTTCCGCTGTAAATGGCTGTATAAGCAAATGGAAAGCTGACATTTCGACTTTTTTATCTTTTAAGGTAATAGGAACAATATTATCCTCTGCAAAACCAGTAACTACGGGACTTTTTCCAAATTGGTCGCCCATTAAACTTGCAGAGTACATCGATTGCTTTCGTTGTTCTACTAAATCAATGGACGTTCCTGGGTTCACTCCATAATTTCTGCTAGCATATGGATTGGTAATCGGCATTAACATGACAGAACTCAATTTTTTATTTACTTCGAGCTTTTCACCTGGTTCCAGATCGCCTAATGGGATTAATTTACTTCCAGACCATACCGAAACTTCTTTCACGACAAAAGGAAAGTTATTTTGGACTGTACCAGTAAGCTGGCTTGCGTCCACTCGAAGGTCTACAGCGAAATTTCCTACTTCAGGTATTTGCGTTTCCCCGAACAAGGAAGAAACAGACCAGTAACCTACATCTCGAAACGTCAGTTCACTGTTAGTTGCATGTTTTTCCATAATCGCATTTTCATACACATTTGGTGATTGACCTGTAAACGAATTATTATTTCGCTTCGCAACCATCGTTGTAGTAGTAGGTGCTTCAAAAGTAAAATCACCACTTTTGTTACTTAAAATAGATTCTGCATAATACCCTTGCAAACTTTTATCTTCATTCACATGTAAAAAAGAAGATTGTTGCACTTGCGGTCGAGCAATACGGTCTCTAGCCCCATAACCGAAAATTGCAGTCGAAGCAATGATTGCCGTGAGCGGTATAATCCCCCAAGCATACTCTCTTTTATCTTTTCTTTTCAAAACGATATATAAAAGGGGCACAATAATAATCATATAAACGACTACAATTCCTATCATCAATGGTGTAGAAACTTTAAACGAACTAAATAAAGAATTCGTGTCCCCTAATTCATAAACGAGCTGGTCTTTACTATTATTATAGCCATACATATTTGGCGTATTTTGTACACTAACTGACTGTAAAATAGTGGACAATAAATCACTATAGACTGGATCTTTCGCTAATGGATCGTCACCTAGTGAAAAAGTCGTTTGGATAATTGCACCACTGCCTACTTGTTTCTTTCCTGCTAGTATTGTGTCATCCATTTTGAATAAAGGTGTTGCCCCATCATTTAAAGTAGAATTATAGACAGTTACATCATTGGATAATAGATTATTTGCAGTAAGTGCACGCATTTTATCCGCTGTCACCGTTTGCGTAGTTGCTTCTAATGCGAGTGGCAAGTAATCCCCTAATTTTCCTACTTCTGCGGTAAGGTTGGCTGATGCACCAATGACGATATTCCCGCCAGTTTTAACATAATCAATAAGTGCTTGTTGCTGCGTATCAGCTAAATCTGCTAGTACAAATTCGTCTAAAATAATATAGTCGGCCATTTCCCATGCTACTGCATCCGTTGGCAAAGAAAAATTGCTGAGCTGGTTAACATGGATAACTTCATCATTTAATTGGTTTGGTTGTTTGATTTGATTCAACGCCTTTAATCGATCCGCGCTGTTTGTCAACGTCAGATAAAAAATAGTTGTTGGATCATAGAAATTTGTTCGTAAGTTTTTTGTTCCTTTGAAATCAATGGATTTTCCTTTTTCCCATCCACCTTCAAAAAAGTGGATAAGCTGCACATTTGACCCTTGGTACATATAGTCTTCTCCCAGACCACTTACTGCCACTTGAACTGTTTTCGTTTCTCCTGCTCCGATTTCAAATGGCATAGCAAGTGCATTTCCAAGATTATAGGATTCAACTGTATCTAACACAAGATCTCCAGAAAAAGCATCTCCTTTATTCTCAACAGTTAAGGTGATTGGTAAGCCTTCTCCATATTTTGCTTTCCCATTAAACCCAGTTGTAACCTTCACGTTTAAGTTAGACGCTGCTAGGGCACTAACTGTTGGCAATAATGTAAAATAGATAAATACTACTGAAATATAAAGCACCAACTTCCGAATATGCATCGTATTTCCCCCTTTACTTCTTAGTAATTAGTACGATATTAAAAGACGAAAGTTCCTTACTGAAATAATTGCGCATGTTTTTTTACAATGCTGACGAAAGCTTCCACTTGAGGAAGTTCGAATGCTGCATCATAGCCAATAAGCCAAGTGTCCCGTGTTAACTCAAACTGCTCTTCGTTATTAGTTAAAGGAATTTTATGCACTTCTTCTTGTCCAGTCAATGTAATAGATGGCAAAATAGCATAACCAATTCCATTTAGAGCCATTTGCTTACATGTTTCGATTTGGTCTACAATTATTTGTCTTTTTGGATTACTAGAGAAATGTTTTTGCCACCATTGCTGAATTTCCTGATAATAGTTCGAATCACTTTTGAATTGAATAAACGGCTTATCTGTAGTTAATACATCTTCAACGGAAGTCATTTCTTTATCGACTAAATAGAGCGTATCCCTAAACAGATGTATTTTATTCCCTTTCCAATCTGTTTGACCTCGTACGATTCCAATTTGTGCCTCCCCATCATATATAGCTTTGACAATTTCTGAACTCCAGCCAGTTAGAAGGGAAACTTTTGCTTCCGGATATGTTTGAACAAAATCCTTCAGCACTTTTGGCAACCAATTTTGTCCCACAATTGATGCGCAAGCAATTTTCAATGTCCCGTGTACTTTAGAGGTGAGCGATTGTATTGCTTCGTATAACTCTTCTTTTTGTTGGATCATATTCGTCGCAAATTCAATGATCAATTCGCCTTCTGGTGTTGCAGTCAATCCTTTTTGGGAGCGTAAAAAAAGCTTGGTATTCCACTCTTTCTCGATTGTTTGAAGTCGTTGGGAAAGTGCCGGTTGCGAAAGGAATAATCGCTCGGCTGCTTTTCGCATATTTTGTTCTTCTGCCAATATTTTGATAATAAGAAAATCTGACGTCATTTTTTCTCCTCCTTACATTAGAAAAGCGCAAGCGCCTATGTCTGCCCCGACAGGCAAATGGGGAAAAGCGAGGAGGCAGCTCCTCAGCCACCACAGCTTTTTCCCATTTGACCCCGAGGGGCAAGGCGCTGGAGCTAGATCAATACTACATGAAAAAGAAGGCCCTTATAAATAAGAGGCCTTCCATGCTTTTACACCATTATACTTGAGTTTCTTGTGTTTGGTATAAATACTTTTTCATTTGCTTTAAAATAACTCTTCTTGTTAAAATCCCCATAAATGTTCGCTCGTCATCGATTACACATAAATACGGATTGTCTACTAATAAATCCAGCCCTTTTTGGAACTTTTCTTTTATGTGAATAACCGGTACGTCTGTTTTCATTATATCGTCAACTTTTAGATCAGGTAGTCGTTCATATTCAATATGTTCAAGTCCTAGTATTTCATCTGTTATTTGTTGCGAGCTTATTAATCCATGTAGTCTATATTTTACATCTAGTACTGGAATGGAAGAGTATCCAGTTTTCGTCAGTACTAATAATGCATGTTCTGCGTTATTTCCTAGTTGTACATGTGCAACTTTTTCTGCTGATATAATATAATCCTTGATTGGGATTTGTAAAAAGTCTTTACTACTTGTAACTATCATAGCATTCTACTCCTTTGTCTGTTTTCGCTTTAAGAAAACATACCCTATGAAACTATGATAGCATATGAAGGGATAAAAAAACTATGGAATCGCTTACAATTTTTTTTTTATTTTAGTATGGATTGCCTAGACGTTTATTATTGTAAAAGAAAAGTTCATACTAAAGGGAAACCGCGACGTAGTGACTAGCTAAAAATAGGTTATTATCCAATTTATCCAATTCATGCATCTAGAAAATGGCTAAGGGCGACAGATCGGTCCCTGTAAGCAATCAATTCTATTCCGAAAGCAATCAAACCAGCACGAGAGCAACCAAATTGCCGATGAAAGCAACCATTTCTTAAAATAGCTCTTTACTTGGATTGAGATAACTCGGGATAAAAGGTATTATTCCGATATGTGGTTGATAGATAACAATTTTATCCTAAAAGATGTGCTCTTTATTAGAAGGCCGCATTTTCTAATTAGATTTAATAAACATTACGTAGTAGATTGGGTTATTTTAATCTCTGATATGTGTCGACACTAAAACAGATAGTAATTCCCATGGATTGGAGCGCAAGGCGGCGACTCCTGTGGAGGCCAACACGATGTTGGTCACGAAGGCGTTGCCACACGATGTGGCGTTCTTAGCCTTTGATCCTCTGCTTGAGACAGGTGAGACCCCGCACGTAGCGTAAGCGGAGGAGGAGGCTCACCGCTCGCCCCACGGAAAGCATCCGCCTGGAGCGAAAATCATGGCGGACACCTTAGTATCTTTACGACGCTTTATCTCTACAATACGATTAACAGCAATTTCATTTTTCCATATGAAAAAACCGCAAATCTCTAGAACAATTTACGGTTGAATAGTATTCATATAGGATTGGTTAATATCGTGTATCGGTACCGGGCGACTAAAAAAGTAGCCTTGTGCTTTTTGACAATTTGCGGATTTTAATATTTCGACTTGCCTGTCTTTTTCAACACCTTCCGCAATGACTTCCATTCCTAAGCTATGCGCAAGTTGGATGATTGTCGTTGCGATTGCTGCATTTTTTTCATCTAATTCCATATCTTTAATAAACGATTGGTCAATTTTAATAATATCAATCGGATATTTTTTTAAATAACTGAGAGAAGAATAACCTGTCCCAAAGTCATCTATCGAAATTACGACCCCAATATCCTTTAGTTCATTTAGCATTGCAAAAGTATCTTGCATATCCGTCATGGCACTCTCTGTTATTTCTACCTCTAAAGAACTTGGATCAAGACGATATTTATTTATTTTTTCTCGAATTTTTATCGCAAAATTTTCTTGTTTAAATTGTTTAGGTGAAATATTAACCGCAATGCGAACTGAGCGGTACCCTTTTTCTTGCCAATATTCTAATTGCTTACAAACCTCTTCTAAAACCCAATCACCAATTTGCATAATCATTCCAGACTCTTCTGCAAGTGGGATAAACTGCATCGGCGACACATATCCGAATTTTCTATTATTCCAACGCAACAAGGCTTCAAAAGAGTTAATCTCTCCTGTAGCTAAATTGACTTGTGGCTGATAATGAATCGTTAATTCTTCTTTTTCAATTGCTCTTCTTAGATGGGATTCCATTAACGCTTCGTTTGGAAAAGATAAATTCATTTGTTCTTGGAAATAACGATAATGAGCTCTTCCTCTATCTTTTGCCACATACAAAGCTTGATCTGCCTTAATAAGAAGTTCATCTAAATTTTTTCCATCTAACGGATACATCGAAATACCGATAGATGCCGTTACAAAATATTCTTGATGGTCTAAATAGATTGGTTTGGACAATTCACTTAATAGGCTTTCTGCAAAACTGCTCGTCTCATCACGCGTTTTGTCTTTCATGATGAAGACAAATTCATCGCCACTTTGTCGATACAAGTTACATGATTTATTAATAAAAAGACTTAGACGATCTGCAATTTTCTTTAATAATTCATCCCCATAATTGTAACCAAGCGATTCGTTTATAAGTTTAAAGCGATCTAAGTCTATTCGCATAATAGCAATTTTTGTATTTTTATTATGTGCATCGATTAAATTCTCACGTAAATGTTCTTTCAAAGCACGACGATTCCATAAACCAGTTAAATGATCATGGTATGCTAAATAAAATAATTGTTCCTTTTCATCTGCACTTATCGACAAATCTCTTAAGACTAAATGATACTCTTTCACATTTCCTTGATGATGAATGGGAATTGCTTTCAAATATACATATACATAATGACCGTTCACATGCTGGAAAAGACATTTTTGCAATTCAGCTGGATAGCCACTCAAAGTTTGCTTGATCATTAGCTGAAAATTGCTAAGCGAATTACTTTCGATAAATTGTTCAATTGGTTGATGTAAAAGATTTACTGCATTATATCCTAAAGCCTTTGCAGCTACTGCATTTACATATTGAATAATCCCTCTTTCATCTACTATAAAAACAGAATCGGTATTATTATTAAGCAGTGACATATACTTTTCTTTTATAGCAAGCAATTCTTGTTTTTCGATTAAGTCTTTTTTAGTGTTATGCAAAGTTAATCCATATACACTTTTCTCTTCGCTGTGAAAGGAAACAATCGTTAGATCAATCGAATAAATGTCATTTTGAAATTTTAGAAGTAAATTACTATGGACATTCTGTTTTTCAACTTCGAAACTATTGAGGAGTACATGTAACTGATTCCAGACTTCCACTGAAAAAAATTGTTGGGTTTCATCACTTGAATTTTCAAAAAAACTTTCGGCTGCATGGTTGAAATAGATTACTGAAAACTTTTTTTCGCTTTCTCTTTCCAATAAAATATAAGGCAGTGGATTCTCCACCATCATCTCCTCTATTTTATTATTAATAAAAAGCTTTGGTATTACTGAATTGTTCATGGAATCCTCCAATTTGAATCGAAACTAACTAGTACGAAACAATTTTCAAATATTACTTCACCTTATTTTATCGGCATAATGATGCATATCTTTAGCCTGTCACCAAATATTACTTTTTGATTTGTGTATACAATTTAGTTAGGAATTGGTATGATATAGTAAATATAATATATTAAGGAGGGGTTTTATGACAACTAATACGGATGATGAACGAATAGCTACAGCCATTTATACAGTCAATCGCCATGCCAAAACGGCTATCGATAAAAAACCGCTCTATCAGTTAAAAAAATTAGCTATCGATAAAATGTTACAAGAAGACAAAGCCCGAAAAGTAGGTCTTCATTTTGTTCGAAATCCAAGGAATAGCCAACAGCAATCCTCTGTATTAATTCAATGCGCCGACTACTACTTTCATATGATCCCAACAAAAGAGGATTTTAAACAATTGCCACATCTGGGCCATCTAGATGATACTTATCGAAATCCTATTCGGAAAATGAATTTAAAGATGGCAAAACAAGTCCTTACTGATTACATTGGACCTCAATCTATGGTGAAGAATTCCTCTACACGCTCTCCACTGGGTACCCAATCTTATGCTAGGCCAACTAATGGAAAAAAACAAACAATGAAATCGTATTTAGATTCATAATTTCCCACCCCATTCATTAGCTATTTTACTTTTGTACGTTTTCGGTTCGCTTTGGACGAAATAATCTCTACATCATTACCAAAAAAAATGCGAAAGGGATGCGACAAAGTCGCATCCCTTTCGCATCAAAAAGATCCGGTAATAATGTAGGTCTTATTTTGATTCAAATCAATTCAAAAGCACTCATACAAAGAGCGCACAAATATTCTTTAGACTTACAAAATATATTGATCTATTTTCAATACTAGTTCAGCAATTTCAGGTTTGCTAATTTGATCTTCTGCTCCTACTTGATCTCCTTTATGACGGAGGTCATCTGTTATTAAGCTCGAGAAAATAAGTACTGGTAGTTTGGCTAAATGACTATTTTCTTTTATTTTGCGAGTTAAAGCATGTCCATCCATTTGCGGCATTTCAATGTCCGTCACAACGATCTGAACATGTTCTCCAATATCAGCCGAACTTTTTTCTAACTCTTCCAAGTAACCTAATGCATCTTTTCCATTTTCAAAAAATTCTAGGTTCACATAGCCCGCTTCATGTAATGTATCATTCAATAACTTACGAAGTAGTGGCGAATCCTCTGCAATAACGATTTTTTTATTAGAGCGTTCTCGCTGACCAAGTTTTTTAACCGATTCCACATTTATGCCGGAGTCTGGGTTTATATCGACAATGATTCGCTCGTAATCTAGTAATAGAACCATTTCGTCTTCGCGTTTAATGACTCCAATCACATGGGAGGTACCCCCTTGATAGATATCACTCGGCTTTTCAATTTGCTCCCATGATATACGGTGAATTTGCGACACATTATCTACATGGAAAACGACTCTTTGTTTGTTAAATTCGGTTACAATATATTTCTCTTGTTCACTTTTATTTAATTCTGGCAGTCCGAGCACCTTTGCCATACTTACTACTGGTAGGACTTCCCCTCGTAATTGTACGATTCCTTCCACATGTGGGTGAGCATGTGGAATAAATGTTACTGGAATCGGTTGAATGATTTCTTTTACTTTAATGACATTAATCCCAAACTTACTAGAACCCACTTGAAATTCGACTATTTCTAGCTCGTTCGTACCACTTTCTAACAATATTCCTTTATGATCGTTCATTTGAATCGTCCTTTCTAATAACACTGCGATAAGTAGATTGTATCATACAGTAGTTAAAAGCTCCTATCTCAATCGTATGATTTTATAAGTGCTTGTGTCCCATTATCTTCATAACCTTTCGCAACTAATTCATCATACATTGATTTTGCGAGTTGTAGTCCTGGGAGTTGTATGTTCATTTTTTCTGCTTCTTCTAGCGCAATTTTCATATCTTTTACAAAATGCTTCATATAGAAACCCGGTTCAAAGTTACCTGCTATCATGCGAGGAGCCAAGTTACTCAATGACCAAGAACCGGCTGCTCCTGTTGAGATGGAACGTAACACTTGTTCTAAATCGAGTCCTGCTTTTTGTCCATACGCTAATGCTTCACAAACTCCTATCATTCCTGTTGCAATTGTTATTTGGTTACACATTTTCGTATGCTGCCCAGCTCCAGCAACGCCTTGTAAAATAATCGTTTCTCCAAAAAGGTTTAGAAGTGGCAACACTTTTTCAAACGTTTCTTTTTCCCCACCACACATAATCGATAATTTTCCTAATTGTGCTCCAATATCTCCACCTGAAACCGGTGCGTCGAGCGCCAGCATTCCTCTTTCTTTTGCAGCTACTTCTATTTTTTGAGCGAGGGTTGGTGTGGATGTTGTCAGATCGGTCACAACTAATCCTTTATTGTCTGCAGCAAAAATACCATTCTCTCCAAAATAGATCTCTTCTACATCCTGTGGATAGCCTACCATTGTAAATACAAATTGTGCATTACTTGCAACGTCACTTGCACGCTCGACCCAAGTAGCTCCTAGTGAAATTAGTTCTTTTGCTTTTTCCTTTGTTCTTGTATAAATAACAACTTCATGACCAGCATTTAGTAAATGCTTTACTAAACTTTTCCCCATTACACCCGTACCGATAAATCCAGTTTTCCATTTTGTTGTCATGTCATATCCCCCAAATCGTATTTTCATACTTCTAGTGTACCAAAAAAAGAGGACCATCCAAATAGCTTTTGGATGATCCTTTAAAAAGGGGGAAATGAGAATGTTGCTGTGTTCTTTATTAATATGCCCTTTTCAAAACTTCTTAAACATCTTTTTTAAAAAAACTTTCTTTTTTTATTATTTCTAAGTTTTTCAGGAACAATTCCGCTTTTTCCGAACTAATCATTTGTCCACCATATCTTACTTCTTCGTATATGCTAAAAAATGAAGGTTCTACTTGCCATTGCATGCGTTTAAACCATTCCCTAACTGTTTCGCTTCTATTTCTTTCTAAATCATAGGTATGGGCTTCTAATTCAAACTGTGCATATTTCTCTCGCAACGAAGAAGTTTCCACTTGATACAAGGAGTTCAATTGTTTTGTTTGCTTTTCTTCTTCCTCATCCATTTGTTTATTTTCATATTGAACATTGTGCATTTCTAGTTCTAAATTCTTTGGTTTATTTCTCCATAAGTAGCCACTAAAAAATAAAATAGCAATGATAGATAATCCTATGAAAATCCATTCTACGGGGAAATTTGCAAATGTTTCATTCATCGCTAATTCTTTCGTTTCGATTTCCGCTTGTTCCCCTATTGGGATGCGTTCGCCTTCTTCGGGTTGTTTTATTTGCAATCCTTTTAAGAAATCTTCTAAGTACCCGATTACAGGAGCAATAGGAATGATTGCGACACGAAGTACCGTCTCTAATAGCAAATCGAGCAGTTTACGTAATGTTGGGATAATAAAATAAATACCACTAGATATACTGACCACTACAACTATGAGAAGCAAGTAGATACCGGATAAACTATTTTTCGTTAGCGCATGGTATTTGTCCGCATTCATCGAAACGGCCAATAATCGTACTCCCCCAAAAAGCGCTATACCAGCTAAAAACACTGTGTAAAGCACAAAATGATAATCTTCATATCCTAAGAGATAGCTAACAAAATGGATTCCTAAAAACGCCAAAAAATAAAAAAGCGTAAATGGATTATCCATCATTTGGCCCTCTTGACTCGTATTAAACCTAGACTGTATTCGCCATATAGAAAATACAACACTCACTACATACAGTAAAATTGGAGCATCAAAAAAAAACAAGGTCAAAAGAATGAAAAAAGGGATAACAAACGGAAAAATTCTATTTGGACCACTTTTTCTAACTATCACTAGGCTAACAATAGCTATAATCATTTGTAGTCCGATCCAAAGAAATGGTAGAATTATCGCCGTTTGATGTTGTATTAATACAAAAAGTAGGGCTACAAACCATATATCCCGCAAATAGTTCCCAAATGATTGAGCCTGAATCTTTAAACTAATAGTCGAATGCTGCATTATAAAACTCCCTCTGAAAGACTACTCGTTTCATATAAAACATTCGTACGATGTTCTAGGCGACTTAAGAAGGGTGCATACTGTTCTATTTGATGTGTCATGATACTGACCGCAACGGGTAACTCCACATTGCTATCTATGTATGCTAAAACCCTTTCAAAAGGGATTAAACTATCACTTCGTGACAAGATAGAGAGAAGTTCCAATGCTTGTTTACGATGTGCATCTCCAGTCCCTAAAGGTAAATATACTAAAGGGAATTTCCCATAAGTACGAATATTGATAGCAAAAGAGTAAGGAATATCTTTTTTATAGCAAGCCTCCATACGAGACGCAAGCCACTCGATTTTTTCTTCAAAATCAATAACTACCCCGAATTTCTCCTTTACATTGACGATGAATAAGATAGAGACATTCGCTACTTTCGTAAACACTTTCGTTTGTAGCTGTTGCGTTTTCGCACTTGCCTTCCAGTGAATATGATGAAATTGGTCGCCAGGTACATATTCTCTTGTTCCTACTGGGAAAAATGGATCGTCATATAAGGAAGAGTTCAATTGTAAATAGCCTTCCTTTAGTCTAGATGGGATGAGCTTATCTTCCATCTTATGCATTTGTGGATAAACGATAGCATCTATAAGGATCATTGGCTTAAAATCGAGCAATATAGACCCATCTGTTAAAGGATGGGGAATTTGTAATTCAATTTGTTTTATCCGTGCAAGGCCCCTATGCATTCCTTCAATTGGAATCTTTACAGTTACTTGCTTTTTATAGCCAATAGAAAGAGGCAACTTTACTTCGTGAAAACCTGCTGTTGTTGTATGGCTAATCCCATTTGGTGCTATACAAGTCGAAAATGAGATTAAAAGAGTTGCATTCCAAATCGGTACCCCTTTGTTTTGAAATGTTAGTTCTAAATGTGATGTAGTACTTTTAAGTAAACGGATTCTCTTCTTTTCATTGACCAGTTCAAGCCTCTCTCCGACTTGCCGGAAATAATACATGTTCAATAGAGCAATAATAAGTAAAAACGAAAAAACAGAAAAAAGGAGATACAGCTTAAATAAAAAACTAAGTATCAATGAAACAACTAAAATTTGCATATAGTTTTGCATATGATGTATCCCAAAATCTCTACGAATCCAGTTCATCGAGTATTTGCCTCAACAGGTGCTTCAACCGTGTTTAAAAGTTCTTTCATCACTTCTGCCGTATCGTGGATTAACATCCCCTCAGTGGAGAGTTTCATACGATGTAGACAAACAGGATCTATTACCCTTTTCACATCGTCTGGAGTAACGAACATTCGGTTATTTATAAAGGCATTCGCTTTAGCCGCTTGAAGAAGCGCTAGTGATGCTCGACTGCTTAATCCTAATTCTATGTATGGATGATTTCTTGTGCTATGTACGATTTGTATAATATAAGTCAAAATATCCTCATGCACGGCCACTTCTTTTACTTGTTGTGACCATTTTTCTATTTGTTCTAATGAGACTACTTCTTGTACGTGTATCGCTCCAGGTGAGCGTCCAAACTGTTGTAAGATGATTTTTTCCTCCGTAAAAGTTGGATAACCAATCGACAGTTTAAATAAAAAACGGTCTAATTGCGCAGCAGGAAGTGGGAATGTGCCTTGCTGTGATTCAACGGGGTTTTGTGTTGCAATGACCATAAAAGGAAATGGCAATTTAATCGTTTCCCCATCAATTGATACTTGTTTTTCTTCCATCGCTTCCAGTAGACTAGATTGTGTTCTTGGTGTAGCACGATTAATCTCGTCCGCAAGCAATATATTGCTCATTACAGGTCCTAGACGAAGGATAAAGGACTGTTTTTGTGGATGAAAAAAACTAATACCAGTTACATCCGATGGTAATACGTCCGGGGTAAATTGCAATCGTTTAAACTCCCCTTGTATAACTTTTGCAAAAGCTTTCGCCATCATTGTTTTTCCTGAACCTGGTACACTTTCTAAGAGGACATGCCCTTGTACTAATAACCCCATTAACATGAAATCGATTTCTTTTTCCCTTCCGATAATCGCTTTATTTAACTCCCCTTGTAATCGCTTTATATTATGCATGAACAATTCTCCCTAGTGAACTAATTTTGTTTACTATTTGTTTCATATTCATTTAAAAGTCTATCAAGCTCTTCACTAAGTTCAATCGTTTCTTTATGGGAAACTCCTTTTTCCAAGGCAGCTTGAATCATTTTCTCTCTAGTCAATTCTAATTTTCTTAATAATTCCTTCACCATAAAAAAACGCCCCTTTACAAAATGTACATCTATTGCAGTATACCTTTTGTATATAAACTCTAAACATTTGCTTTTCGGGAGACTAGAAACGAGTTAGCTTCTAGCGACTTGTAAATACGTATAAATTATATCCCCACCTTGCGTTGCCTTTCCCGAAAAGTGCTTAAAATCCTCCCTTTTTACTAAAACTTCTCGAAAAGATAAAAAATCAGCTTTGGAAACCTCTAACATATCAACGTCACCACTTTGTAACATATTCAATTTTTCTTCGTATGAATTCATCTAAAGCATTCCTTTCTTATTACTAATCATGTATACTTTCAATACTTTTGGTTAAAATACTTTACGTATACCTTTTTTTAGGGCAAACTGTATTGTATTAAGTTCTAAAAGGGGATGGAACAATCTATGAAAATAGCTGAAGTTGGTAATGTTGTTGAGTTTAAAGATGGTTTGCAAGGTATTGTTGAAAAAGTGAATGAGAACTCTGTTATTGTCAATTTGACATTTATGGAAAACTTTAATGAACTAGAAATGGAAGAAAAAACTGTGATTAATCACAAGCGTTATAAAATATTATATAGTAATGAAGATTAAACGTCATGCCGTTCCTCTCACTATAAGAAGAACGGCTTTTGAATTATAGTTAGGATGTGCTTTTTATGTTTCGTCAAATACCAATTATACGATTAATAATTCCCCTTATTTTTGCTTACGCCTTTGCTTGGCTAACCTTTTCAAACGAGAAAGTTTTTTGGTATTTTTATACCTTTACTACTCTATTCCTTATGTCACTTGCTTATTATAAGGTTAAAATAGAAGATGAACTAAATACAGTTCGCTATCTTTTCCTTAGTATAGCTTTTGGAGCACTCACATATGCCCTTTTATTCATTGGATATAAACTGATCGACTTTACTCCAATTATATCCACCAAAAGTATCCATTCTTTTATCAATAAATTTGGGCCTTCATCCATATGGCATTACTTGTTACTTTTATTTATAATTGCCCCAGGTGAAGAGATTTTCTGGAGGGGATTTATACAGCAACAATTAAAAAAATATCTCCCACCGATATTTGCTATCATCGTGGGTGCAGCACTATTTAGTATGTCATTTGCTTTTAGCGGATTTTGGTTAGGTGTATTGGCAGCTTTCGTCGTCGGAATCGTTTTCGGCTTATTATACGAATGGAAAAAAAGTATGCCATTAATTATTTTAGCTCATATCACGATGCTCATACTAATTTTCCTAATAATACCATTTACTTAAAAATGCAACATTATTATAACTTATACGTCTATTTAAAAAAGGAGCTGAATCAACATGAAAAAAGTATATACGTTTCTTTCCATACTTTTACTAACAATCTTACTTGCAGCCTGTGGAACGGACACCGCAAATGAAAGTCAAGATCCAGTGTCTACACCTAATGACAATACCGAAAACATCAAAGAAGAGACGCAAGCTGAAGGAGAAACGGAAAGTATCACTTTACCAAAAGTAGAGCTTGAAGGTACTCAAACAGAAAGTGAAACACAAAATTACGCGATAACAGTAATAGATGGCTATGAACTAACTGCTGAAGAACCAAATAAAGATTTACTATTCAATCAAGAAAATGACTTACAATCCATGCGAATCGAAACATTTAATACAGATGATGCAACGATTGATGATATTACAAAGAATTTAATGGACACAATGCAAGCTTCTAACGATAGTGGAACTTTAGAAGAAATCACTGATCAAAGCCTAATACCAACCAACGATTCGATTGAAAATATCAGTGCTTATCAAATAGATACACCTGATGGAAAAGTTTTTGGCTATACATTTGAACGAGAAGGATTACTCGTAAAACTTACTGTATTCGATACAATAGAATCACAAGCGGTTCAGAACTTTGTCAAAATGGCTTCAACTATACAAGCAAAATAAAAACTTCGGGCCTTAACTGGCTCGAAGTTTTTTTTTTGCTAAGAAAGGTTCTTAATAGATAATCCTAATTTCTTTAGAATCTCTATCACTTGTTCCTTTTCTTCTTCCGATAAAACATCCATCAATTGTTTCAGTTGTTGCTCATGTCTTGGAAAAAGTTCATCCATAAATGTTGTACCCTCTTTTGTGATTTCCGCATATGTAACACGTCGGTCAGTAGCACTAGAAACGCGAGTTATATACCCACGTCCTTCTAGTTTATCCACTACATAAGTAATAGAACCACTTGCTAACAATATTTTATTACCAATTTGTTGAAGCGGTTGTTTTCCTTTATGATAGAGAAGTTCCAACACGGCAAATTCTGTCGGGTTTAATCCATTTTCTTGAAAAAACTGATTAGTACATTCATGTATTACCTTATGAGCACGAGACAATACAACAAAAAGCTTTAATGCATTGTTCGGTTGTTCATTTGTCATTCTTAGTCATCCTCACCTATAAAATTGACATTAGCTATTATTATATAGGTTATCCTATATTCTTGTCAAAATAGGCTTAAATTTCTTTTCGCAGTGGAAGAATAAATTTAAAGCAAGTTCCTACCTCTTCTTCGCTTTCTACTTCGATTGTTCCTCCATGAGATTGGATTACTTGGAGGCTATGTGACAACCCTAGCCCTGTCCCTCCAGACTTTGTTGTAAAAAACGGATCAAATATTTTATCTAGTTTGTCCGTTTCTATTCCTTKACCTTGGTCTTTGATCTCGACACAGATATCTTTCTCTTCTGTGTACGACATAGTTATATTTATATTTCCGCCTTTTGGCATAGCTTCAATGGCATTTTTTATCGAATTCATAAAAACTTGTTTGATTAAATTTCGATCTCCTACAAAATCGGATAAGCTTTCTGTTTTTAGAGAAAGGATTACTTCTATATTTTTCAATAGTGCTTGTGGTGCCATAAAATTGGACACTTCTACTATTACTTCTTGTAAATTGAAGCACTCAAACTTATTACTTGTTGGTTTAGACACTTCTAAAAACTCCGTTAAAATTTCTTCCATGCGTTTTATTTCATCATTAATGACGGCTAAATACCTTTTTCCATCATCATTCGTCGTTTGTTGTAACAATTGCGTGAATCCTTTTAACGATGTCATTGGGTTACGTATTTCATGCGCAATACTTGCCGCTAATTGACCGATTGTGCTTAGTGATTCCGTATGATTTAAACGTTTTTTCATCTGAATCTTTTCGGATTCATCATGAATCTCTGTTAAATATATATTGGTGTCTTCTTGTTTTGATACTTTCACATGAATGTATTTTAACTCTCCTAAGTAAGTTCGAATTTCACTAAAAAGCTCCGCATGACCAAATCGAAGGATTTCGCTAACAAACGCCTTTTTCCTTTCATAGGATAATACAAACAAATCCATAATCTTCAAAGCGCTAAAGCCAATTACTTTCTTTTTATCTATTTGTAATATTTCCTCCACTTGTGCATTAATTTCTAGCACTATTCCTTGTTTATCAACAAAAAGGAGACCATTAGAAAAAAACTCAAATATATGTTCGAATTTCTGTCTGTATTCATACTCCACTAGCACACCCTTCACCAAACCTCTCATTGCGAATGAATTTAAAAATATAGATAAATACTATACAATGAATATTACAAACCTAAAACCACCGAAATGTTCATTAATTCTGATTATTTCACAATATCTCTATTATTGATATGGTGCTTTTCAGCTATATTGTCGACATCAAATTTCGCTGTTACAATGGTTATACAAAAGAAGGAGTTATGAATAATGAATATAATATTAACAACCCTGAATGCAAAATTCATTCATACAAATTTAGCCTTACGCTGTTTAAAAGCTTACGCTGAACCAGAATATTCCCCCCTAATAGTCGAATATACGATTAAAGATCCGACATACAATATCGTTGCAGATCTATATCAAAAAAAACCGGATATAGTTGGATTTAGCTGTTATATTTGGAACATCGAAGAAACGATTAAAGTAATTAAAATGTTAAAAACTGTAGATCCCTCTATCACAATCATTTTAGGCGGCCCCGAAGTTTCATACGATACGAACATCTGGTTACGTCAAATAAAAGAAATTGATTATATTGTAGTAGGAGAAGGCGAGCATGCATTTAAAGAGTTGTTAAACTTCTTGCATAATAAGCAAACATTAAATGATGTTCCTGGTGTAGCTTATGTACAAGACGACAAATTTATGCTAAATCCGCTACCACCAAAATTAGATTTACGAAACTCCCCTTCGCCATTTCGTTTTACAGAAGATATTCCAAACTTATCAAAACGAGTCGTATACATTGAAACAAGTCGCGGTTGTCCGTTCTCATGCCAATTTTGCTTGTCTTCTATAGAAGTCGGCGTCCGTTACTTTAATCGGGATAAAGTAAAAGAAGATATTCGTTTCTTAATGGCAAATGGCGCAAGAATAATAAAATTTGTCGATAGAACCTTTAATATTAGTCGTAGTTATGCGATGGAAATGTTCCAGTTTCTCATTGATGAACATTTACCTGGTGTAGTGTTTCAGTTTGAAATAACTGCAGATATTATGCGTCCGGAAGTTATCCAATTTTTAAACGACAATTCACCTGCTGGGCTTTTCCGTTTCGAAATTGGAGTTCAATCTACAAATGATTTAACAAACGAACTTGTGCAACGTAGACAAAACTTTGAAAAACTAAAGCGTACTGTCACAATGGTTAAAGATGGCGGAAAAATCGATCAGCATTTAGACTTAATCGCCGGTCTACCTGAGGAAGATTACCATTCGTTTAGAAATACATTTAATGAAGTATTCGATATGCGACCAGAAGAGTTGCAGCTAGGTTTTTTAAAACTACTTCGTGGTACTGGGTTACGTGTAGAAGCGCCAAAATACGGCTATGTATTTGTCGATCAAGCACCTTATGAAATTTTTTCTAATAATGTTTTAACATTCGAAGATATTCTTCGTATTAAACAAGTAGAAGATGTGCTTGAAAAATATTGGAATGCACATCGAATGGATAATACACTTGAATATTTATTCACACATGTATTCGAGACACCATTCGACTTTTTCCAACAATTCGGGACATATTGGGAAGAAAGAAATTGGTCTAGGATTGGGCATCAGCTAGAAGATTTATATTCCCGATTATTTTCGTTTTTACGAGGATTAGAAAATATTTCATTACCTACTATTCAAAGTGTCATGAAACTCGATTATTTATCGAAACAAAAATTCCAACCGCGGAAACCTTGGTGGATAAATGATTTGGATAAAGAAGAACAGTCTATGTTGTATAAGCAACTAGTAGATGAGCCTTCGGTTGCAGGAAATGAGTTTGTTACTTTTCAGTTAAATGAACGTGAATTATATAAGCAGACATTTATTACACCAATTTCTATTTGCGTGGATGCTTATAAAGATGGAATAATAAAAGAAAAAGATGGTTATTTACTAACTACTTTTGGTAAAAGTGAAATTCCTCATTTTTCTATGATTGAACAAAGTAATTTGCAGAGTACCCTTTAAGTCCATCTTTTATCAACTAAAACTATTCAGTATGTTGTGGTTATTAGTGTGATAACATTCAAGGCACACAAAGTATATTTGCATTTGGAGTGCTTTGAACGAAAGCCAGTTCTACACCATTATCGAGACTTCTTTATGTGTAGGGATGCACGATGCAGGTCACACAGTCGTTGCGAAATGTTCTTTTATTTTGCGACGAGCTTTGCGCAGGAGCACCACGATGTCGCGTACTTAGACTGTGCTCCTTTAAATATCCACAACAAGATTATCGAAAATAGTGTAGCAGGAAGTGACTTCGTCACTTCCTGCTACACTTATCCCATGGTAAAGTTGTAGTGATTATTCCGTACAAAGCGAACCGAAAACGTACAAGTGAAAAAAGAAATTTTTGGGTTGTTTTTTTATCCAATAATCACTCGTTCTTTCGGGAATTGATATTTGGTTTTATTACTTTTTCCTCCTAGTGAAAACAAGAAAGAAAGCATGCCTACCCGCCCGACAAACATAAGTACCATCATCGTTATTTTCCCTATATCTGACAAATCACCAGTTATTCCAAGAGACATTCCGCATGTTCCAAAAGCAGAAGTAATTTCAAATATTAAGGTTGTAATTGGGATATCTGGTTCTGTAACAGACAGTAAAATTGTTGCTGCGAAAACCATTATTAATGCTAAAATAATTACTGCGAAAGCTCGGAAAACATCAATCAATTGGATTTCTCGGTTAAAAACTTGAATACTGTCTTTTCCTCTTGAAAAATTGATCAAAAACAATAGTGCAACTGCAAAAGTCGTTGTCCGTATTCCCCCACCAACAGAACTTGGGGAAGCCCCGATAAACATGAGCACACTCATTAAAAAGTTAGTTCCCTCGTTAAAAAGCGTTACATCAAACGTTGTTAACCCTGCAGATCTTGTCGAAACGGAGTGAAAAAAGGCTGTAAAAAACTTTTCATGCCACGACATCCCTTTAAAAGAATTGAACATTTCTAGTAAGAAAATCATAACCGTTCCAAATAGTAATAAAATACCATACGTAATCGTCGTAAGCTTTGTAAATAAAGAAAAACGAAAATTTTTGTTTTTATTTTTTAAAAACGTTTTTACTTCTATTAGAACAGGAAATCCAATTGCACCAAAAATGATTAAAAAGCTCGTAATAATTTGGATGAAGTAATCATTATGATATGGCAGTAAAGATTGTCCCGTAATATCTAGTCCAGCATTGGTAGTTGCCGAAACCGAAGTAAAAATCCCATGTATCAATGCTTCCTCATATGAATCATAATATTGCGTAAAATATAATGTTAATAAAATTGCACCGATTAGTTGTATTAACAAAAGAATTTTTACAATTTCTCTTATTAAGTGTACGACGCCTGACAAGGTTGGTTGGTTGTGATCAACCATAATCAGTTGTCTTTCTCGTAATCCAATTTTTTTACCGGAAATAAGCCAAATAAAAGTGCCTAATGACATGATCCCGATGCCACCAAGTTGTAAAATAAATATGATCATAATGTATCCGAATACGCTGTATGTATCAACAATACTAAGCGTTGTAAGTCCAGTAACACTTACTGCACTTACGGCTGTAAATAAACTATCTATAAAGTCTACCTCTACCCCTGGCCTATGTACCCCCGGTAAACTAAGCAGTATGACGGAAACGGCAATAGCAATAAAATAATAGGTCACGATAGCTTGAGCAGGAGTAAATTTAGTTTTTAGTTTAAGAAGCGATTGTTTCATTCATATTAATTCCTTTCAGACTTTCCTGTTAACTCATTGTAAAAAAAAAAAGCATAAAAAGATAGTTAAAACTAACTTTTTATGCTTTACATATATTATTTACCTGATTGAACGTTTTTATGTTTTGCTACTCCAAGTACATAACCACCAATAGCAATAACAAATAATACTGTCCAGAATATAATACTCCATACTGTAGAATGTGGGAAATGCTCATCTAGTAATCCAACACCTGGATGTGACAGTGTTAATACTGCAAGTTTAACCCCTACCCATCCAACGATTAAGAATGCTGCTGTTTCAAGTGAAGGATATTTTTCTAATAATTTAACAAATTTATGTGCAGCAAATCGCATAATTATCAGTCCAATTACTCCACCGAAGAACATTACAGAGAATTGTCCAGCATTTATACCACCAATATCAAAATCGCTCACATGTGGTAATGTAACGGCAATGGCAACGGCTGCTAGCATAGAATCAATTGCAAATGCAATATCCGCTAGCTCTACTTTTAATACAGTCATCCAGAAGCCAGAACCTTTTTTTACTTTTTCTGAACCGTCTTCTTCTAATTCATCGGATTCATCATCGTCTTTACTCTTCCGCTGATCATAAATATGTTTAATGGAAATGAATAATAAGTAAGCTGCCCCAATTGCTTGGACTTGCCAAATATTCACTAAGAACGTGATCATAAATAAAGCTAGAAATCTAAAGACAAACGCACCAAGTAATCCATAAAATAACGCTTTTTTCTGCTGATCTTTCGGTAAATGTTTTACCATAACAGCCATTACAACGGCATTATCGGCTGCAAGTAACCCCTCTAGTCCAACTAGAACAAGTAATACCCAACCATACTCCAACAAAATTCCTAAATCCATCAATATCCTCCTTTTTGCAAATAAAAAGACCCTTGCCTAAAAAAAAGGCAAAGGTCTTGCTAAGCAAATTTAATAATTGCTATCATAACCGATGGCAAAAGCCATGTAATGACGACTATGAAATAGGTTTCCCTATAGCTACTCCCCCTTGACATACGTCAAAAGTGTATTCTATTTGATATTTATTATACAGACCCTTTTTCCATTTGTAAACATATATTACTTAATTGTAAGGCGTGGCTTTTTTCCTAGTTTCTTTATCAAACAAACTGTAAATTACCGGAACGACATATAATGTTAAAAATGTGGAACTGATTAGACCACCTATGACTGTAATTCCCATAGGTTGATTTATTTCCGTTCCTTCTCCTATTCCCAAAGCGAGCGGAACTAGCCCTAAAATGGTTGTCAATGCAGTCATTAATATCGGCCGCACTCGATCTTTTACCGATGTTGTGATCGCTTCATATGATCCCATGCCCTGTGCTTTTCGCTTATTTATATAATCCACTAAAACAATGCCATTATTGACGACGATACCTACCAATATTAAAATTCCGATAACTGCAGAAATACTTATTGGAGTAGCTGCCGTAAATAAACCGACAAATATACCAATTGTAATAAGAGGTACTGTAAACATAATAACAAACGGATATTTATAAGATTCAAACTGTGCCGCCATGACGATATAAACTAGCACAACTGCCAATAAAACAGCCAAAATCATATCATTTTTCGCATTATCTAACAACTCTCTATCGCCACCAAAGGAAACAATAACATTATCTGCGAGTGCAGCATTATCAATTGCTTCATCCATCATATCGGACATTGCCCCTAAAGAATAGGCCGACTCATACTTAATCGTAAAAGTAACCGCACCTGCCTGATTCACTCTACGTAAAGTTAGTGGACCCTCTGCAATTTCAATATCCGCCACATCTTGTAGAGCAATATATTGACCGGAAGGGGTTCTAAGCTTCAACTGTTTCAATTGGTCGACACTGCTTCGAAATGCTTCATCATATTGGACATAAACGCCGTATACCTCTTCTTGCTCTGAAATTATTTGCGTAGCAAATGCCCCTCTTGTTACATTATTGACTGTTTGGGCTATTTGAATGGGCGCAAATCCATATTCTGTTGCAGCATCTCGTTTAATAGTAATTTGAACTTCTTCTATGGTTTCCGTTAAATCATTTCTAAAACTAGTGACACCTGGCATTTCTTCTACTTCATTTGTAATCGCATGCACTGCGTTCGTAAGATGTTCATTGTCTACCGAAGAAATTGTAAAAGAAATGGAGTTTGGAGCTGAACCTGCAGCAGTTTGCATATTAAAGTTCACTTCAACATTTTCTCCAGCTATCTCTTTTACTTTCGGCTGCAATTCTTCTACAAATGCGAAAATAGAACGCTCTCTTTTTTCCAAAGGAATCATTTTCACATATATTTCTGCCCTATTGGACATCGAAGTTCCTCTTGACTGACCTTCTTGACTGCCGCCGACAAAGCTTACGTAAACTTCCACATCATTTTCTTTTTGTAATTGTTGCTCTATATTTTTTACTACTTCATCTGTAGCAGCTAGATTAGCGCCATTTTCTAACCTCACTGCAATTGTCACAAAACCTTCGTCCGTTGCAGGTAAAAATTCCGTGCCTATACGGAATAATCCGAACGTAGAAATAACTAATAGTAGAACTGTCATCGAAAGAATAATTGCACGATGGGATAATGCCCATTTGATCGTTCGCTCAAAATTATTATAAGCCTTCGACCGACGTCTTTTTGCTTCTATATTTCCTTTTTCTTTCTTCAACATTCTACTCGCCATCATTGGAACAACTGTTAGTGCTACAACTAATGAGGCAAACAGACTGAAGGAAATAGTTAATGCAAATTCCGTGAAAATTTGACCAATCAAGCCAGATAAAAATAAAACCGGTACAAAAACCGCTACCGTCGTTAAAGTGGAAGCAATGATTGCACTAGCAACTTCCTTTGTACCGATCAAAGCTGCTTCTTTCGGTCGCTTACCTAATCCTAAATGCCTTTCGATATTTTCTATTACAACAATGGAGTTATCTACCAACATACCAATACCAAGCGCCAATGCACCTAACGTCATAATGTTTAAGGTGAATCCAGCAAAGTAAATCAAAACAAATGTCACGATAACGGAATATGGAATAGCGATACCTATAATAATTGGGCTTTTAATACCTCTTAAAAAGACGAATAATACAAGCATTGCTAAAAACGCGCCTGAAATAAGGCTTGTCCCAATATTGTCCACTGCTATTTCTACATATTCCCCTTGGTCAAATAAAATATTTGCTTTTATGTCACTGTAAGATTCTTTTGCAAGCTGCTCGTCCAATGCTTGTTGAAATGCTTTTGAAACACTGGCAGTATTTGCACTAGATTCTTGAAAAACAGAAAGTAAAACGGCTGGTTCATCATTAGCTCTCGTTTCCGAATTTTGTACTTGTTCGGTTAGCTCGACTGTAGCAACATCTGCAATTGTTACTTTTTTCCCATCAAGCGGATTTACAGTAATAACTAGATTTTTTATGTCATCCACTGTTGACAGTGTACTAACAATTCGAGTAGTAAGTGTTTTTTTATCAACCGTTTCGATTGGATTTCCAGGTAGCGATACATTATTTGCTTGGATTAGTTGTACGATATCCGCCTGAGTAAGCCCTTTTTCCTCTAATGCAGGCTGATTTAGTTGAATTTGCACTTCTTCTATAATCGCACCAGATACATTAACACTTGCTACACCTTCCGTGCTAATCAAATCTTTTTCAAGTCTTTCAGCTACAAAACGAATATCCTCACCAGTACTTGTTCCACTTAAGGCGAGTTGAATTACCGGAAATTGGGCAGGGTCAAATTTTAAAAACTGCGGCTTTGCAGCATCCTCTGGTAAGACCGTCATATCTAGGCGTTGCATCACATCCAGTTCGACGTCTTCCATATTAGTAGACCATTCAAATTCTAGTAAGATAAAATTGGCACTTTCTTGAGAAGTGCTTTTTATGGATTTAATCCCAGGCAATGTACTTAACGAAGTTTCGAGTGGCTTTGTAATTTTTTCATTCACTTCGACTGGACTTGCCCCAGGATAACTCGTCACAACAACCGCTACTGGAGGATTCAAGTTAGGAATAAGTGTGGTTGGTATTTTGAAAAAAGAAACTGCTCCTAAAATGATGATTAAGAACATGATAACAGTTGTAAATACTGGTCTTTTTATGGAAAAATTACTTATGTTCATTCGCGCGTCCACCTTCTTATTTGCTATTACTATCATATGCTTTGGAAAGAAAGAGTTCAAATTTATTATGAGTGAAAATTGAAGGTGGATTCTGTTTGTATGGGGTATCTTGCGAATTTAGGTGTCTAGCTTGCGATTTGAAGGTTGGATCGATGAATCCATTAACGCACATTATAGGGAAACTACGACGTAAAGAGTCTTATAAGGTGGCCACTATGATTTTCGCTGCTGTCGGACGCTTTCCGCCGGGTGAGCGATGAGCCATCCCCGCCGCTTTGGCGTACGTTGGGATGGCTCATTTGCCCACTCATCCGGCAGGAGTCGCCGCCTGTAGCGAAAATCAAAAAAAATTGCCCAATTATCAATATCATCCCGTTAAAAAACAAAGTTTCAACCAGGTTTTCCATTGCATTCATCCAATAAATGGATTAGGGCAACCAACCGATCACTGGGAGCAACCAGTTCTACTACGAAAGCAACTAAATCAGCACGAGAGCAACCAAATTAATCGTGAAAGCAACCAATTCTCAAAATAGCTCTTTACTTGATGTGATACAACTATAATTCCGACCTATTATAGGAGTTATATGTACTAAAGCCCGCCTAACACGCCTGTCCGGCATCTACTCGACTAGTTTGTCGTGTTCAGCTGCCTTATTGTCGCGTTCGCAGTGGATATTGTCTCGTTCAACTATTTATTGTTAATATGGGATCCCAATATTTTAGCAATTTCCATTGATTTTCACTGCAGGCGGCGACTCCAGTGGAGGCCAACACGATGTTGGTCACGAAGGCGTTGCCACACGATGTGGCGTTCTTAGCCTTTGTTCTTCTGCCTGAGTAAGATGAGACTTCACAACGTACGCGCAAGCGGCGGTGAAGGCTCATCACTCACCCCACGGAAAGCGTCCGTCCTGCAGCGAAAATCCCAGCGGATACCTCATTCAACTCACTACGTCGCAGTTTCCCTATACTACGTTCTATAAAGTGGCATAACTTATGCTGCTTAAAGAAAATTGTACACCCATTATCAATTTCAATATTTTCTAGAACATAAAAGAGGTCAACCTAATGATTAGGTTGACCTCTTGCTGATTAAAGTAGATTATACAATTTAATATGCTCATACTTGTCTTGGAACCAACGTGTTGCAAACTCATTTTCGAATAAGAACACATATTGATCATAGCGATCTTTAACAAGCATACTTCGCGGACCAGTCATAGACTCTTTTACATCTTCTTCGTTCTCAATCCAACGAGCTACTTTCGATCCGATTGGCTCCATGCGAACTTCGACATTGTATTCATTTTTCATACGATGCTCGAACACTTCAAATTGAAGCTGTCCTACTGCTCCTAGAATAACTTCTTCTGTGTGGAGCGTTTTATAATATTGAATCGCACCTTCTTGTACTAACTGCAAAATTCCTTTATGGAAGTGTTTGGATTTTAATACGTTTTTCGCCGTTACTTTTACGAATAACTCAGGTGTAAATTGAGGAAGTGCCTCATAATTAAAACCTTTTTTCCCGCCAACTACAGTATCCCCGATTTGATAGTTACCAACATCATAAAGTCCGATAATGTCTCCCGCGACAGCAGTTTCTACTATTTCACGATCATCCGCTAAAAATTGAGTGGATTGCGTTACTTTAAATGTTTTGCCTGTACGTGCTAGAGTTATTGTCATGCCTCTTTCAAATTTACCGGAAACTATGCGAACGAATGCAATACGATCTCGGTGAGCCGGATTCATATTCGCTTGAATTTTGAAAATGAAACCAGAAAATTCTTCATTTAAAGGACTAACTTGTTCTTCAGTGTCCGTATTACGAGGTTGAGGTGTCGGTGCAAATTGTAAGTATGTTTCTAAAAAAGTTTGAACCCCGAAGTTCGTTAAAGCACTTCCAAAAAATACAGGTGTTAAATCTCCTGCAAGTACTTTTTCTTTATCAAAATCATTTCCCGCTTCATTTAAAAGCATTATATCTTCCATTGCCTGTGTGTAATAGGAAGTTTGTTTCATAGAATGATCGACCGCTAATTCCCCTTCTTCATCTAAAGGCAGGAAGCGTTCTGATTCATCTGTACGGAATTGTTCGATTCGGTTATTGTAGCGATCATAAATTCCTAAAAACTCTTTTCCCATACCTATTGGCCAGTTCATCGCGTAAGACTGGATCCCTAGTACTTCTTCTAATTCTTCCATTAGTTCTAGCGGCTCTTTCCCTTGGCGGTCTAACTTATTAATAAAGGTGAAAATCGGGATACCACGCATACGACAAACTTTAAATAGTTTTAATGTTTGTGTTTCAATCCCTTTGGCAGCATCGACAATCATGACAGCGCTATCGACGGCCATTAATGTACGATATGTGTCTTCACTGAAGTCTTGGTGCCCAGGTGTATCTAATATATTAATCCGGCAATCATTAAAGTCAAATTGCATAACGGACGATGTAACGGAAATTCCACGTTGTTTCTCGATTTCCATCCAGTCAGACGTTGCAAATTTCCCAGACTTTTTCCCTTTTACGGTTCCTGCATCACGAATAGCTCCACCAAAGTATAAAAGCTTTTCCGTAATAGTTGTTTTACCAGCATCCGGGTGGGAAATAATTGCAAAGGTTCTTCTTTTTAATATTTCATCTTGTGTTTTTATATCCATTCTGTTATATCTCCTTCTTATTCACTTATTTATCATATGGATTTAAGGCAAAAAAAACAAGTAAAAAAGAATCGGTTTGACCCGATTCTTAACTTATTTTTGTGTTTATATATGCATATAAAAGCTCTGCTGTATTTTTTAGTGAGTCTATATGAGTACGTTCGTATGCATGAGAGGCTTCAATTCCTGGACCAAATAATGCATGCTTCACATCAAATCCAGCTCGAATAGCAGCGGATGCATCGGAACCATAGTTCGGATAAATGTCTAATTTATAGTCAATATTTCCTTGTTGCGCAAGCTCCACTAATTGACGGGTTAATTCATAATGATATGGTCCGGAAGAATCTTTTGCACAAATAGAAACTGTATATTCATCGGATGTTTGACCATCGCCGATTGCGCCCATATCTACAGCAATGTATTCCACTGTTTGCGCTGGGATATTTGAGTTTCCACCGTATCCAATTTCTTCATTGTTCGAAATATAAAAATGTGTCGTATGTGGTAACACTATATTATTTTCTTTTAATGACTTAATCAGTTGAAGCAGTAAAGCAGTGCTTGCTTTATCATCTAAATGGCGAGATTTGATAAATCCAGTATCCGTTTCTTCAAAACGAGGATCAAATGAGACAAAATCGCCTACTTCTATCCCGAGTTTTCGTGTACCTTCTGCATTGGTTACTTTTTCGTCTATTCGAACTTCCATATTTTGCTCATCTCTTGGAAGCGCACCAGCATTTTTATATACATGTACAGTAGTTTGATGCATGAGAATCGTTCCACGGATTTTTTTACCGCTCGCTGTATGAATCGTACAGTATTCTCCTTCTACAGCATTCCAATTGAAGCCCCCCACCATGGAGAGTTTTAGTCTTCCACTGGATTTTACTTCTTTTACCATTGCCCCTAGTGTGTCTGTGTGAGCCGTCAATAATCGATGTCTTGTATCGTCTTCTCCTTTGATCGTAGCGATTAACGCACCTTTGTTCGTTCGAGTATAAGTAATTTGAAGGTCTTTTAATAGATTCTCCATAAAATCCATAATCTCTTTTGTATAGCCTGACGGACTTGGAATTTCCACTAATTGTTTTAATAATGAAACCGTTTCTCTTTCTTGAAATAAATATGACATACATTACTCCTCCTATATTTCAAACATTTCTTTATCTTACCAAATTCTGATATTTTCAGAAACTATTTAATAAGGTATTATAAAAATTAATAATTGACTTAGGGGTGCATAATGGACAAATTTCATGCTTATCAAAACAAGCTTTTCTACATAATATTTGCTTTTTTTTACTTCATTACATTTCATAATAGTCATAATATTACATGGTTTTGAAGAAAAGCTCATATTATTAAGCATCCTATGCTACTTAGCTATTTTATTGTCCCTTTATTTTAGTAATTTAAAAGGGGCTATAACCCCTTATTTACTCTTAATATGTTCTAATTTCTATACTTTTCTTACGAACATTAATAGTGATGAGATTGCTTTTATTCTCTTTTTTATATATCCAATTTATATCGCCATTTTGTACCATTCTATTTTACCACGGGTTGTAATTTTTATTATTACATTATTGGAAATATACTTTTTGATTTATTTTCAACGTCCAGCTTATGACCTGAATCTAACTTTTTATGACTTATCTATTTTTATCTTCCTTTTACTTATAATCATATCTACTTCCATTATTAATACTTTATTTGAGAAAAGGTATTGGTCAAATCTTTCCATTCAAAATCAGTCTATGCGTAAAGAGCTCAACTCGAGGGAAGGATATTTACAATTATTTTTTGATAATGCAAAAGACAGTATTGCAGTGTTTGACATGAACAATAAAGTAATGGAAGTAAATCCAGCTTTCGAACAATTGTATGGTTGGAAAAGAGAAGAGATTGTTGGGCAAAATGTTTTACACTTTCCAATACAAATGAAAGAAATTGTCAAGCTTCGATTGAAAGAAATTTGTGAGGGGGTAAGTTATAACTTATTAGAAACGCAACAGATAAAAAAAGATGGCTCCATATTTGATGCGGAACTAACATTGTCACCTATTTATAATCATGACGGTGAATTAATTGCGTCATCTGTCATTAGTAGAGATGTTAGCTATAAAAAAGAAGCGGAGAAATTACTATTACAATCAGAAAAACTAAAGATGGCAGGTGAAATGGGGGCGGGTGTGGCACATGAAGAGCGGAATCCGATGACGGCAATTTCTGGATTTATCCAATTGATGAGTGGCGATCCCAAGTCTCCGTATTATAGTTACACTAAAATTATCGAAAAAGAAATTGAACGCATTAACTATATTATTAGTGAATTCCTTATTTTGGCTAAGCCGCATTTAGCAATGGCTAAAAAGTATCATTTAAAAACAACAATTGACGATATTCTCATGTTATTTCAATCCGAGTTGAATATAAAAGGAATTGTCTACTCCAACGAGTGGTTAGCTGGAGATGCCTGTATATTTGGGGAAGAAACGCAAATGAAACAAGTGCTCACGAATATTCTAAAAAATGCTATTGAGTCAATAAGTCAAAATGGAAAAATTGGAATCACTAGCACCATAACACAGGACGATTTCGTCATGATAAAAATCGCAGATAATGGGGTTGGAATGGACGAGGAAACGCTTCAAAATATATTTTCTCCTTTCTTTACAACAAAAGAAAAAGGAACTGGGCTAGGAATGATGATTTCCGAGAAGATTATTACCGAACATGGAGGGAAAATCTTAATCGAAAGCGGAATGGAAACAGGAACTGTTGTAACCATTCAACTCCCCCTTACATTAGAAGAGGGCCGCTAATTGGCGGCTCTTTTTTATTTTAATAATCCTCTTACTAATTTCACTTTATTTTTATATGGTGGAAATACAATATTAACAGGGATAGATGTATTTTTTTTCAAGATAGATTTTTGATGTGTAAATAAAGTAAAACTGGCTTCTCCGTGATACGCTTGAACCCCAGAATTACCTACTCCTCCAAAAGGTAAATAAGCACTTCCCGCATGTGAAATCGTATCATTTATACATCCTCCTCCAAACGGAAGCTCTTGTAAAAAATAGTTTTGGGCACCCTTATGCTCGCTAAACATATACGCCGCAAGTGGTTTTGGCAATTTACGAATTTGATGAATGATAGCCGATAGATCTGTGTAACCTATAATCGGTAATATTGGACCAAATAATTCATCTTCCATAGATGGACTGGAAAAATCTACTCCTGTAAGCAAGGTAGGTTGGATATACAAATCAATACTGTCTGTTTTTCCACCGAAAATAATTTGATCTTTTTCTTTTTCTAAGATTTCTTGTAAGCGATTAAAATGATTTATATTAACCATTCTACCGAGGTCCGGACTATCTTGAATCGAATCACCATAGAACTGTATAATAGCTTCCTTTAAAAGCCCGATAAATTTTTCTTTTACCTTTTCCTGTACTACGACATAATCAGGAGCAATGCAAGTTTGACCTGCGTTTATGAGTTTCCCCCAAATAATTCTTTTCGCAGCTACTTCTAAATTTGCTGTGTGATCTACAATTGCCGGGCTTTTCCCACCTAATTCAAGCGCAATAGGTGTCAGTCTTTCTGCAGCTGCTTTCATCACTAATTTTCCAACTTTCACACTGCCTGTAAAAAAGATAAAATCGAATGGAGCATGTATGAGTAAAGAAGTTTCTTCTTTCTCTCCTTCCACTACTCGAATATAGGTTGGATCAAATGCCTCAGCTATTATTTTTTGAATGATCTTTGTTGTATGGGGAGTTGCTTCGGATGGTTTTATTACCGCGCAGTTCCCTCCAGCTATCGCTCCAAGTAAGGGCTCCATTACTAGTTGGAAAGGATAGTTAAACGGCGCAATAATTAACACCGTTCCATATGGATCATGCACGATAAAACTTTTCGAAGGCATAAGTGCAAGAGGCGTTTTTACTTGTTTGGGCTCCATCCACTTTTCCAAATGTTTTATCATAAATGTTAAATTATCGTACACTAAACCAATTTCTGTTGTATAAGCTTCAAACTCACTTTTTCTCAAGTCCTGATATAATGCCTGTATGACTTCTTTTTCATATTTTTTTATGGATTTTTTTAAATTCGTTAATTGATCGATGCGAAATTTGGTTGAATTGGTCCTTCCGGTATTAAAAAAAACTTGGTGTTCCTTCATTATTTTATCTAATTGTTGTTCATTAAAACGCACGTAAACATCCCCTTCATGTATAACTTGCTTTAAAAGAATCATACTATTTGTTTCTAGGATAAGAAAGAATATTACATGGCGACTGATGTGTCCAAAAATATTTTTATCGCAATACATGGGAAACACATAAAGTGGAATACTCTTAATGTAGAGAGAAATTCTTTTTGATGCATTTCAATCCATTAGTCTATAAGTCTTACTTTTTGGCGCATGATATTTGATTCATTTTCAGAAATTCAGTTTATTTGTGAAACTTGTTAGGGTATATACATGTCAAATGGATAAAAGTAACTAAAGGAGGAAATGAACATGACAGAAATAGAAACATGGTGGGAACCAATTTTTACAGGTGCATTTGCAATGGGGTTAAACAAAGAACGATTAACTGAATTAGATGAAGAAGCGTTTTTATATTTTAAAGAAGACCTAGACGAAACGGAGAGTAATAATTGAATAAACTTTCTACGTAAAATCAGCTTTCCCTTCATTTAAAAAGGAGAAGCTGATTTTTTCATTATAATCTCTCCCCTTGTTCTATATGTTAAACTTATTTTAGGTGATGAAGATGAAAAAATGGATTTTACTCTTTTGTATTTGCATACTATCCGGTTGTGAAGCGATTTCTTCAGACGAATATACACAAATTCCCGGAACATTACCTGTAGAGGTTATAGATGTAATAGACGGCGATACAATTAAAGTAAAGTATAAAGGAAACGTTGAAACGATCCGGTACTTGCTAATTGATACCCCTGAAACACATCACAAAACGCTCGGTAAACAGCCATTTGGGGAAGAAGCTAGATCCCGCAATAAACAATTGCTAAATAGCGGATCAGTATCCATTGAATTTGATGTGGGAGATCGACTAGACGATTATAATCGAACACTCGCTTATATTTATGTCGATGGCATTAGTGTCCAAGAAACACTTTTAGAAGAAGGATTAGCAAGAATAGCTTACGTCTTCCCTCCAAATACAACATACATAGAGGCATTTGAAAAAGCAGAGGAAGTAGCAAAAAACGAAAAAATTGGTATATGGGAGACAGCAGGCTATGTAACAAATCGAGGATTTAACACTGCTGCGATAAATAACAAAGGTGACTTCGATGATTATGGAGTGTGCCTAATAAAAGGCAATATTAATCGTCAAGGAAAGAAAATTTATCATATCCCGAGTGGCAAGCATTATGAAGAAACTAAACCAGAAGAATGGTTTTGTACCGAACAAGAAGCAGTTAATGCCGGCTTCAAAAAATCCGGAGAATAATCGGATACGAAAATCCCAAGTCCTAACTATAGGTACTTGGGATTTTTACGTAAGTCGTGTTTGATTTTGGAAAAGTTGAAGTGCATCTTGTAAAGAAATAATTTCTTGTTGAATTTTAGAATATCCTTCTATACTAGGCACATGTTTATTCTTCTCATGATATTGTAATTCGACCGTTTTAGCCATCGTCTCAAACACTAAAAGAAATTGAGCAAGCACTTCATCCGATAGAACTGGTCTATTTGAATGATTGGAAGAAAATTCGAGTACATACCCTAACTGTTCCATAGAAAAAATGGCTGGCCATAATAATTCTAAAGCTTCTTTGTTCGTTGGTACTTCCCCTAATGCGGTTGTATAAATGGTTCGTAAATTGACCAAATTCGTTCTTAACTTATTTATTGCCTTGCTTTTATCTACATTTACCTCGCTATTTTGTTCAGAAAACAACATAAAAAATAATTGGGACTGACTACGAATCGTTTTCGCTATTAGATGGGGAAGTCTACTCGATGCCGATCGTCTCCCTATTAATAATACACCGGCAAGACCAATGAGAACACCGATGATTATATCGGTAATTCGTGCAGTGGCGAAGTAAGAAAGATTATGGATTTGTGTCGTATTTTCTGCTATTAATATTGAGCTTGGGGTAATAAACATTACAGCAAAAACATAATTTCGAACTATAAAAAGTTCTGTGAAAAAGCTGAACACTAAAATGCATAACGCAACCCATACACCTGTTGGTCCAAAAGAAAGAACTATCGTGACAATCAATACACCAACAATTGTTCCGATTGATCTCTGAATGCCCCGTTGAAACGTACTCATTATCGTAGAACCTAACATCGTCGCTCCACAAGATACTGGAATCCAATACGAACGGTCAAAGTCAAATGCGAAGGCAATCAATGATGCGATCATCAATACTACACCATATTTTAGGGAAGAGATAAACACGATGGAGTTCTTATCAAACGCATCCGAAAAAACACTTCGTAGCCTCGGTTTTGAAATCCTTATTTTTTGATTGATTTTCTTCATTGGTTCATTTAAAATTGCATCCGCATCATAGATTTTGGAAAATAATCGATCTACTCCCTTATCCGCTTTTTCTGGCTGAAGAATAACCCGAGTTTCGGTATTCTTTTTTGGATGAAGTGAATGTGCTAGTGCTTCAACTGTTTGTCCCAACTCAGGTGGTAGCTGTTTTCTTCCTTCTGCAACCGTTTCCAAAATATCGAAAAAAATAAAGCTAGCCTGATCTTTTAATAAATACAATCGTTTATAATTAATGGATCTATTCCAAGAAGCGTACCCTGCAACCAATGTTACTTCAGCATCTTTTAACGCTATTACAACACTTTCACGCGCCGCATTAAATTGTTCTGTTCCAACCGAATGAAGTAAAGAAGCTAACTCTAAATAGACTCTTTTCACCGCATTTGTTTCCGGTCCTTGCGGATTAAAAAACCAACCGATCATTGCCACGCACCAAGCAAAAGTCCCTCCTAAAAAAACAAGACCCGCATACGTTAAAGCGAGTGCAGGATCAGGTTTGGAAGCGGAAGTCATCGCAAAAACGATCACAAAAAATATGGCAGCTGGCCCCGGAACTTTTAATGCTCCAAAAATGAACGTTCCAAGCCCCCCTATTAGACCCATCAAAATGGCAAATATAATTGGTGAAGAGGCAGTCAGAATGCCTAAACMGATAGCAGCCGATAGACCAAGTGCCACAAAAAAAATTTTCTTTGCTCTTTGTGGAAATGGCTCATTCCAGACGTAAAGATAAGCGAATCCTCCAATTCCAGCAAGTAGCCCATATTGGAAATTTCCTAATAGCAATCCAAACATAACAGGTGTAGAAGAACATATTCCTGCACAAATCGCCCTTATCCAAGGAAAGGGAGCGTTTTTAACAGCAAAAGATCCCCTTAATCCTTTAAAAAAATTATTTTTCATTCGCATCACCTGCTTTTATATTTTAATTATGATGGTAAAAATGGAAGCGCTATTCGTATAATAATACCCCGAAATCGTTTAAACGAACCAGTATTTACTTAGGTAATTAATAATTAAAGTACAAACCGCCATTGTATTGTTTGCAATAGGTTAAAAACAAGAGCAAAGTCCAAGCACCTGACTCTGCACCACTTTAGCATATGGGAAGTTGCATGGAATAATGGACATAATAGGGATACTGCGACGTAATGAGTTGAATGAGGTATCCGATGTGATTTTCGCTACAGCCGTACGCTTTCCGCCGGGTGAGCGATGAGCCCACTCATCCGGCAGGAGTCGACGGCTGTAGCGAAAATCAAAAGAAATTACCCAATTGTAGCGAAAATCAAAAGAAATTACCCAATTATCCATATCATCCCGTTAAAAAACAAAATTTCAACCGGTTTTTCCATTGGATTCATCCAATAAATGGC
>NZ_JBFTLO010000020.1:0-52755 GCF_056396485.1 Psychrobacillus sp. 05T411 | reverse complement strand
AATAGAGAACTTAAAAAGCTCATGTTGTTTTGCTGGCATCATCATTAAATGATGTCAAAATTGTTTTGCTATCAAGTTAACCGAAGTTAATCTTTCAAGCTATATTTCTTAACGTTTTGCATGTTCAGTTTTCAATGTTCATGTTGTCGACTTGTTTTGGCGACTTCTATATAATATCAAGGTTTGTTAAATATGTCAACACTTTATTCATATAAAATAATAAACTCTTTCCTTTTCAATAGAAACAAGGAAAGAGTCCCTATTATATCAATCTAGAATACTCTCTATGTATAAAGCTCTTTTAGCAGTTAGGTCAATTATTTGACCAGTTTCTGTTAAACGAATCATTGGTCTCATTGGTGAATCTCTATGGGTAAATACAACTTCTCCTGTCCTTCCATCAGATAAAAGAACACGGGTGGAAATTGGTAGATCACCTACAAGTGATATTAAGGCATGTACCACTTCGATGTTATACTTGCCAAATTCTTCTTCCCTGATCATTTCTAATACTTTAAATGGAGAACTCTTTGCACGGTATATCCGTTCAGATGTCATTGCGTGGTAAACATCAGCTACAGCAATTATTTGTGAGTAAACAGATATGCTATCCAATTTTTCTCCTTTTGGATAACCACTACCGTCTAAACGTTCATGATGTTGAAAAATAGCTAGTTTAAGTTCAGATTTTAATAAAGGACTATCTTGGATCATTTGCAAACTATAAATAGTATGCTTTTTAATCTCTGAAAAATCTGCTTCAGTTAAATACGACCTTTTCTCTCTAATCTTCCCATCTACTTTTGACATTCCCACATCTGCTAATAAACCAGCCGTTGCTATTTGCTTTATCATTCCAGCAGGATGTCCTAACTTTTGAGTTATTGCACCAGAAATAATTCCTACAGCTATCGAGTGATGGGCAACATAGTTTTCTACAGAAGAAAAACTATTTAAGTGAGAAAATATTTTCTTGTCAGCCATAGCACTTTCAACTAAAGGCATGACTATACTACGTAATTTCCCAACGTCTACCTTCATTCCAGCTTCCCACGAAGTAAATTCTTTATAAAATGTTTTTACTGCATGATCATATAGCTTTACAAAACTAGTTTGGATAGCTGGTTCATTTTTATTTTCAATAATCATTGCTTTGTCTTCATTTAGTTTGCTTATTTCTTCTTCTGTTCTACCAAATACATTTTCCAATACAATTGGTACTTTATTAATATCAAATGCGCGTAATACTTGGATATGTTCCCTGGTTATTTTAGTATCTTTTCGAATAATGGGGTTTTTGGTGTTCACTAAAATATCTTCTGCTAGAATACTTCCTAATCTCAATTCCTCTAAGTTTTCTATAGTTTGGTGCATATTTTGTCCCTCCTTTTACTAAATGTTTCCTTGATTATACTAAATATTCTGGGTTACTGTATATATATGAAAAAAGCACTCTTAAACGATTTTGTTTAAGAGTGCCTTCATTTACTTATTCATTTGTTTCTTCTGTAGACGAAGATTCCGTATCAGTAGGAGAACTTTCTTCTACTTCTATGTCTTCTTCCTCTTCCTCTTTTTCTACTTTTGCGACTGTAGCTATTAACTCATCATCCGCAAGTCTCATTAATCGGACACCTTGTGTACTTCTACCAGTTATAGAAATATCATTTACATCCATTCGAATGAGCATACCATTGATCGTGATTAACATTAAGTCTTCTGTTCCATCTACTGCCTTAACAGCAGATAAAGGACCATTTTTATCGGTAATTTGACATGTTTTCACACCCATACCACCACGACTTTGCAAGCGATACTCGGATTCTGGCGTACGCTTTCCATAACCTTTTTCTGTAACAACCAAAATTTCTTGATCTGGTTCTATAATTTCCATGCCTACTACATAGTCATCGTCTTTTAAACGGATACCTCTTACTCCACCGGCAGTTCTACCCATAGAGCGAATATCGGTTTCTTCGAATCGTACCAGTTTCCCTTGTCTTGTTCCAATGATTATTTGTTTCTTACCATCCGTTAAACGAACAGCAATTAGTTCATCTTCTTCCCGCAACGAAATGGCGATCAAACCATTCGCTCGAATATGCGCAAAACCGGAAACAGGAGTACGTTTTGTTACACCGTGTTTTGTCGTAAAGATAAAATAACTCTCTTCCTCGAATGATGCCATTGGAATCATTGCAGTAACTTGTTCATCTTTTTCAACGCCTAGTAGATTAATAAGTGGTAATCCTTTTGCTGTTCGTCCGTATTCAGGAATTTCAAATCCTCTGGCACGGTACACTTTCCCTTTATTCGTAAAGAATAAAATAGTATCGTGTGTCGATGTGTACAATAGGTGTTCTACGAAGTCATCTTCGTTTGTTCCCATCCCTTGAACTCCTCGACCACCACGTTTTTGACTCTTATACGTATTCGCAGGCAATCGTTTAATATATCCTTTATTTGTCAATGTAAGTACAGAGTTTTCAACAGGTATTAAGTCTTCATCCTCTAAAACTTCTGCTCCTCCAGCGACAATTTCCGTTCTACGTTTATCCGCATATCGATCTTTAATTTCCATAATTTCTTCTCGGATAATTTCAAGTACTCGATATTCATTTGCTAAGATGAATTTTAGCTCTTCAATTAATTTTACTAAAGCTGTATATTCATCTTCAATCTTATCTCGTTCTAATCCAGTTAAACGTTGTAGACGCATATCTAAAATCGCTTGGGCCTGGCGTTCGGACAAGTTGAATTTTTCCATCAACCCATTTTTTGCTTCTTCTCCTGTTCGAGAAGCCCTGATTAATGCAATGATTTCATCGATATGGTCTAAAGCAATTCGTAAACCTTCTAAAATATGTGCTCGATCTTCTGCTTTGTTTAATTCGAATTGTGTACGACGACGGATAACTACTTTTTGATGTTCTAAGTAGTGATAAAGCATTTCTTTTATGTTCAATACTTTTGGTTGGTTATCCACGAGGGCCAGCATATTAACACCAAAGCTAGATTGCAAAGCTGTTTGTTTATATAAGTTATTTAAAAGTACATGGGAGTTTGCATCTTTTCGAACTTCGATAACAATTCGCATTCCATTACGATCTGATTCATCCGCTAAATGGGTAATGCCGTCAATTTTTTTATCGCGAACTAATTCTGCAATTTTTTCTATTAAACGAGCTTTGTTTACTTGATATGGTAGCTCTGTAACAATAATTACTTCTTTACCGCTAGCTTTTTGTTCAATTTCGACTTTTGCACGAATTAGTATAGAACCTCTACCCGTTTCGAATGCACGACGAATACCACTTTTCCCTAAAATAATACCGCCTGTTGGAAAGTCTGGTCCTGGGATTATTCCCATCAATTCTTCTATCGTAATTGCTGGGTTTTCAGACAATGCTAAGACCCCATCAATTACTTCTCCTAAATTATGAGAAGGAATATTCGTTGCCATACCAACTGCAATCCCAGAAGCTCCATTTACAAGTAAGTTAGGAAATCTACTTGGTAATACAACAGGCTCTTTTTCCTGTCCATCATAGTTATCTTTGTAATCTATTGTATTCTTATTAATATCACGTAATAACTCCATCGCAATTTTAGACATTCTCGATTCGGTGTAACGCATTGCAGCTGCTCCATCGCCATCTACCGAACCAAAGTTACCATGACCATCTACTAACATATAGCGGTAGCTCCAATGCTGTGCCATACGTACCATTGCTTCATAAATGGAGGAGTCACCATGTGGATGGTATTTACCCATAACGTCTCCTACAATACGAGCAGACTTTTTATGGGGTTTATCCGGAGTATTTCCTAATTCTTGCATTCCATATAAAATTCGACGATGAACAGGTTTTAACCCGTCTCGAACGTCTGGTAATGCACGGGATACGATTACACTCATCGCGTAGTCAAGAAATGATGTTTTCATTTCCTGACTAATATTGATCCCTTTAACACCTTTATTCGGTATTTCTGACATCCTAAAGACCTCCAGTCACACACATTCTTAAATATCTAAATTTTTCACATAGACAGCATTTTCTTCGATGAATAGACGTCTTGGTTCTACTTCTTCCCCCATTAGTTGCTCAAACACCGCATCTGCTTCCATTGCGTTATCTAAGTTTACTTGAAGTAAAGTACGTGCATCTGGGTCCATTGTTGTTTCCCAAAGTTGCTCTGCATCCATTTCCCCAAGACCTTTATAACGTTGAATATTCGGTTTGGAGGTTTTTGGTAGACGATCTATAATCTCTTTTAATTGTTCATCGTTATAGCAATATTCGACATGTTTTCCTTGTTTCACTTGATATAAAGGTGGTTGTGCGGCGTACACATAACCTGCTTCAATAAGCGGTCTCATGAAACGGAAGAAAAAAGTAAGCAATAAAGTTCGAATATGTGCACCATCAACATCGGCATCTGTCATAATAATAATTTTATGATAACGGGCTTTTTCTAATGTAAATTCTTCTCCAATACCAGTACCAAGTGCCGTAATCATTGCACGGATTTCAGCATTCCCTAAAATTCGATCTAAACGTGCTTTTTCTACGTTTAGAATTTTCCCTCTTAGTGGCAAAATCGCTTGGAAGTGACGATCACGACCTGATTTAGCTGATCCTCCGGCAGAGTCACCTTCTACGATATACAGTTCACTTTCTGCAGGTACACGAGAAGAACAATCTGCAAGTTTACCTGGAAGACTAGAAACTTCTAATGCAGACTTTCTGCGTGTAAATTCACGTGCTTTCTTTGCAGCAACTCGTGCTCTTGCAGCCATGAGTCCCTTTTCGATGACTTTACGTGCAACTTGCGGATTTTCTAGTAAAAACCGATCAAATCCTTCTGAAAACAAGCTATTTGTAATAGTACTTACTTCAGAGTTACCAAGCTTTGTTTTCGTTTGCCCTTCGAATTGAGGATCTGGATGTTTAACTGAAACAATAGCCGTTAATCCTTCACGCACATCGTCTCCGGTTAAATTGGCATCTGCTTCTTTTAACAAACCATTTTTTCTAGCATAGTCATTAATAACACGAGTTAGTGCTGTTTTAAATCCAGACTCATGTGTTCCACCTTCATAGGTATTAATGTTATTTGCAAAGGATAATATATTAGATGCGTAACCAGAGTTGTATTGCATAGCAATTTCAACAGCAATTCCATCTTTTTCTCCTTCTACAAAGATTGCTTCTTCCGTAATTGGCTCTTTTGATTTATTTAAATCTTCAACGTAAGATTTTATTCCGCCCTCATAGACATATTTAACCGATTTCTCCAGGCCTTCTCTTTCGTCAGCGATTGTTATTGATAAGCCACGGTTTAAATAAGCTAGTTCACGTACACGGTGTGCTAAAATATCAAACTCATATTCAGTAGTTTCAGTGAAAATCTCTGCATCTGCTTTAAATCTTGTCGTTGTACCAGTTATTTCAGCATCCCCTATAATTTCTAAAGGAGCACTTACAGCACCACGTTCAAATTTAATACAGTGAATTTTTCCATCACGTTTTACATATACTTCTGTAAACTCGGAAAGGGCATTTACAACCGATGCACCAACCCCGTGTAGTCCACCAGATACTTTATAACCACCGCCACCAAATTTACCGCCGGCGTGTAAAACGGTCATAATAACTTCAACGGCAGGTTTACCCATCTTTTCCTGTGTATCTACTGGGATACCACGTCCGTTATCTTCTACTCGAATCCAATTGTCTTTTTCAATGGTGACAATAATATGATCACAGTATCCAGCAAGTGCTTCGTCAATACTGTTATCAACGATTTCCCATACAAGATGGTGAAGTCCCTTTGAACTGGTAGTACCGATGTACATCCCTGGACGTTTTCTAACGGCTTCTAATCCTTCTAATACTTGTATCTGATCAGCATCATAAGATTTATCTAACTCTTTTTCTTCCATAGCCAACTTGCTCACCTACTCTTTCATCACTTCAATAATGGTGAATCTTGTTTTTTAAAAAAATAAAGGATTTCTAAGTTAATTAATAACTGCTCCTTGTTCCACATGAAACATCTTTGCATGTCGAATTGTGTCATGTGCAATTCCTTCTACACTTGTCGTTGTGACGAATGTTTGTACGTCACCTTGAATCGTATTTAACAAATGAGATTGTCTATAATCATCTAATTCAGATAAAACGTCATCCAGCAATAAAACAGGAGCTTCACCTACCTCCTGTTTTATCAGTTCGATTTCAGCCAACTTTAAAGATAAAGCCGTTGTTCGTTGTTGGCCTTGTGATCCATATGTTTGAACATCATAATCATTAACAAAAAATTGAAGATCATCTCGATGTGGACCCGTTAAGGTGACTCCACGATCCAGTTCTCTTTTTTGACTATCCGCCAGTTTTTTTTCGAGATGTTCTTTCATCTCATTTTCCGTCCAACCTGCTTGAATACCGGAAGTTGAATTATACGAAACAGTCAACTTTTCTAATCCTCTAGAAATACCAAAATGGATTGGTTCGGCCCATTTTTGTAGTAAGTCCATGAACTGAAATCGTTTTTGAATTACTTTCACTGCAGCATCTATATATTGTTCAGTATATACATCAAACATAACGTCCTTAAGAAAAGGTTTCCCTTGATTTTGTTTTAACATATGATTTCGTTGTTTTAATATCTTTTGGAATTGAAGTAAATCATGTAAATAAACAGGGGAAATTTGGCCGATTTCCATATCAAGAAATCGCCTTCTAACTTGTGGACTACCTTTTACTAAATATAAATCTTCGGGTGCAAACATAACCACATTGAGCTGACCAATATAATTACTTAACTTAGTTTGCTCTAAATGATTCACTTTTGCTTTTTTTCCTTTTTTCGACAATGTTAGTTCTAAAGGTAAATGACCATATTTTTTTTGAATAGCTCCTCTTATTTTACCATACTCTGCTTCCCAACGTATCAATTCTTTATCGTTGGAAGTTCTGTGTGATTTTGCCATGGATAGTACATAAAGGGATTCCATCAAATTTGTTTTGCCTTGTGCATTTTCGCCTATAAACACATTAATTTTGGAGGAAAATTCTAATTCAATTGATTCATAATTACGGAAATTTTTTAACTCTAAACGTTCAATATACATGTTAATCCCCGTTCTCTGGTCCAATCAATTGGAATCTTCCTACTCCTGGAATATTTACAACGTCATTATGACGAAGTTTACGACCCCTACGTTCTTCTACTTCGCCATTTACATAAACGGTATGTTCACTTAAAAACCATTTGGCCATTCCACCTGAATCTATTGCATTTGTCATTTTCAATAGTTGACCGAGTGTAATAAATTCTGTGTCAAAACGAATCGCTTCCAACAATAATTCAACCTCTTCTCATTTTCATTATCCCTTCATTTTACTCCAAATAACCGAATAAGTAAAAAAAAGCGTAAATGGCCTTTAAGTGTGTCTACAATTCAGGGTTTTCGATGAAGGATAATTTGTGGAGTATAGGGAAAGTTTTATACCTTAAATTGTTCGAAGAAAGTTATACACATGTTAATAAGCTTTTAATTCCTAAAGAACAAAAAGATAGCCACATGGGTGACTATCTTCTCTTTTTTATGTTTAGTTGATCACAGCTTAATAAGTTCTTACTGGTAAAATAAGTTGCAAAATCGAATCATCGTGAACAGATTTCAATACGAATGGTCGCATCGCTCCAGAAAATAGGATTTTCACTTCTTGTCCATCTATTGCTTTTAAAGCATCCATCATATATTTTGCACTGAAAGATAGTTTCAGTTCTTCCCCATCAATGGATTCTGCTTGAATTTGTTCTTCTACATTTCCTATTTCAGGCGAGTTAGAAGATACTTCCACAAACCCTTGTCCAATAGTCGAGAAACGAACGACATTATTTCTTTCTTCTCTTGCAAGTAAAGAAGCACGATCAATAGCCTGTAACAATGACTTTCCATTTACTAAAATTGTGGTTTTATACTCGTTTGGTATTAACCGAGATGTGTCAGGGTAATTCCCTTCCAATAATCTAGAATAGAACAATACATCTCCTGTTTTAAACAAAATTTGTTGCTGCGTCATGACAATTGCTACTTCAGAAGATGTTTCCTCCAAAATTTTGTTTAATTCATTCAAGCTTTTCCCAGGAATTACAACGCTATATTCTTCTTCTGGCAAATCCTTCAGTGCTGTTTTTCTTTTAGCTAAACGGTGACTATCTGTTGCTACGCAATGAAGTTCTCCTTCTTTGACTTGCCAATTCACACCTGTAAGTACAGGGCGACTTTCAGATGTGGATACAGCAAATACCGTTTCTTTAATAATCGATTTCAATAAGTCAGAAGCAATAAAGAACTGACGATCTTCTTCAATTTGCGGAAGTAAAGGATATTCCGAAGCATCTAATCCAATCAAGTTAAATTCTGATTTTCCTGACCGTATATGCGTTTGAAACTGATTCGTTACTTCGATCTCTACTTCGTTTGTAGGTAGTTTTCGTACGATCTCATTGAATACACGTGCTTGTAAAACAATAGAACCTATTTCGCTTACATTAATAATTTGTTCGCCATTTTTTTCAGTTGGTATATACGTTTGTATAGTGATATCAGAATCACTTCCAGTAATATAAAGTCCTTTTTCTGAAACCTCTAATTTAAGACCAGTTAGAATTGGGACTGTTGTTTTTGAACTTACTGCTTTCATTACATCATTTAATCCCTCTAATAAACTATCTCTCATTACATTGAATTTCATTTTTGTACCTCACTTATATAGTTATTATTTATTTAAAAGATTAATAGATATAGTAATAGGGCCTGTGGATATGTTGATAAGTATATTTTAACCCATTGATACCAATCTATCCACATGTGTACAAGTTGTTCTTAAGTCAAAGGAAAAGAGAACTACTTATCCACAAAGTTTTTATCTTCCTAAAATAGTTTTAATTTGTTTTAAATCATCTTGTAAATTTAAATCATCTTTGAGCATTTTAGAAATTTTCTCATGCGCATGAATAACGGTTGTATGATCTCGACCACCAAACTCTTCGCCAATTTTAGGGAGCGAAAAATCGGTTAACTCACGTGAAAGATACATTGCTATTTGACGGGGAAATGCAATTGATTTTGTCCGCTTTTTAGCTGTGAAATCTTCTAATCTAATGTGAAAATGTTCTCCCACCACTTTTTGAATGTCTAAAATGGTAATTATCCTCGGACGAGCGTTTGGCATAATATCTTTTAATGCCTCTGTTGCTAGTTCAGGGTTTATATCTTTATTTACAAGAGAAGAATAAGCTACTACACGTATTAATGCACCTTCTAATTCTCTAATATTGGAATCAATTTGGTTTGCTATATAGGCCATTACTTCATCTGAAATGTCCAATCCATCAGCTCTTGCCTTTTTGCGTAAAATCGCTATTCTTGTTTCTAAATCTGGGGGAGCAATATCTGTTATTAGTCCCCATTCAAAGCGAGAACGCAAGCGATCTTCCAGTGTTGGAATTTCCTTGGGAGGTCTATCACTAGAAATAACAATTTGTTTAGATTCTTCATGTAATGCATTAAAAGTATGAAAAAATTCTTCTTGAGTTGATTCTTTTCCTGCAAGGAATTGAATATCATCTATTAGCAGGACATCTATATTCCGATACTTATTGCGAAATTCAATGGTTTTATTGTCTCGAATAGAGTTAATGAATTCATTCGTAAACTTTTCAGAAGATAAATAAACCACTTTTGCATTGGGATCGTGTTCTTTAACATAATGACCAATCGCATGCATTAAGTGGGTTTTTCCGAGTCCTACTCCTCCATATATAAATAGAGGATTATATGCTTTTGCAGGTGCTTCAGCCACAGCTAATGATGCAGCATGAGCAAAACGGTTTCCTGAGCCAATAACAAATGTATCAAATGTATATTTGGAATTTAAAATTCCGGGTGAAAAGTCTGATTGATCCCCGTTATTCATAGGGATTTTAGGTTTTGGTATATCAAAGTCTTCTACATCTTGGTTCTTTGGTACAACAAAAGAAATAAGAAGTTCGTTACCAGTCACTTCCGTCAAAATTCCTGCAATTAGATGGACATAATGGTTTTCAAGCCAGTCCCTTGCGAAGGAATTAGGCGCAGCTATTGTAACAGTCTCTCCTTGATATGAAAGTAGCTTCGTCGACTTTAACCAAGTTTCAAAACTAGGTTTCGATGTTTTCTTTTCTACTTCAGAGAGAACCTTTGCCCAAAGTTCTTCTAAATGTTCCAATAATCTAGTCTCCTTTTTTAGAGTAGTAAAACGTTCTAATTTTACAATGTGTAAAAATAATTAATATGCATAAATTAAAGACATATACACAAATCCACCTTCTGTGGATAAATATTGTAAACGTACGTGGAAAAACTTATCCACAGATTACTAACAACTGTGGATAAGAAAAAGTGGTAAAATTTAATTGAAAAAGTAAAACACAAATATCGTAACAAAAATCCATTGCAATTACAAGAGATTTAAGAGTTATCCACATTAATCAAATTATTAACATTTTAAGTTGTCCACAACATATGATTATGTTCAGAACCTGTTCATAAGTTATGTGGATATTTTTTTCTGATGATTTTTTTATACACAGCCAAAAATAGAGAGTGAAATGAATTGTGGATAAGTTAAAGTTGCAAGTGGGACTGGCAACTTTAAAGGGGAATTGACAAACCTCCTTACTTTATATATAATATCGAAGACTGTCTAAAGAAGATTGAAAGATGATCACTCAGGAGGTGTCATATAGATGAAACGTACATTCCAACCAAATACACGTAAACGTGCCAAAAACCACGGTTTCCGCGCACGTATGAGTACGAAAAACGGTCGCCGCGTATTAGCAGCACGCCGTGCAAAAGGAAGAAAAGTATTATCAGCATAAGTAAGTCCACTGACCATTCAGTGGTCTTTTTTTTCTTTTATAACGATTAGTCGGAGCAGGTGAAACGATGAATAAAAGACAACGGATAAAAAGAAATGCGGAATTTCAAGAAATCTTTAAAAAAGGAAAGTCATTTGCTAATAGACAATTCGTTGTTTATTGCTTAACAAAAGAAGAGGATTATTATCGAGTTGGATTATCTGTTAGTAAAAAAGTAGGTAATGCAGTAGTTCGTAATCGTATAAAAAGATATATAAGGCAAACCTTTTTAGAAATACATGATCAAGTATATTCGAAAATGGACTATATTATTATCGCCAGAAATCCGGCGGCCAAGCTAGATTTTCACGAAACAAAAAAAAGTTTAGAGCATGTTCTCAAAATAGCAAAGGTGATCCAAAAGAAAAGCTAGTGTAGACTTTACGAGAAATGGTAAGATGAGATGAAATGAACATATTTAATTAGGGGGAAGAAGGTTGAAAAAAAGACTATCATTAGTACTGTTGCTAATAGTGGCAACTGTACTACTTGCTGGTTGTACTGAATTCAATGAGCCGATCTATTCCGATTCTGAAGGATTTTGGAATCAATACATTGTTTGGCCCTTAGTTTCAGCTATAACATATTTTAAAGATTTACTAGGTACGTATGGTTTAGGAATTATAACGGTAACTATTATTATCCGCTTAATAATTTTACCTTTAATGATTAAACAAACGAAAAGCTCTAAAAGTATGCAAGAAGTACAACCTGAATTAAAAAAGCTAAAAGAAAAGTACAGTTCAAAAGATGCAGTGACTCAACAAAAGTATCAGCAAGAGATGATGGCTCTTTTTAAAGAAAGAGGGATCAATCCAGCTGCCGGATGTTTACCAGTTTTTATTCAAATGCCGATATTAATCGGATTTTATCATGCGATTAGTCGAATGAATAATACCCCAGAAATCAATCTAGGCGACTTTTTAGGATTTGCATTAGCAGAACCAAGTATTATCCTTGCAGTACTTGCCGGTGTCATGCAATTAATCGTTTTACGTACAGGCCCAGCAATGGATAATCCTCAAATGAAAATGATGATGTATATTATGCCGTTTATGATTATAGGATTTGGTATCGTTTTACCAGCGGCTTTAACATTATATTGGGTTATCGGAAATATTATCTCTATTATTCAAAATTTATTCATTTATAAACCTTGGAACAAGAAGGAAAAAGAACCTGTTAAATCGGGAGGGGCCAAAAAATGAATCAGATTACGCAAACTGCACCTACAAAAAAAGAAGCTATAACTATTGCACTAGAAAAGCTAGGAGTTTCCATGCAAGACGTGTCGATTACAGTAGTGGATGAGGGTAAAAAAGGTTTTCTGGGATTTGGAGTAAAACCTGCAGTTGTACAAGTAACTGTTTTAGAAAGAGAAATAGTAGAAGAAGCTCCAATAAAAGAAATAGTTAAGGAAGAGAAACTACAACAAGTGCATGAAGCAGAAGTTAATATGCCAGTTGTGAAAGAAGAAGCACCTTCCAAAGAACAAACAAATGAGTTAGCGGTAGAAGAAACGATTCAATATATTAACGAAATAGCTAAAGAGATGAAAATAGATGATTTAGTAATAACTGAAAAAAAGGATGGAAAGTTTATTCACCTCCATCTAAATAGTGAAAAAGCAGCTGTATTAATAGGAAAGCGCGGACAAACACTGAATGCACTTGAAAATTTAGCTCAGCTTGTCGCAAATAAGTTTTCAAATTCCTTCATCATTATTAAATTGGATGTTGGAAATTACCGAGAGCGTAGAAGAGAATCACTGGAACAGCTTGCAGAAAGAATGGCAGATAAAGCAGTTCGGACGGGTAAAAAAGTAGAATTTGAACCAATGTCATCTTTTGAAAGAAAAGTAATCCATCATGCACTATCTGTTCGTGTAGATATAGAAACCTATTCAGTCGGAACGGATCCAAATCGCTTTTTAGTAATAGAACCGATAAAATAACTAAAAACGGATTTTAGCTTTCAATAGCTGAGATCCGTTTTTAACTTTAATCACCAGAGAGCCTGAGACTCTCTGGTGATTAAAGTTAAAGCTTCTGGCCAATGTCACAGACTTTTCAAGGGATTATTAGAATGATGTTAGTTTAAAATTGTCGCATCCATGCAACAAGGGCTAACTGAACTGCATCATGTGGGTCTAAGCGCAGGTTCAATATCTGGACGCCATTACACCGAGTCGTAATTGATATGGTCAAATTGGTACATTTTGTTCACATGAATAAAAGTATCTATACTTCTGATTTTGGGTATTTTGTGGTATCGTTATATGTTAGATAGTCGTGTTCGGTTACTTATTCACATGTGGATAAGTATTGAAACTGTAAGGAGGTTGACACTTGTGGAATTTGATACAATAGCAGCTATTTCTACACCGCTTGGGGAAGGCGCTATAGCAATAGTAAGAATCAGTGGGACTGATGCAATAACTATAGCAAATAAAATTTTTCGTTCGCCAAACGAAAAAGATTTACTAATACAAGCGTCTCATACGATACATTACGGACATTTAGTTGATCCCAAAACGAATGAGGTAGTAGAAGAGGTAATGCTGTCCTTAATGAAAGGACCAAAAACATTTACGAGAGAAGATGTAATTGAGATAAATTGTCATGGAGGACTTGTATCTGTCAATCGTGTCTTACAACTTATTTTAATAAATGGTGCACGACTTGCTGAGCCAGGCGAGTTTACGAAACGTGCATTTTTAAATGGAAGAATCGACTTATCACAAGCAGAGGCTGTTATGGACTTAATAAGAGCAAAAACAGATAAGGCCATGAATGTTGCTTTAGGACAAATGGACGGACGATTATCTAGACTTATTAACACTTTAAGACAAGCTCTTCTTGAGACATTGGCACAAGTAGAAGTAAATATTGACTATCCAGAATATGATGATGTGGAAGAAATGACGCTACCACTGATGATTGATAAATGCACTTGGGTGAAAGAAGAAATTGATAAATTATTAATAACATCATCTCAAGGGAAAATACTTCGCGAAGGACTTTCAACGGCAATTATCGGAAGACCCAACGTTGGAAAATCTTCTTTATTAAATAGTTTAATACAGGAAAACAAGGCAATTGTTACAGATATAGCGGGAACAACAAGAGATATTATAGAAGAGTATGTTAATGTGCGCGGAGTTCCGTTAAAATTAGTAGATACTGCCGGAATTCGAGAAACAGAAGATATAGTAGAAAGAATTGGTGTAGAAAAATCACGACAAGTATTAAAAGAAGCAGACCTTCTATTACTTGTCCTAAACAATGCGGAACGATTAACAGAAGAAGACCGTAGACTATTTGAAGCAATTGAAGGTATGGATTGCATCATTATTATTAATAAAACAGATTTACCGACCGAAATCGACATGGACGAAGTGAAGCAATTGGCAGGAGATAAACGAATTGTCACAACTTCTTTACTTCAAGAAGAAGGGGTCGATGAATTAGAAGAAGCAATCGCTTCTCTATTTTTTGAAGGGTCGATTGAAGCTTCCGATTTAACTTATGTATCGAATGCACGCCATATATCTTTATTGCATTTAGCAAAAGCAACTGTGACTGACGCAATTGAAGCTGCACATAATGAAGTGCCAGTGGATATGATTCAAATAGATGTGACAAGAACTTGGGAAATATTAGGTGAAATAGTTGGAGATACAGTGGAAGAAAGTTTAATTGACCAGCTATTTGCACAGTTTTGTTTAGGAAAATAAAAAACGAGAGGAAGAAACGAACATGCCAAACTTTGAAGCAGGCAAGTTCGATGTGATTGTTGTTGGAGCAGGACATGCAGGTGTGGAAGCAGCACTAGCAGCTGCTAAAATGGGTGTAAAAACGCTTGTTTTAACAATAAATCTTGATATGATTGCATTTATGCCGTGTAATCCATCCATCGGAGGGCCAGCGAAAGGAATTGTTGTGCGTGAAATTGACGCATTAGGCGGAGCCATGGGAAAAGTAATAGATAAAACACATATTCAAATGAGAATGCTAAACACAGGGAAAGGCCCTGCTGTTAGAGCACTACGAGCACAAGCAGATAAAGTGCTCTATCAACATGAGATGAAACGACTTCTGGAAGAACAAGAAAACTTAACGATTCATCAAGCAGTGGTCGAAGAATTACTTGTAGAAGATGAAAAAATTATTGGACTTGTAACGCAAGTGGGAGCAATATACAGAGCAGAAACAATTGTCATTACTACAGGTACGTTTTTACGTGGAGAAATAATCATTGGAGATTTAAAATACTCTAGTGGACCAAATAATCAGCAACCATCCATTAAGTTAGCGGATAGTATCCGAAATTTAGGGTTTGATTTGGTTCGATTTAAAACTGGTACTCCGCCTCGCGTGAATAGTAAAACAGTGGACTATAGTAAAACAGAAATTCAACCTGGTGATGATGTTCCAAGAGCATTTAGTTTTGAAACAACAGAATTCATCATGGATCAGCTACCATGTTGGTTAACATATACAAGTGCAAAAACGCATCAAATTATTAATGATAATTTACATTTGTCACCAATGTATTCTGGTATGATTAAAGGTACAGGTCCAAGATATTGTCCATCTATTGAAGATAAAGTAGTTCGATTTAATGATAAACCGCGCCATCAGATTTTCTTAGAGCCAGAAGGTAGAAATACAAAAGAAGTGTATGTGCAAGGACTATCAACAAGTCTACCAGAGCATGTCCAACGTCAATTGATCGCTTCAGTTCCGGGACTCGAAAATGCAGAAATGATGCGTGCTGGTTATGCAATTGAATATGATGCAATGGTTCCAACTCAATTATGGCCAACACTCGAAACGAAAAAAATAAAAAACTTATATACAGCAGGTCAAATTAATGGTACATCTGGGTACGAAGAAGCAGCAGGTCAAGGATTAATGGCTGGTATTAACGCTGCACTACGTGTACTTAACAAAGAAGAAAAGGTTTTGAGTAGATCAGATGCGTACATCGGAGTATTAATCGATGATTTAGTAACAAAAGGAACGAATGAGCCATATCGATTACTAACTTCTCGTGCAGAGTATCGATTATTATTGCGCCATGATAATGCCGATTTAAGACTACTTGAAATGGGCTACCAAATTGGTTTAGTTTCGGGGGAAAGATATGATCAGTTTTTAATCAAAAAGAAACGGATAGAAGATGAATTAATTCGTCTCCGTACGCTGATTATTAAGCCAAATGAAGCAACACAGGAGTTAATACGTAGTGTAGAAGGTAGTGAGCTAAAAGACGGTATACGTGCCGCTGACTTACTTAAGCGAACAGAAATGCATTATGATTTAGTTGCCCAACTGGTTCCTTCAGAAGTAGAATTAACATTAGAAGAAAAAGAACAAGTTGAAATTCAAGTAAAATATGAAGGGTATATTGAAAAGTCTCTTCAACAAGTAGAAAAACTTAAAAAAATGGAAGACAAAAAAATTCCTGATCAACTTGATTATGATGCAATCTCTGGAATTGCTTCGGAAGCAAGACAAAAACTAAAGCAAGTACGTCCATTATCTATTGCACAGGCATCCCGTATATCAGGAGTGAATCCAGCGGACATTTCTATCTTACTTATTTATATTGAACAAGGAAAAATAGCTAAAATTTCTGGATAGTCTTAAATGATAAGGAGAACTACATGAACGAAGAACAATTTAAACAAGCCCTTCATGAAAAAGGTATTACGCTAAGTGATGTTCAAGTAGAACAGTTTAGAAAATACTTTGAATTATTAGTTGAGTGGAATGAAAAAATGAATTTAACTGCAATTACAGATGAACCTTCTGTCTATTTAAAACATTTTTTTGATTCAATTAGTGCTTCATTCTACGAAGATTTTAATGGCCCTTTCTCTGTTTGTGATGTAGGAGCAGGGGCTGGATTTCCAAGTATTCCACTCAAAATTTGCTTCCCGGATCTAAAGGTAACAATTGTTGATTCATTGAATAAAAGAATTCAATTTTTAACGAATTTAAGCAAAGAATTGAACTTAACCAATGTTCAATTTGTGCATGCCCGGGCGGAAGAGTTCGGACAAAATAGTGAATACAGAGAAAAATATGATATTGTAACAGCAAGGGCAGTAGCAAGGCTTTCTGTCTTATCTGAATTATGTATTCCTCTTGTAAAAGTAGGAGGCAGATTTATAGCGATGAAAGCTGCTAGTGCTTCCGATGAGCTAAAAGATGCTAAAAAAGCACTCAGTGTACTAGGTTCTGAAAAAAGTGCAGAGTATTCATTTCTTTTACCGATTGAAAATAGTGAAAGAACGTTGTATGTCTTTTCTAAAACAAAAAGCACACCGAAAAGATACCCTCGAAAACCAGGTATTCCAAATAAAACGCCTATTATTTAACCTTGCTCGGCATCTTGCTTCTGTATTTCACCTAGTGGTATTTAATAAACTACTAAAATAGATAATATCTTTAATAAAAGAAAATTCAGAAGCAAGTATGTCAAGGTGCATTAAATTGAGGAACGTTCCACGTGAAACATTTATAGTAGTGTTATTTTTTTCGTGAATATTAAGTGTATAGAGTTTCTAAAAGGTGGTGCTTGTAAGATGAAAAGTCCTTTTTCTCGTTTTTTCGGAAGTTCTGAAAAACAAGGACAAGATGTGGTTGTCGAACCGACACAACATCATTTAGAAGAAGTAATGAATATAGCAATTGATAAAATTATACCCAATAGATATCAGCCGAGAACTGTTTTTGATGAAGCAAAAATAGAAGAACTTGCTCGGACAATTCATACACATGGTGTTATTCAACCTATAGTTATCCGTAAAATGGATGATGAAAAGTATGAAATTATTGCAGGGGAACGACGGTTTCGTGCAATGTCAAAATTGCAGTGGACAGAAGTCCCCGCAATTATTCGTAATTTAAGTGATAAAGAAACTGCTTCTATTGCTTTAATAGAAAACTTACAGCGGGAAGAACTAACCGCGATTGAAGAAGCAGTTGCTTATCAAAAACTGCTTAAATTACATGAACTTACTCAAGAAGCCCTTGCACAGCGACTCGGTAAAGGTCAATCTACAGTTGCCAACAAACTAAGACTGCTAAAACTTCCTGAAGAAGTTCAAGAAGCAATTATGAAAAAAGAATTATCGGAAAGACATGCAAGAGCATTAATGCAAATTAAAGAAAAAGAAATGCAGCTCCAACTAATGAATATGACAATGGAAAACCATTGGAATGTAAAGCAATTGGAGCAAAAGGTGGAGGAAATTTTAAACCCTCCTTTGAAAGAAGACAAAAAAACAGCAAAACCCAMAAGGAAAGCTGTCAGTAAAGATGTACGTATTGCATTGAATACGATCAAGCAATCTTTATCAATGGTTACGAAAAGTGGTATTAATATTAAAACAGAAGAAGAAGATATGGAAGAATTTTATCAAATCACTGTAAGAATACCAAAAAAGAAATCATAATATATTATTTATTTCAAACTCTCGCATTTTTGCAAGAGTTTTTCTTTTGTTACAAGAATATCATCCAATTTTCTTTCGAAGTTTGATAGAATGGAATAGAGTCAAAAAATTATGGCGAAAGTAGGTGCAAGAGTGGGAAGAATTATTGCAATAGCCAATCAAAAAGGTGGTGTAGGTAAGACTACTACATCTGTTAACTTAAGTGCCTGCCTTGCATACTTAGGTAAGAAAGTTTTACTTGTAGATATAGATCCACAAGGAAACGCTTCTAGTGGCGTGGGTGTAAATAAAGGCGATGTAAATCAATGTATTTATGATGTATTAATAGATGACTTGAGCGTTTTAGAAACTATTCAAGAAACAAAGGTGGAAAACTTACATATTGTTCCTGCCACTATTTCATTAGCAGGAGCAGAAATAGAATTAGTTTCTACTATTTCTCGAGAAGTTCGATTAAAAAAGGCCTTACAAGAAGTGGAAAACCGATATGATTATATAATTATCGATTGTCCACCATCACTTGGTTTATTAACAATCAATTCTTTGACTGCATCCGATGCCATTATCATACCGGTTCAATGTGAGTTTTATGCATTAGAAGGTTTAAGTCAGTTATTAAGTACGATCCGTTTAGTGCAAAAACATTTAAATAAGGATTTAGAAATTGATGGCGTTTTATTAACAATGTTTGATGCTAGAACTAATTTAGGTATTCAAGTAATCGAAGAAGTAAAAAAGTATTTTCAAGATAAAGTATATAGAACAATAATTCCTAGAAATGTTCGCTTGAGTGAAGCACCAAGTCATGGAGAACCAATTATTATTTACGATCCCAAGTCTAAAGGAGCAGAAGTATACTTAGAACTAGCGAAGGAAGTGATCCGTAATGGCTAAAGGTTTAGGAAAAGGTATTAATGCACTCTTTCCTGGTGAAGGCTTAGAAAAAACAGAGAAAGTAGAACAAATTAGTTTATTCGAAATTAAGCCCAATCCTTATCAACCTCGAAAAGTTTTTGATGAAGAAGCGATGAACGAACTTACAGAGTCCATTAAAGAACATGGTGTATTACAACCGATAATTCTTCGAAAAAAAGGTTCCAAATATGAAATCGTTGTAGGTGAGAGAAGATATAGAGCATCTCAGCTGGCGAGTTTAGACGTAATACCTGCAGTTATTCGAGAGCTAACCGACCAGCAAATGATGGAGTTGGCTATTTTAGAAAATTTACAGCGTGAAGATTTAACACCGATAGAAGAAGCAGAAGCCTATCAAAACTTAATGGAACATTTAAGTTTAACTCAAGAGCAACTTGCATTTAGATTAGGAAAAAGTAGACCACATATTGCTAATCACGTACGTTTGCTCACCTTGCCAGAAATTGTTAGAAATACAATTTCCGATGGTATTTTAACAATGGGACATGGAAAAGCTTTATTAGGTTTAAAAAAGAAAAAAACAATCCCGATAATTATGCAAAAAACAATTAAAGAAAACTTAAATGTACGCCAATTAGAAGCTTTAGTACAACGTTTAAATGAGAATGTTCCACGTGAAACAAAAAGAGAAGAAAAAGATATTTTTACAAAAGAAAAGGAATCTGAATTGAGGGACTTCTTCGGCACGTCGGTTTCTATTACAAAAGGTAAAGACAAAGGGAAAATTGAAATTGAGTTCTATTCAGAAGATGACTTAGAAAGAATATTAGAACTATTGGAAAATTAAAGTAACCTATTTCTAGGGGAACCTAGAAGTAGGTTATATTTTTAGACGTGAGATGAGGAATTCAGATGGTATTATTGGGGACTTTGGTGAATGCTCTATTAATAATTATAGGAGCTATTGCCGGAAGATTATTAAAAGGAATTCCGGAAAATATGAAGCAAACAGTTATGGGTGCTATTGGTATTACGGTGACCTTATTAGGAATTCAAATGGGCTTAGAAAGTAGTAACTTTGTATTAATCATTATTTGTATCGTATTTGGTGCGGTTATCGGAGAATGGATTGATTTAGATAAGGGCTTAAATAAACTAGGTCAATTTATAGAGAAAAAGTTCGGGTCAAAAGCCTCTCAAGGGGGAAGTATCGCCCAAGGATTTGTTACGAGTACACTTATATTTGTTATTGGCGCAATGGGAGTTTTAGGAGCATTAAATAGTGGACTCCAAAACGATCATGAATTACTCATTAGTAAAGGAATAATTGATGGATTTACTTCCGTTATTTTGTCAGCAACTTTAGGAATAGGCGTATTGTTGTCAGCTTTTCCAGTGGTAATTTATCAAGGATTGATTGCTTTATTTGCAACACAAATTACTAAAGTCATACCAGAAGCTGCACTTGAATTGTTTCTTCAAGAAATGACAGCCACTGGAGGAATCATGATTATCGCAATTGGTTTAAATTTACTTGGGTTAACAAAAATTAGAGTAGCGAATCTCTTACCAAGTTTAGTCATTGTTGGCATTGCGGTCGCTTTCATTTATAACTTTTAAATTGTAACGATGCCATGCTAGGAGAAGAGCTCGTGATATTACTTTACCCATTTCAAAAGTTAGGTTAAGTCGGGTACTTTGTAGAACGTTGTATTCCATAAAACCCCCAATGTTCACCACTGCTTTAATGGAGACTTCTCCAATTGGAGGTAATTCTTTTTTTACTGCTTTTCCTGGATAAAGTGGCCCAGGATGTACGATGATTTGTCCGATATTGTTAGAATTCCCTAAACAAGCATCAATGGCAACAATATAGGGTGAATCAGGTGAGCCTTTTAACTCTTCTATAGTTTCTTCTAAATTTAATGCGTGTAATGGATTATCTAAAGTGCCTACAATTTGAAATGGAAAAGAAAGAAGTTGAGTTAAAAAAGAACCGGTCATTGGTCCAAGGGCATCACCTGTTGAGCGGTCCGTTCCTATACAACAAAAGACTAAGTTTGGATGATCAAAAGGAATATGATTTAAAAAGTAGTTGCTTAATCGCCAAACTACTCCTGTTTCTTTATAATAGATAGAAGAGAGATGTTGAATAGTTGTTGCTTGAGAGTTCATATATTTAACTCGCTTTCTTTTTAACATAGTATATGCATCTAGAAAATTATTTATTCAAGTAGAGGTGACAAACTGCTTTATGAACGCGAAACTACAGAAATTTAAAGATTATTTAATTTCAGAGGAGACATGGCTGGATTTTGGCATTATTTTTGTTAAACTTCTCGTTATCTTATTACTCACTACAATTGTAGTGAGGGTCGGAAAAAGGGTTATCACAAAATTGTTTTTAGTTAGACAGAAGAGTCCCTTAGGCTATTCAGAACGCAGACAAAATACACTAGAAAAGCTTCTTCAAAATATTTTAGCTAACGTTGTATATTTCACAGCGATTATAGCTATATTAAGTACTTTTGGTATAAATGTAGTTGGGCTACTTGCAGGAGCAGGTATTGTCGGACTTGCGGTTGGTTTTGGTGCACAAAGTTTAGTGAAAGATATTATAACAGGATTTTTTATTATATTTGAAGATCAATTTGCAGTTGGTGACCAAGTACAGATCGGTTCGGCAAATGGAATCGTGCAGGAAATTGGCTTACGTACAACTAAAGTGAAAAGCTATACTGGAGAACTTCATATTATTCCCAATGGAACTATTACAGTTGTTATCAATTATTCCATTTATAACTCATTAGCTTTGATCGATGTGAGTGTTGCAGCTGAAACTGATATTCCGACATTAGAGAAGAATATACAAGAATTTCTTAAAGATCTATCTAGTAAATATGAAGAGCTTGTTAAAGTCCCAAGCTTCCTCGGAGTACAAAGTTTTAACGCAACCGAGATAGTTGTTCGAATTACTGCTGAAACAATACCAACGAAACAAGCTGGAATCGCTAGAAAAATACGAAAAGATTTAAAAGAATTTCTGGAACAAAAGGGTATTCAAATTTCCTAATAAAGCTGCAGTTATAGATCAAAGTAAAAGTAGGTGATAAAAATGGAAAATAAGCAGTTTCAACTAAATGATATTGTGGAAATGAAAAAACAGCATCCATGTGGAACGAATGCTTGGAAGATCATTCGAATGGGAGCTGACATTCGAATTAAATGTGAGGGATGTCAACATAGTGTACTGATTCCACGAAAAGAATTTGAAAAAAAGATGAAGCGACTCTTAAAACAAGCAGATACTGAGTAAAGATAGACTTTTAGTATCAAAATCAATATAATGAACAGGTTATAAATAAAAAAAGTGTAAGTTAATATAGAGAAGGGTTGTGACAGATATGGCATTGACGGCAGGAATCGTAGGATTACCAAACGTAGGAAAATCCACACTGTTTAATGCAATAACGAAAGCGGGGGCACTTGCAGCAAACTATCCGTTCGCTACAATTGATCCAAATGTAGGGATTGTTGAAGTTCCAGATGCACGTTTAGATAAGTTAACAGAATTAGTAACACCTAAGAAAACTGTTCCAACGGCATTCGAGTTTACAGATATTGCTGGAATTGTAGAAGGTGCTAGTAAAGGGGAAGGTCTAGGTAACAAGTTTCTAGCCCATATCCGCGAAGTAGATGCAATTTGCCAAGTAGTCCGTTGTTTTAATGATGAAAATATTACACATGTTTCCGGTAAAGTGGACCCAATCTCGGATATAGAAGTCATTAATTTGGAGTTAATTTTAGCGGATTTAGAAAGTGTAGATAAACGTTTAGCTCGCGTTGCCAAAATGGCAAAACAAAAAGATAAAGATGCAATGGTAGAAGAACCAATTCTTACACGCTTAAAAGAGGCTTTTGAAGCTGGAAAATCTGGTCGTTCTGTTGACTTTTCAGAAGAGGAACTTCGAGTAGTAAAAGGGCTTCATTTATTAACGATTAAACCGATGCTATACGTGGCCAATGTATCTGAAGATGATATTATGGCAGACGGTGAAAATGAATACGTACAAAGAGTACGCACATTTGCTGCAGAAGAGGGAGCACAAGTAATTGTTGTTTGTGCGAAGATTGAAGAGGAAATGGCAGCACTAGAGGACGATGAAAAGCAAATGTTCCTAGAAGAATTAGGTATCGAAGAATCTGGATTAGATCAGCTTATTAAAGCTTCCTACTCTTTACTTGGACTTGCTACATATTTCACAGCTGGTGTACAAGAAGTACGTGCATGGACGTTCCGTAAAGGGATGAAGGCTCCTCAATGTGCGGGTGTTATTCACACAGACTTTGAAAAAGGATTTATTCGTGCAGAAACAGTTGCTTATGATGATTTAGTTGCTACAGGATCTATGGCAGCTGCAAAAGAAGCAGGAAAAGTTCGTCTAGAAGGAAAAGAATACGTAGTACAAGATGGCGACGTTATGTTGTTCCGTTTTAATGTTTAATAAAAAAGATTAGCGAATTCTCTCGCTAATCTTTTTTTAGTACATATAGTTTAGGTTTTACAGGATCATCTTTTATTAACACATCTTTAGGGTGTTTTTTTAGTTCTTTGTACATTGCAAAGTCTCCAGCTGCCCCGGCAATTAACCAAACGCCTAAAAGGACTAGCATAGGTGATTGAATGATATATCCTATTAACATAGGAAGAACGCCCGTCGTCCAAAAGGGTAGTAGTAATGCTTTTTTCATCGCATGATTAGGTAAAGGAATATTTGTTGTTGCATAGGCAATACCCATTTTGAGATTAACACCATAATTCATGCTATTCCAAGGGACTTTTCCAAACAAATAAAAACCGATTAAATGAAATGCTTCATGTAAAACAATTAATAGTATATATCCGATAAAAAATAACAGAAGATCAATAAGTGAAAATATTACTTCAAGGCCATTGTATAACCAAGTATAAATAAAGATTCCAAGTAGGGATAACAAAACAGTCATAATAAAGCTAGACCAAGTGACTTTTTTCAAATCAATTTCAATAATCGATAAATAATCTTCATTATTATCCATGAACAATCCCTCCATTAATATAAATATACATGAATAGTAAAAACAATGACAATGAACTTGAAATAATAAAATATTTATGGTACAATTCATTGATGTGAGTAATAGAATTACTTGCTCCTTGTCGATTGTTCATCAATCGACCAAAGACCATAGGGAGGTGTAAATAGATGAGAACGTATGAATTAATGTATATTATTCAACCAGCAATCGAAGAAGATGCGAAAAAAGCTTTAGTTGAGCGTTTCAATGAAATCCTAACTTCAAACGGTGCTGAAATCATCGAAGCGAAGGACTGGGGTAAACGCCGTTTAGCTTATGAAATCAATGACTTACGTGAAGGTTTCTACCAAATCGTTAAAGCAAATGCTGATTCAAAAGCAATCGATGAGTACATTCGTTTAGCTAACATCAATGAGGACATTATCCGTCACATTGCTGTTCGTATCGACGATAAATAATAAAATCGACTTAACAAAAGCTGAATGAGGGAGGTTGTACACTGATGATTAACCGTGTCGTTTTAGTTGGAAGACTAACAAAAGATCCGGAACTTCGCTATACGCCAAGTGGTGTGGCAATGGCAAGATTTACACTAGCTGTCAATCGAACATTTTCTAACCAACAAGGTGAAAGAGAAGCTGATTTTATCAACTGTGTCGTTTGGAGAAAACAAGCGGAAAACACAGCTAACTTCTTGAAAAAAGGAAGTTTAGCAGGTGTTGAAGGGCGTATTCAAACAGGCAGTTATGAAGGACAAGATGGAAAACGTGTTTATACGACGGATGTTGTCGCAGACAGCGTTCAGTTCTTAGAACCACGTAGTAGTTCTGGAGACCGTGGCCAATCGGGACAACCATATGGTGGCGGACAACAGCAACAACAACAAAATTCATATCCGACATATCAGCAAAACCAACCAATGAATCAGCAAAATTATACACGTGTAGATGAAGATCCTTTTGCAAATAGTAGTGGACCAATCGAAGTATCGGATGACGATCTACCATTCTAAGAGGACTTCACGCATGTGACTTTAATCGAAAAGGAGGCAATCTATTATGGCACCACGTCGCGGAGGCAAAAGACGCCGTAAGGTTTGTTACTTCACAGCTAACAACATCACAAACATCGATTATAAAGATGTAGATTTGTTGAAAAAATTCGTGTCAGAACGTGGGAAAATTCTTCCACGTCGTGTGACAGGAACTAGCGCGAAGTACCAACGTAAATTAACACGAGCTATTAAAGTATCTCGTATCATGGCTTTACTTCCATTCTCTTCTGAAGAGAGATAAGTTTATAAATCAAAAGACCGGGAAACCGGTCTTTTTTTGTTGCTTAGGAAACTGTCCACTGGGATTTCCACTTCAAGGTGGACGCTTTCCACGGGGTGAGCGATGAGCCTTCACCGCCGCTACGCGTACGTTGTGAAGTCTCATTTTGCTCACTTAATCCCGTTGGAGTCGCCACCCTGCAGCGAAAATCCATGGGAATTACTATCTAATTTAGTGTCGACACATATCAGAGATCAAAATAACCCAATCTACTACGTAATGTTTATTAAATCTAATTAGAAAATGTGGCCTTCTAATAAAGAGCACGTCTTTTAGGATAAACTTCTTATCTATCAACCACATATCGGAATAATACCTCTTATCCCCAGTACTCACTCCAAGTCGACTTGCTGTTTTAAGAAATGGTTGCTTTCACTGGTAGTTTGGTTGCTCTCGTTCCGATTTGATTGCTTTCCAAGTAGAACTGGTTGCTTTCGATGACTAGTTGGTTGCCCTAATCCATTTATTGGATTCAAACAGTTGAAAAACGGAGGAAATTTTGTTTTTAGCGGGTTAATACTGAATAAGTAAGCAATTACCATTGATTTTCGCTACAGACGTCGACTCCTGCCGGAGGCCAACAGGACGTTGGTCACGAAGGCGTTGCCACACGATGTGGTGCTCTTAGCCTTTGTTCCACATGGGCAAATGAGCCATCTCAGGCATACGCCTAAGGGCGGCGGGGATGGCTCATCGCTCACCCGGCGGAAAGCGTACGGCTGCAGCGAAAATCACGGCGGTCACTACGTCGGAGTATCCCTATAATGTTCCAAATCTCCTTTATAAGGTTATTTTTTATTGCTCTATAAGGAAAGTGGAAAGAGTATGGAGTTTTAGTTGATGTAGTAAATCTGTTACAATGGATAGATGACTAGGATAAAGGAAGGTACTACATGCAAAAAAATCAGTCAAACTATTTAACATATGGGTCTATGATGATTGCACTATTTGCTATTCTTTTAGCAATATCTATCTATATTCCGATAATAAGTGTAATAACTGTGTTTATAGTTCCAATACCTATCGCTTGGTACAGTGCCAAATTTGATCGAAGGCAAGCTATACTTGTAACTATTTTATCCGTAGTAATTTCTTATCTAATCGGTGGGATTTTTGGATTACTAGCAGGACTAATAGCCGCACCTCTAGGATTAATAATAGGGCATTCAATTCAACTGGAAAAGTCAAAGCTCCATATATTAATGAGCTCGGGAATTTTCCTATTAATTATGGCAGCATTGCAATACATATTATCTATTTTAGTATTAAATATGAACGTAATAGAGAACCTTTTGGAGGGCCTTGAAATATCCTACAAACAAGCAGGGAGTATTATGTCTTCCGTAGGACAGCTGCCAAAAGATTATGATGAGCGAGTTTCACAGGCTTTGTTGCTTTTCAAATCAGCTCTGCCTTCTTATTTTATTGGAGCTATGTTTATAACTGCTTTTGTTTACGTAGTTATTAATTTATCAGTATTGAAAAAATTAAAACTAGATGTACCGAAGTTTTCTAAGTTTATGGATTTTAGACTACCAAAAGTGGTGTTATGGTATTATTTAATTGTATCCATTTTCACTTTGTTTGTGGCATTTGAAGTTGGAACTTTTGGTTATTTACTATTTGTGAATGCGTTACTAATTTTAAGAGTCCTTTTGTTCTTACAAGGTATCTCGCTCGTTCACTACTATTTTCATGTGCAAGGATGGCCAAAATGGTCTGTGGTTTTCGCAACAATTCTGGCGATACCACTCTTTACTTTCACCATTATATTAGGTGTATTAGATTTAGGGTTTAATTTGAGAGCGTTTTTAAAAGACAGGTACAAAAAATAAGGAGCTGATCAAGTGGCATCTTTTTTTAGGAAACGACCAATTCGATATCCACTCGTTTTGTTCATGTTGCTCGGTGGAGTAGCATCTTATTTATTGTTGTCTAACAATTTATTAGTTGGATTATTATTTGCTCTATTAATAATTGGAGTATCTATATATGCATGGATTTTAGAACAGCGTGTATATGAGGAAACAGAAAGACATATAGAAACCCTTTCTTATCGAATGAAGAAAGTAGGGGAAGAAGCGTTATTAGAAATGCCTATTGGTATTTTATTGATAAATGATCAATATGTCATTGAATGGGCAAATCCGTATATGATGCAAAAGTTACCATTTGATACAATCATAGGTGAAGAGTTATTTTCTATATCAACAGATTTTAAACAGCTTTTGAAACAGGAAGATTTAAAAGAAATGGTTATCTCATTTGATGACAATAACTATAAAGTGCTGTATAAAGCAGAAGAAAAATTATTGTATTTCTTTGATATAACGGAACAAGTCGAAATGGAATCCTTATATTATGGGGATCGTACAGTTATTGGTGTGTTATTTATCGATAACTATGACGAAATTGCACAAGGGATGGATGATCAAACCCGAGGACAGTTAAATAGTATTGTTACCTCCTGTGTGAATAGCTGGGGTGCCAATTATGGGATTTATGTGAAAAGAATTTCGTCAGATCGTTTTCTAGCAATATTTAACGAATCCATTTTAGTGGAATTAGAKAAAAATAAATTTTCGATTTTAGATGATATTCGAGAGACTACTGCTAAATTCGGATTTTCATTGACCTTGAGTGTTGGTGTGGGTGCAGGATCGATTTCCCTTGTAGAGCTAGGTGAATTAGCACAGTCTAGTTTGGATTTGGTTTTAGGGCGTGGTGGGGATCAAGTTGCGATCAAACATCCAAGTGGAAAAGTGAAGTTTTACGGTGGTAAAACAAACCCAGTAGAAAAAAGAACTCGTGTTAGAGCTAGGGTTATATCACATGCCCTGCGAGACTTAATACAGGACAGTGATCAAGTATTTGTAATGGGACATCGTATGCCCGATATGGATGCTATCGGTTCTGCTGTCGGAGTGAGAAAAATGGCCGAGATGAATAAAATAAATGGCTACGTCGTGATAGAATTTAATGAGCTAGACAATAGCGTGACACGGTTAATGGATGAAATAAAAGAAAAACCGGAACTGTATGATCGATTTATTAGTCCAGAAGATGCGATGAATAAAATGACGGATAAAACGTTGCTAGTTGTAGTAGATACACATAAACCAAGTCTTGTCATTGATGAGAAACTACTTCAAAAAGCAGAAAAAATTGTCGTTATCGATCATCACCGCAGAGGGGAAGAATTTATCACCAATACGATGCTCGTTTATATGGAACCTTACGCATCTTCCACGTCTGAGCTCGTTACTGAATTGATCGAATATCAACCGAAACACGAAAAAATCACAAGTTTAGAAGCTACATCAATGCTTGCGGGAATAATTGTAGATACAAAAAGCTTTACACTTCGTACGGGAGCTAGAACATTTGAAGCAGCTTCTTATCTTCGCACAAATGGAGCAGATACGGTACTTGTACAACGTTTACTGAAAGAAGATATTGATACGTATATTGAACGTTCGAAAATCGTACAAACAGTTGAATTTTTTGGGGAAGGCATTGCCGTTGCACATGGCGCAGAAAATGTTGCCTATAGTCAGGTATTGCTTGCCCAAACGGCCGATATTTTATTAACGATGAATAACATTACTGCTTCGTTTGTTATTGGACGTAAAAGTGATTCTAAAATAGGCATAAGCGCAAGATCACTTGGAGATGTAAATGTACAGTTAATAATGGAAAGACTGAACGGCGGCGGGCATTTAACAAATGCTGCATGCCAGCTAGAAGATATAACGATAGAAGAAGCAATCACATTATTAAAAGATGCTATTACGGAAACAATTAAAGGAGGAACTACAGAATGAAAGTCGTATTCTTAAAAGATGTTAAAGGTAAAGGGAAAAAAGGAGAAATAAAAAACGTAGCAGATGGCTATGCACATAACTTTTTATTGAAAAATAATCTTGCAGCGGAAGCAAATACTGCTGCCATTAGTGCATTAGAAGGTCAAAAGAAAAAGTCAGAAAAAGAAGCTGCTGAAGAGTTAGCAGAAGCAAAAAAATTAAAAGAAGTATTAGAGCAACTTACAGTTGAATTGAAGGCGAAATCAGGTAGTGATGGTCGTTTATTTGGTTCTGTAACAACAAAACAAATTGCTGCACAATTAGAAAAGTCACATAGTATTAAACTAGATAAACGCAAAATGGAACTGGACGATGCTATTCGTGCGTTGGGATATACGAGTGTTCCAGTTAAACTACATCATGAAGTAGTAGCAACATTAAAAGTACATGTAACAGAAGAAGCGTAAGGAGAGAGATTTATGAGCGATCCATTGTTGGACCGTGTACCCCCGCATAACCAAGAAGCTGAACAGTCTGTCATCGGAGCAATATTTTTAGAACCACAAGCATTAATAACTGCCGCAGAAATTGTGATGCCGGAAGACTTCTACCGGGTTGCGCATCAAAAGATATTTCAAACGATGCTACGGTTAAGTGATCAAGGAAAAGCAATAGATGTCGTTACTGTAACCGAGGAACTTTCAACTAAAAAAGAGTTGGAAGACGTCGGAGGTATTTCATATATTAGTGAGATTGCAAATAGCGTTCCTACTGCTGCTAATATCGGTCACTATGCAAAGATAGTAGAAGAAAAGTCTATTTTACGTCGGCTTATTCGTGTAGCCACTACAATTGTTGAGGATGGATTTACGAGAGAAGATGAAGTAGAAGCTTTACTATCAGAAGCAGAAAGAAAAATGATGGAAGTCGCCAATCGAAAGAACGCTGGTGACTTTAAACATATTAAAGATGTGTTAGTGGAAACATACGACAACATCGAAAAACTTCATTCACAAAAAGGCGATGTTACGGGAATACCTACAGGATTTCGGGATTTGGATCGTATTACAGCCGGTTTCCAACGAAATGACTTAATCATTGTAGCGGCGCGTCCTTCGGTAGGGAAAACGGCATTTGCACTCAATGTAGCACAGAACGTAGCAACAAAGACGGATGAGAATGTAGCCATTTTTAGTTTGGAGATGGGCGCAGAACAATTAGTAATGCGTATCCTCTGTGCAGAGGGGAATATAGATGCACAAGTTCTTCGTACCGGAGCACTTACAACGGAAGATTGGCGTAAGCTGACAATGGCCATGGGAAGCTTATCGAATGCTGGTATTTATATTGACGATACGCCTGGTATTCGAGTAAATGAAATCCGAGCAAAGTGCCGTCGTTTAAAACAAGAATCTGGTCTTGGAATGATTTTGATTGATTATTTACAACTTATTCAAGGAAGTGGCGGAAGTCAAGCAAATCGTCAACAAGAGGTTTCCGAAATTTCCCGTTCTTTAAAAGGTTTGGCTCGTGAGCTACAAGTACCAGTCATTGCACTATCACAGCTATCTCGTGGTGTGGAACAGCGACAAGACAAAAGACCGATGATGTCCGATTTACGTGAGTCTGGTTCAATTGAGCAAGATGCGGATATCGTATCCTTCTTATACCGGGAGGATTACTACGACAAAGAAACAGAAAATCAAAATATGATTGAAATTATTATTGCGAAACAACGTAACGGTCCCACAGGCACAGTAACGCTCGCCTTTGTGAAAGAGTTTAATAAATTCGTTAATATTGATTGGAGCCAGCATCAAGCTCCACCAGCATAAATTCAACACGAACGTATTAATGTATACTTCATTAATCGTTCGTGTTTTTTTAATGAAACTAGTTGACGAAGATATAGTTGATTGGTACAATTACACTGATTTTATTCAGGACATACAAATGTCTATCGGAGGTGTCGGCAATGCCATCAGTAGTAGTTGTTGGAACACAATGGGGAGATGAAGGAAAAGGAAAAATCACAGACTTTCTCTCTGAAAACTCGGAAGTAATTGCAAGGTACCAAGGCGGTAATAACGCAGGACACACCATTATTTTCGGAGGTGAGACATACAAACTCCATCTCATTCCTTCCGGTATTTTTTATAAGGACAAAGTTTCTGTTATTGGAAACGGCATGGTAGTAGACCCAAGAGCTCTAGTGAAAGAAATAAAGGGACTTCATGAACGTGGCGTACAAACGGATAATTTACGTATTTCTAATCGGGCACACGTCATTCTTCCTTATCATATTAAACAAGATGAAGTAGAAGAAGCACGTAGAGGTGCAAATAAAATTGGTACTACTGGCAAAGGGATTGGACCAGCCTACATGGACAAGGCGGCACGTGTCGGTATACGTATCGCAGATCTTCTCGATTATGAAGTATTTAAAGAAAAGTTAGAACATAATTTAGCTGAAAAAAACAGAATGTTCGAGAAGTTTTATGAAACAAAAGGATTTACCGTAGAAGAGATTTTAGAAGAATTTTATGGTTATGGGAAACAAATAGAGAAATACGTAACAGATACTTCAAAAGTTCTAAACGACGCATTAGACGAAGGTCGTCGTGTACTTTTTGAAGGGGCTCAAGGGGTCATGTTGGATATTGACCAAGGAACATATCCATTTGTGACTTCTTCTAATCCTGTGGCCGGTGGAGTAACCATTGGTGCTGGAGTAGGACCGACTAAAATATCTCATGTAGTAGGAGTATGTAAAGCTTATACTTCTCGTGTAGGAGATGGACCGTTTCCTACAGAATTATTTGATGAAGTTGGCAGCCAAATTCGTGAAGTTGGGAAAGAGTATGGAACGACAACTGGTAGACCCCGTCGAATCGGTTGGTTTGATACTGTAGTAATCAGACATGCAGCACGCGTGAGTGGATTAACGGATTTAACGGTCAACTCCATTGATGTTTTAACTGGATTAGATACGGTGAAAATATGTACTGCCTATAAATACAAAGATGAGTTAATCACGGAATATCCAGCAAATCTTCGTATGCTTGCGGAATGTGAACCGGTATATGAAGAATTGCAAGGTTGGAACGAAGATATTACGAAATGCAAAACGCTTGATKAACTACCAGCAAATGCTCGTCATTACTTAGAACGAATCGCACAACTAACCGGTGTTCAAATCTCCATCTTTTCAGTAGGTCCAGATCGTACACAAACGAACATTATCTCCAGCGTTTGGAGATAGTAAAATAAGTCCGCAATTCATAAAAGCTGTCAAAAAGTGAACACTTTTTGACAGCTTTTTGTCGATTCATTCAAAAAGTATCGGAAAGCCAATGATTTACATCTTCTAATATGACAAATATAACAAAGAAACGAGTAAACTACTGTATAAAATATAGATATTTTAGCAAAAAACAAGGCAAAAGAGTCAAAAATATAGAAAAATAGATTATTTTATTACCTTTTTTAGTAAGCTAATAGAATATATTGGAACCAATACTACAGTTTCTTTACAACTAGCGTAATTAGTTCACTTCCTTATTTCAAGTATGTTAAATTAAAGTAGTGTGAAAAATAGAGTAGATTGTTTTGAAATAGTTTGGAAGGGGCTTTACCATGTTTTTGAAAAGAAAGAGTAAGGAGCAGCAGATTCAACAAGCTGTTCTGGCAAACAGAAAATCAAGTATAGTGAAAAAAGCAACCGTATCAATTTTGCTCATTTCCAGTTTAACCTTTAATATCGCATTTGCAAATGAAGAAGACAGTCAGTCGTTGAAAGAAATATATCATATATATTCAAATGGACAATACGTAGGGGCATTATCTGATCAGACAGAGATGGAAAAAATAATGGATCAAAAAGTACAAGATTCGAGCTCCCAGTACAAGAATCTCTCTTTAAATGCTGGGTCTAATTTGTCCGTTGTATCAGAACAAGTTTTTACAGCCTCTACAAATGATGAAGCAACACTTCAAAAACTAGATGAGTTAATAGAAGTAAAAGCAAAAGCATTTGCATTATCTGTAAATGACGAGATGGCAGTCTACGTCAAAGACTTGAATGCTTACCAAGAAGCAGTACATAAACTGAAGTTACATTTTGTTTCGGAAGAAGAGTTACAAGCATTGGAAGCACGAAAAGATTCTACTGAAAATTTACCCCAATTGAAAGAAAATGAAACACGTATTAAGGATATAATCTTAAAAGAAAAAGTATCAGGTGTTACAGTTGAAATCAGTCCAGAAAAAGTTGTTTCTGCTGATGATGCAGTTAATCTTTTATTAGAAGGAACGTTAGAAAAAGAAACCTATAAAGTAGCTGCAGGGGATGTATTAGGAACAATAGCTAGTAAACATAATTTATCATCCGCTGAACTGATGGCTATAAATCCCGGAATTACAGAATCTACATTATTACAAATAGACCAAGAGTTAAATGTAACCGTATTAAAACCACTTATTAATGTAGAAGTTCAATATGAGAAAAAAGCTGAAGAAGTTATTAAACATACGAAAAAAGTAGAAGAAACAGATGAAATGTATAAAGGCGATACAAAAGTAAAACAAGAAGGTTCGGATGGAAAGAAAATAACTACTTATTTAGTGCGTAAAGAAAATGGCGTGGAAGTAGGTCAATCTGTAATAGAAGAGACAATTCTTGAAGAACCAAAGGATCATATCGTCTTAAAAGGAACAAAAGTGATTCCTTCCCGTGGTTCTGGTCAATTTGCTTGGCCGGCAGAAGGTGGATATATTTCTAGTAAAATGGGCTATCGTTGGGGTCGTCAGCATGAAGGTATAGATATTGCACGTCCTAGTGGTTATACGATAAAAGCATCGGATAATGGTGTCGTAGAAGCGGCAGGCAAGGATGGGACATATGGAAACCGAGTAATTGTGAATCACCAAAACGGTTATAAAACGACATATGCTCATCTTTCTTCTATTAGTGTAAGTGTAGGAGATGTTGTGCCCCAAGGTTCCAAATTAGGTGTAATGGGTAGCACTGGTCGTTCAACAGGTACGCATTTGCATTTCGAAGTGAAGAAAAATGGTGTAACGATTAATCCATTATCTGTGTTAAACTAAAAAAAGGTAGAGACGGTCACTAGTTTGGCTGTCTCTTTTATTATAACCAAATTTGTATAGCATGTTTGTCTTTGTTTCCGCTTAAGTAACTATAGAATTCTATATATGTAGATAACTATTTACACGAAACATAAGTAAGTTAAGGCATTTTTAAAATTTGAACACAGTATAGGGAAACTGCGCCGTAGTGAAGCGAATAGAGTGTCCGCTGTGATTTTCGCTACAGTCGTACGGCTTTCCGCCGGGTGAGCGATGAGCCATCCCCGCCGCCCTTAGGCGTACGCCTGAGATGTCTCATTAGCCCACTCATCCGGCAGGAGTCGACGTCTGTAGCGAAAATCAATGGAAATTGCCCAATTATCAATACCATTCCATTAAAAAACAAAATTTCAACCAGTTTTTCCATTGGATTCATCCAATAAATTGCTTAGGGCAATCAACCGATCACCGGGAGCAACCAGTTCTACTACGAAAGCAACTAAATCAGCACGAGAGCAACCAAATTACTCGTGAAAGCAACCAATTCTCAACATGGCTCTTTACTTGATGTGAGACAACTATAATTCCGACGTATTATAGCAATTATATGTCTTAAAGCCCGCCGAACACGCCTAGCCGGTATCTACTCGACTAGTTTGTCGTGTTCAGCTATCTTATTGTCGCGTTCGCAGTGGATATTGTCTCGTTCAACCATTTATTGTTAATATGGGATCTCAATAATTTAGCAATTTATATTGATTTTCGCTGCAGGTGGCGACTCCAACGGGATTAAGTGAGCATGATGAGACTTCACAACGTACGCGCAAGCGGCGGTGAAGGCTCATCGCTCCCCCCGTGGAAAGCGTCCAACCTGCAGCGAAAATCCCAGCGGACACCTTATTCAACGCACTACGGCACAGTATCCTATTATGTACACCATCCAACAGAGGTTTTACCTTATCTCGCTTTTTGTTGAATAAAGTTATGATTTCCTGGGAAATAATTCGACAAATATCGACTGTAGACATCTCATACCAACTACTTCCTTTAAGGATGCGAAGAGTGTAAAAGCATGTTAGAGTAAATACATTAAGAAAAAATTTATTTCTACAAAATATAGAGAAAAGAATGAAAGGGGTACTATAAATGAGTAAAAAGATATTAGTAGTAGACGACGAAAAACCGATTGCAGATATACTGCAATTTAATCTAAAAAAAGAAGGTTATCAAGTATTTTGCGCCTATGATGGCGATGAAGCATTAAAAAAGGTGGAAGAGGTACAACCGGATTTAATGCTATTAGATATTATGCTTCCAAATAGAGACGGTATGGAAGTTTGTCGAGAAGTAAGGAAAAAATATGATTTTCCAATCATCATGTTAACCGCAAAAGATTCAGAGATCGATAAAGTGCTCGGTTTGGAACTAGGAGCAGATGACTATGTTACTAAACCATTTAGCACAAGAGAGTTAATAGCAAGAGTGAAAGCAAATATGCGAAGACATCAAACGACACATGGCGATACAGAAGTTGCGACAAACGATATTGTAATAGGGCCATTAACGATACAACCAGACGCATATTTAGCGTTAAAAAGAGATATAACAATTGAACTGACACATCGTGAATTTGAGTTATTACACTATTTAGCTAAACATATTGGACAAGTGATGACCCGTGAACATTTATTACAAACCGTATGGGGATATGATTATTTTGGAGATGTTCGAACAGTAGACGTAACCATTCGTCGTCTGCGTGAGAAAATCGAGGATAATCCTAGTCATCCTGCATGGATTGTAACTAGAAGAGGCGTCGGTTACTATTTACGAAATCCTGAACAGGAGTAAACAAATGCAAAAGGTTGGTTATTTCAAATCAATTCATATGAAGATTGTTTTTATCTATATACTACTAATAATTATTGCCATGCAAATTATTGGTTTATATTTTGTTCGAGAGTTGGAAAAAACGTTAAGAGAAAATTTTCAGGATTCTATATCAGACCGTGTAAGCTTACTAGAGTTTAGTGCTCGAGAAGAAATCATTAAAATAAGAAATGAAGAAGACCTAACTAAAGAGCAAAGCCTGCGTTCGATCTTGTCAGGTTTAAATTCATACGACATTAAAGAAGTGCGTGTCATTGATGCGAGATATCAAATTTTAGCGACATCGGATGACAGTAACCAGTCGATCGTTGGACAAAGATCCATGGATGAATTAGTGAAGCTATCCATAACTACCGCAAATGAACAAAACAAGATTTCACTAGATAAGGAAAAGCGAATTTGGATTTTAGCAACGCCAATCATCTATCAGGGAGATGTAGTTGGTTCTTTATATATCGAATCGAATATTGAAAATGTTTTTGGTCAGATGAATGAGATAAACCAAATTCTTGCAGGGGGTACGGCCGTTGCACTTGCCATTACGATTGTTCTCGGAATATTAATCGCACAAACGATTACTAGACCAATATCCGATATGAGAAAACAAGCGCAAGCTATGGCGAAAGGTAATTTTTCTCGCAAAGTACGTGTATACGGCAATGATGAGATCGGTCAACTAGCTATTGCATTTAACCATTTAACAAATCGTTTGCAAGAAGCGCAATCGACAACAGAGGCAGAGCGTCGAAAGCTTGCATCGGTTCTTGCCAATATGACGGATGGCGTTATTGCGACAGATCGTAAAGGACGAGTTATTCTTATTAATGATCCGGCTATCCGATTATTGCGTATTCCGAGAGAGATGGTTTTAAATCGTCCGATTATATCTGTTCTTGGTATTGATTCTGCTTATTCATTTGAGGATTTAATTCACTTAAAGGAATCCATGAATTTAGATTTAAGTACGCAAGAGCGCCCATTTATATTGCGCACGAACTTTTCCGTCATTCAAAAAGAAACAGGTTTTGTGAATGGATTAATCGCCGTGCTACATGATAATACTGAACAGGAAAAAATAGACATGGAACGAAGAGAGTTTGTTGCAAACGTGTCACATGAGTTACGGACTCCACTAACGACGATGAGCAGTTATTTAGAAGCACTGGCAGAAGGTGCATGGAGAGATGACGAGATTGCACCAACATTTTTACAAGTGACACAAACGGAAACACATCGGATGATTCGTCTTGTAAATGATTTGCTGCAATTATCTAAAATGGATAGTAGGGACTATGATTTGAACCGAGAGATTGTTAATTTCAATCAATTTTTTAATCGAATAATAGATCGATTTGAACTTTCTAAATCTCAACATGTTACTTTTCAACGGATGCTGTCTGATAAAGCGTATTATGTAGATATCGACACGGATAAATTGACACAAGTAATGGATAATATTATTTCCAATGCAATGAAATACTCACCGGATGGAGGAAATATCCGATTTGGAGTTGCTGTGCAAGAAAATATATTAACTGTGATGATTTCAGATGAAGGTATGGGGATACCTCCTGAAAATGTTAATCGAATTTTTGATCGTTTTTATCGCGTGGATCGTGCAAGAGCAAGGTCAATGGGTGGAACGGGTCTTGGACTCGCTATTGCCCGGGAAATGATAGAAGCACATGGTGGTAGCATTTGGGCAGAAAGTGAAGAAGGACAAGGCACGACAATATTTTTCACATTAAAAGTTGAAATGGACGAGGAAGGTGAGTGGGATTGAAGTATATTGAACAAGTAAAATCAGTTATTTTACTCTTACTCATCCTACTTAGTTTAACCCTAACTTTTACGATATGGACGTATTCACCTTCGTATAATACAAACGATACACCAGTAGTTGATATTGCAATTGCAGAAAAAAAGAGAATGGAAGATGTAGTGAAGCCTTATCGACTACTGTTCAGTCAAGAAGAGTCATTAAATGGTTCCGAAAATACGCAAGTAATCGAAGATGTATTAAATTCAATGAAAAATTGGGAAATACAAACGGTAGAGCTTTTGAATAATCAAGCAAGTGATCAGCAAATAAATGAGTATACAAAAATACCGAATCGGATGACCTTCTTTTTTCCAGCGGAAGTTCCATTTAAAATATACGACAATATTTTAAACTTTACTGATTATAGTTTACCTAACGCCTCGTTCAATCGATTAATCGTTGAATGGGATGATAACCCTAGTGAAAAAATGAATCTATACTTCATTAGCACGACAACACAAAAAGTCTATGCAGCAAACATCAGCAATGCCAATCAAGAAAATTTTGTCAAACGCTTGAAAAAACAAACGATCGATCTGCCGGTGTATAATGAGATAGAAAGAGTAAATCGACTTTCGCTATATGTAACTGCAAGCCCTAAATCAATGTCCAGCTACTCGTATTTTGTAGAAAAAATTGCACCGGACAAGTTTAAAAATGCTTTGTTTACGAATCCGAGCCTCGTTCGCAGTAATCCATTAGGAGTAAGTGGGCAGGAGTATACGGATGATAGTGCACTCATGAACGTCGACTATTTATATAAAAAGTTAAGTTATGTGCACCCAGCTTCGGAAAGTGATACCGTCGGTAAACCGGATGAGCTTATTCAACAAAGTTTGAACTTCATTAATGAGCATAATGGATGGACAGATGATTATCGATATAGTCGTTTGAATTCTTCTACAAAACAAGTAAGTTATCAACTCTATTTTCTTGGAATGCCAGTTTTCAGTGATGATACAGCAACCGAGATTACACAATACTGGGGAACAAATCGTGTATATCGGTATATTAGGCCATATTATACGTTGGATGCCCCTACACCTGAGAAAAAAAGAGAAGTCCCGTTACAATCTGGACAAGATATATATGACTTGATTCACTCCCTTTCTGATAAAAAAGTGTCATCCATCGATGATATTGTACTTGGATACAATTTGTCTCAGGACGATGAGCAGGAGATTATAAATCTAGAGCCTTCGTGGTATTATTTAGCGAATGGTTCTTGGATTCGAGTTACTCCGGAACTATTAGGGGGTGACAAATTTGGATTGGAATAAAACGAAAACGATATTTATTATCGTATTTTCTATTTTAAATGTGTTTTTATTATCTCTTTACTCGACTAGGTACAATGATGCGCTGAATGTAGTGGAGCCAATGGATACTCCTATTGAGGAAAGACTACTGTCGGAAAATATTAAAGTCCCGAAAACAGAATCATATATCCAAGAGGCATCGTACGTCTCTGGAAATGTACATCTTTTTAGTGAGGAAGAGTTAAATGAATTAACAAACCAGACGTTAGAAGTAAAGGATGGTTATCAATTAATTGGTACATTTAAAGAACCACTTCCCATAACAACAGAAAGTTCTTTAGAAAAGCTAGTTAAAGAAAATATTATAAATGGTGATTCCTACGGATTGTGGAAAATAGATGAAGAGGAACAATCGGCTACATTTTTTCAAAAAGTAAATGATCGACTCGTTTACCACAATAAAAATGCGCAAGTAATTGTCTATTGGAATGATGAAGAAGAAATCATTCGATACGAACAAACAGTATTGAATAATCTAGAAGATTACGATGAATTGAAAAAGTTAGTGTCGCCTATGTTAGTAATTAAAGTTTTGTACTCCAGCTCATTATTAAAAGCAGATTCGACTGTTAAAGATATTAGACTAGGGTATTCAACATTAGCCCAACTAACCGAGACACAAGTATTTGCACCAACTTGGTATGTACCAGTCGAACTTGCAGACGGGACGATGGAGGGGTATTTTGTCAATGCAGTAGAAGGAACAATTAGTGAAATTCCTAAAAAGACGGAACAACCAGAAGTAAAGTAAGGAGTTTTAGCAATGAAGTTTAGTGTTTTAGCAAGTGGGAGTAGTGGGAATGCGATTTATGTGGAAAACGAAGATCATTCTTTTTTAGTCGACGTGGGCTTAAGTGGGAAGAAAATGGAACAGCTTTTTAGTGAAATAGGTCGAGATATTAAAAAGCTATCAGGCATTTTTATAACACATGAGCATAGTGACCATATTAAGGGATTAGGTGTCGTTGCTAGAAAACATGGTATACCAATTTATGCAAACGAAAAAACATGGCTAGCAATGGATCCCCTAATCGGCAAAGTGCCCGTTGAACAACGATTCCAATTTGATATGGAGACTGTAAAATCATTTGGAACGCTGGATATCCAGTCTTTTGCTGTCTCGCACGATGCGGTGGATCCAATGTTTTATATATTTCATGAAAATGGACGTAAGCTTGTTTTAATTACGGACACTGGGTACGTTAGCGACCGGATGAAAGGACATATTAAAGGAGCAGATTCCTTTGTTTTTGAAAGTAACCATGATGTGAGTATGCTTCAAATGGGACGATATCCTTGGTCGATAAAAAGAAGAATATTAAGCGATGTAGGACATGTTTCCAACGAAGATGCAGCGGTTGCGATGAGTGAAGTGGTAGATACTAAAAACACGCATATTTATTTATCTCATTTAAGTAAAGATAATAATATGAAAGATCTTGCACGAATGAGTGTTGCACAAACACTTCAGTCTTGCGGTATTGTTACGGGTGAATATGTACATCTTCATGATACAGATGCAAACGTACCAACTGAATTAGTAACCGTTTAAATAGCAAAAGTTCCAAAGCAAATGCTTTGGGACTTTTTTTATTTATCTTTAAATGTATTTTCATCTTATTTTAATGTGAGTTGGGTAAAGTAACAATACAAACAGTTATATAAAAAGAAAGGAAGATGAACGATGGAACCAAATAATCCATACGGACCACAAGAGGAACCAAGAATAGAAGAGACAATAGTAGAAAAAAGAGCACCAAAAAAAGAAAAAAAGCGAGGTGTAGCTGGCTTTTTTTTCAGTGGATTAGCAGGTGTACTAGTTGGAGCTTTACTTGTATGGTTTTTAATACCTTCTGTCGTAACAAATTTACCAGCCGACAATACGGCTAACATAACTAATACTCCCGGCAAAACACAGCAACTTTCTGTAGACATAACAACTGACGTAACAGGCGCAGTTGAAAAAGCCTCAGGAGCAGTTGTAGGTGTTTCCAATATCCAATCGGTAACAAACTTTTGGAGTCAATCCCAATCGGAGCAAGAAGCTGGGACGGGTTCAGGCGTTATTTATAAAAAAGAAAATGGAAAAGCATATGTGATTACGAATCATCATGTAATCGAAGGTGCAAAGGCAGTAGAAGTAACATTAGCAGATGGCGCAAAAGTGGAAGCTAAATTAGTTGGAAGTGACGTATGGACAGACTTGGCTGTTTTAGAAATTGACGATAAAGGTGTAGATACAGTTATCGAATTTGGAGATTCTGATGCCTTAAAGCAAGGGGAATCTGTTATTGCTATTGGTAATCCGTTAGGCTTAGACTTCTACGGTTCCGTTACAACTGGTGTTGTATCTGGTAAAGACCGTGCTGTACCAACAGATATAAACGGGGATGGAATAGAAGACTGGCAGGCAGAAGTTTTACAAACAGATGCAGCGATTAACCCAGGGAACAGTGGTGGAGCATTGATCAATCTGGCAGGACAATTAATCGGAATAAATTCGATGAAAATTTCCGAATCTACCGTAGAGGGTATGGGACTTGCAATACCAGTTAACTCCGCGATTCCAATTATTGAAGATTTAGAGGCAAATGGAAAAGTAAATCGTCCATCTATGGGCATCACTTTGGTCGATGTAACAAATGTACCTGCAATTCATCAGCGTGATACGTTAAAACTACCAGCTGAAGTGACAACAGGAGTTGTAGTAGATCAAGTTATTGAAAATACACCAGCTGCTTTAGCAGGTATGAAACCATATGATGTCATTGTAGAAATGGACGGAGAAAAAATTGAAAACACCATTGAGTTGAGAAAACATTTATACAATGAAAAAGAAATTGGTGATGAATTGAAAGTAAAAGTATACCGTCAAGGTGAATTAGTAGAACTGACGATTGCATTAAAAGAAACGGATACATTATAAATATGTGGATAACTCCAAAATGTAAATAAAAGATGTACACAACGAGTAGGAAAAGAAAAGCTGTTCTTTCCTACTCGTTTTTCTTTTGATAAAATAGATTGTGGATAAGAGTTGGTCGTTTGTGTATAACTAATTAAATTATTCGGAAAACGAAAGGAAGTTAAAAATTGAGAATATTCAGCTGTGAAACCCATATAAATCAAGCATTAGACATGTTCGTTGCGGAACAAAAAACGTTTCCAATGCTAGAGAAATTAAATGGAGAAGAAAAGTTATCCACAAAGTGCACATACTGTAATGTCGCTGCAGTATATGTTGTAGAAAAAGAAGAATAAGACACAATATATAGAACTTGGTTGTGGATATGTGCATAAGTGTTGTTGATAACTTGTTTGTAAACAAAATGTAAAGGTGGATAACCTGTGAATATACAAATTGTCTCGGTTGGAAAGTTGAAAGAAAAATATTTGAAAATGGGGATTGAGGAATACACCAAACGTCTAGGTAGCTATGCAAAAATTGATTTAGTAGAAGTACCTGATGAAAAAGCACCAGAAAATTTAAGTGATGCCGACATGGAAATCGTAAAGAAAAAAGAAGGAGACCGCATTTTAGCAAAAATCGGAGCAGATACTTATGTCGTTGCGTTAGCAATTGAAGGAAAGATGAAAACATCCGAGCAACTTGCTAGTGATTTAGAGACGTTAATGACCTATGGTCGCAGCAAAATTGCCTTTGTGATTGGTGGATCTCTCGGTTTACATGATGATGTGATGAAACGTTCGGATGAAAAATTGTCTTTTAGTAAAATGACTTTGCCCCATCAATTGATGAAGTTGGTATTAGTGGAGCAGATTTACCGTAGTTTTAGGATAATGAAGGGTGAACCTTATCATAAATAAGTGCGATTATAAGTAATAGATGATTATATAAGAACCTACAGTATTAATTTATCATTAGAGCTGTAGGTTTTATTTATAGAGGAATGGGGGTGGTAATTTGGAAGAATATAAATATAGACAGCTTCCTATAACTCCAATGATTATAGAAGAGCTGATTTTAAAGTTATTTAACGGAAAATTAATAAAAAGAGACGAGATTGTAAACAAAGTATTAGAACATCATTTAATGAATGAAGGTAAAGAACCTGAAATACTAGATTTTCCGAGATCTGTTAAGACAACTTTATCACAAATGTCGAAAAAGGGAATCGTAGAAAATGTTGCGTATGGATATTGGAAAATACATGATGAGACAAGTACTTTTAATGAGGATACAAACGTAGAAGTTATAGAGGAAACAGAAGATGAAATACCTCATGATTTTCTGGAATATGAAGAATTAGGAGAAGGAAACTCATCGGTTTATGTATACTATTTTGAAAGTTATAAAGAGTTGTCTATGTTAAAAGGTGAGGAATCTTGGCCGTGTAAAATAGGTATGTCGGAAAGAGATCCGAAAATAAGAATTCTTTCACAGGTATCTACAGCATTACCTGAACTGCCTAAAATAGCATTTATAATAAAAACAGATAAACCATCTCTTTTAGAAATAGCAATTCATTCAATTTTAAAATTGAGAGATAAACAAATCGAATATGCTCCTGGAACAGAATGGTTTAATACTAATCCCGAAGAAATATTAGAAATTATAAAATTTATAAATGTAAAAACTATATAAATTAAATGACTAGGTAATACATTAACAATTAACGTAATAAAAGTTGTACTTAAAGGTATTACGCTTGTTATATATAAAAAGTATTAAAAACCCCCAGTTAATATGGTGCGGAGAACCATAAAGGTTTTAAGGGTGATTATTCAGCAAAAATTATTGAAAATTCTAGTGAAGAAGATGTAGATTTTGTTGAAGTAGAGAATTTAAAACGCAAATTACATTCAAGGGATAAAGACTCAACATTATACAATCTAGATGATTTGAGTTTCCTAAAAGATCTTGAATTGATTAAAGTTATAGAAGATGAAATTAAATTGACTGTAGCAGGTGTTTTACTTGTAGGAACAGAAGCTGCAATTGTAAAATATTTACCGCAAGCAGAAATACTAGTTTTAAGTTATAAAGAAGGAAAAACGGAGTATCATAAGAGATTAGATTTAAAAGTACCATTAGTGAGAGCAATAGATAGAATTCACCAAGTATTTGAGGACCGTAATAGTATTGAAAATATTCAAGTTGGTTTATTTAAATTAGAAGTTCAAGACTATCCAATCAATGTTTTCCAAGAAGCTTTATTAAATGCCATGACACATAGAGATTATGAAAATACATCTTCAATTATTATTAAATTTTATCCGACTGAAATTGTTATAGAAAACCCTGGATCTTTCCCTGAAGGTATAGATAGTAATAATATTATTAGCCATCCTTCTACACCAAGGAATAAGTTAATAGCTGAGATATTTCAGAAGTTAAAATATGTTCAGAGATCTGGTCAAGGTGTAGATATTATTTTTAAGGATATGCTAGCTTTAGGCAAATCTGCTCCAGATTATACTTTATATAATAATGCTGTAAAATTAATTTTACGCAGTAGTTTATAGGACGTTGAGTTTCTAAAGTTCATTACTAAGGAAGAAGAACTTTTAGGCGAATTTACAGTTCAGGAAATCTGTATTTTAAAATATATCAAAGAAAATAAAACAATTACACTTTCAAAAGCTGCTGAAGTTGCACAAATTAATAAGCAATCAGTAACTACAGTGCTGAATAACCTATGTCAAAGGAAAAATATACTCCAGAGAGAAAAAAGAAATAGCTATATGTTTACTCATCGTGTGTATGCTGAATTTGAGGATCAAATTGAATATATAAAAGATAAAGATTTTGATGAGATTCAGGCTGAAGTGATGATTGTTGACTATTTGAAGAAAAACGATTATATAACAAGGTCTGATGTAGAAATTTTATGTGGTTTTTCATCAACTAGTAGTAAAAGGGTTTTGCAAAAGCTAAGAGCTCAAGAACAAATAGAATTGGTAGGGAAGGGGAATGCTAGTAAATATATATTAAAGTAATTGATGGACCGAATCCCAAGTTTTTGGACCGATTGGTGGACCGAATCCCAAGTTTTTGGACCGATTGTGGACCGAATCGAGAATTAAAAACCGCATTTAGACCAGTCAAGGAGAACCGTATCGTAAGTAAATGAAGTATTTTTAAGAATACATATTCAAAGTCGATTTTTTAGAGCAAAGATCGACTTTGAATAAATTATTAGTGATTTTTAATTAAACCTTATCTCTTTTCAACCATTAAAATAAAGGGCTAGTAATTTCCTTGAACTTGATTAACCATTCTATTAATGAGATTTGCATGATTTCTTCATAAGTTAGTTACTGTGTCCGACCTTCTTTTAATGTAACGACTGCTTTGTCAATCCGAAGCTGTCGAGTCTCCGCTGTCTTAGCTCCCTCAATAGAAAGGATGAATCTCCGTTTATTGCTATAGGATAACCCGTCGAAAAATTGTTTTGCTTCAGTCTCATGCTCAAGTACTTCTAAGAAATCGGCAGGCACAGTAAGTTCCCGAGGCTTAGTGTCTAATTCAATGTCAACATCTTCTCTTTTATTATTACCCTGAAGTTGATTCAAATAATCGTTCAAGCGATTGAATCTCTTGCCCCAAATGCTTAGAATGGACTTTAGCTAGCCATCTAGTTCATCGAATGGTTGAGATATGAGTTTGTAGATTCCACGATTTGCGAGAGCTTGTACCTAAACGGGCCCAGCATCACTAAGAACTCGGAGATGTTTGGAATTTTGTGGTTGACGGAGTTCAAGCCTCTCGGATATTTCTCCTACAGTAAGGGACCCATTACATAAGAGTTCGACAATATGTAGACGATTAGGTTCGGCAAGGGTACTAAAAGTTAATAGCTTCTCCACTATAATTCCTATCTCCATTCATTAATAATTTATAACTGAAAATGTCGGATTTTGTAGGATTCGATAAGTTTCCCCTAAAATATTAGAATAGAACTACCTCCACTCGATGAAAGCGCTTACCTGCTGGAGAAGAAAATTTATTGATGTAGAAAAAATTAAAATTTACTAAGGCATATGAAATTTTTACCGTGCTAATACTAGGATTAATTGTTGGAGTATGAGGATGGTTTCCKTGTGTATCGCCATTAATGTAGGTGAATCTTTTGCATTATGAGCAAATGACAAAAGGACAAGCTTTAACATATCCGAGGTTAACCAAGATATTGATGAAAACGGCTGAACAGTTCGGCTTGGGGAACTTCTACAATCAAGCGGTAAAGCTTTTTAGAAAGGTGAAGATATATGATTGAACTAAATCAAATTACAACTTTGTTCCTTGCAGTAGCTCTCTATTTGTTGGGAATGGCACTTGTCAACCGAATCGGATTGCTTAATCGGTTCCTGATCCCTGCGCCTGTCGTCGGCGGTTTGATATTCGCGATTTTAGCGCTCGTATTGAAAACTACGGGGATTGTCGAGGTTACATTGGATACATCGCTACAGACGCTGTTCATGATCGCCTTCTTTACGACGGTCGGCCTTGGGGCAAGCTTCAAACTCATCAAATTGGGTGGGAAGCTCTTAGTCATCTACTTGCTCTTGTGCGGCGTCACGGTGTTCATGCAGAACGTCATCGGTGTTTCGTTTGCTCAATTGTTTGGAATTGACCCATTGTTGGGTGTCATGGCTGGAGCAGTTTCGATGAACGGAGGACATGGTGGTGCTGCAGCATACGGACAGACCATTGAGGACTTGGGCATTTCCTCAGCCTTGACGATTGGCATGGCCGCTGCCACACTTGGCCTGATTTGCGGTAGCCTTACTGGTGGACCGGTTGCGCGGTACCTGATTAAGAAACACGACTTAAAGCCGGCATCGGGTGAAATAGAAAAGTATGTAGAGAAAGATGAGAAGCCGATTCGAGAATGGTCGTTCATGGTCCAGGTCGCCCTCCTCACGTTTTCCATGGCAGTGGGTACGTATCTTGGTGATTTGTTTACGAATGTGACCGGCTTCGTGCTACCGTCCTATATCGGAGCGATGTTTGTGGCGGTCATTGTCCGGAATCTTGCTGATCGCTTTGTAAAGGGCACGGTGAACATGAAGGAAATTAACTTCATCGGTGACATTTCGCTTGCGATTTTTCTTTCGATGGCATTGATGAGCATCAAGTTATGGGAAGTCGCAGATCTCGCACTACCACTCATCGGCATTATACTCATCCAGGTTATCTTCCTCGTCTTGTATACGATATTTGTGATGTTCCGCATGCTTGGAAAAGATTACGATGCGGCTGTTATGATATCTGGATTCTTAGGCCACGGGCTGGGTGCAACACCGAATGCAATGGCGAACATGTCCGCTACCGTGAGCAAGTATGGTCCTTCTCGCACGGCGTTCCTGGTCGTGCCAATTGTAGGTGCATTCCTGATCGATGTTGTATTTAGTGCGCCGATCATAATCACGACCATTAACTTGTTCAAGTGAGTTATTGGAACGACTGCTTTCAGATTAACAATCTCTGATTTAATAAAAAATATAAATCAGAGTAAGTAGAAACTAGAAACTTCTAAAAAAGTGATATAAACACAAGAGACTGTCAACAACAGACGGTCTCTTGTGTTTTTTACAACCATTTTTTTCTAATCACTATCTCTGCAATAAAAAGATAAAGTATCCAACATAACTAGATTACAATCGTATTGCTGTAAAAAGCCGATTTGGATCTGGGTGAGAAGGTAGGCGTTTGAGTACCTAATTTCGAATAATGGTATACTTTTGGTAGCATACATTACCTTAGGAGGCGTAATATGAAGCAACTTTATATAAAGCAAAAGGTATTCAGTCTAGGTGGAAAGTTTACCGTAAAGAATGAGCAGGAGCAGGATGTTTATTACGTGGAAGGAAGTTTTATGCAAATTCCAAAGACGTTCTCCATTTTAAATACAACAAGAGATGAAATCGCACTCATTACAAAAAAAGTGTTCAGTTTTTTACCGAAGTTTTTTGTGGAGGTCAATGGTGTTGAGGTGTTAACGATAAAGAAGGAGTTTTCCTTCTTTAAAGCACGCTATACGATTGATGCGGCAGGCATTGAGGTAAATGGGAACTGGTGGGATATGGATTTCCAAGTGCTGCGACATGGTGAAATCGTCGGTAAAGTAAACAAAGAGTGGTTCACTTGGGGAGATAGCTACAAAGTTCAAATAGTGGATGAAGAGATGGAGGGCGTAATCATTGCACTTGTTGTGGCAATTGATTGTGTTAAGGCTGACCAAGCAGCTGCTTCCTCAGCAGCGACGATGTAAAATAACGTCAAAAAAGCAGGAAATCACAGATGGATTTCCTGCTTTGTGTGTTTTCTAACTTTAAAAATAGTACTATCTAGTTCATTAAATGTGAATATTAAGTGAGGAATGGGATAAATAACGAAAAAATGGGGAATTTTTTTATGGTAACTTTTTCCTTTGTCGTTTATATGACAAATATATTACCAAAAATTTTTGGAAGAAACCTTGTATCCCAATTAATCTAAAATTGTTTATTTCACCTGTAATGAAATTGTAAAAATCCTTCCATATATTAAGTGGTGAATAACTTTACGAAACTACTTACCATGAATATATACTAAACTGGAAGGATTGATTGGATGTTTAAAAAAGTAGGGAAAGCGGCCATTGCTTCTGCTTTATCTATATCGTTGTTATTACCAATGAGCGCTTTGGCAGATAGTTCATATTCAGTCGTTAAAGGAGACACGCTTTGGAAAATTGCGATGAAAACACAAACAGGGGTTCAGGAATTAATCGACGTAAATCCAGGGCTAGCGAATCCGAATCTTATCTATCCTGGACAAAAGATTAATGTTCCAACAAAAGAACAAGCTAGTGTAGAGCAAGAAGTGATTAAACTTATAAATGTGGAAAGAGCAAATGCTGGACTTCCAGCTCTTAAAAGTAACTGGGAGCTTGCAAGAGTAGCAGAATCCAAGTCCCAGGATATGCATGATAAGCAATATTTCGATCACACAAGCCCGACATATGGTTCACCATTTGATATGATGAAAAGCTATGGTATTACATACAAATCAGCTGGAGAAAACATTGCACAAGGTCAAAAATCTGCAGCTGAAGTAGTGAAAGCTTGGATGAACAGCGAAGGGCATAGAGCCAATATCCTTAATAAAAACTTTACGCATATTGGAGTAGGGTATGTGCAGGATGGTAATTATTGGACACAAATGTTTATACAAAAATAAAGGAAGATGAAGATAGTCAATTTAAAAAAGGACCTGTTGTAGGTCCTTTTTTAAATGCCCTTTTTCATGATAAAACTCATATGTCTACCACTTTGTCTATCTTGTCGGTAAGAGAATCCATCTGGGCTCAAAAACGTACAAGTGGTATCTATTTTAATTTGCTCAGACGGAATTCCCACTAATTCACATTGCTTTTTCACGGTTAGCTGGTTATCGATATGATATTTATTCGTTTCTTCATTGTAATAAATAAAGTCATCTGCGTAACCTAGGTCTCTAAATTTTACATATACATCTTCATCCACTTCAAATTTCTCTTGGCTAAGGGCTGCACCAAGTTGGACGTGTAAATCGCTTGGATTACATCGCTCTATTTGCGTTAAATGTTGAAAAAGTTTCAAGGTAATTTCTTTTACGGTACCTTGCCAGCCAGAATGGATTACCCCAATGAGACCAGTCTTTTCATTAAAAAAAATGACAGGAACACAATCGGCAGTGAAGCTGCATAATAAGAGATCCGGCTCATATGTATATAAGGCATCTGTATCTGCAATGGCGGTATCTATTCGGTCTGCACCTCGACCTTTGTCATCTAACGTTACCCGGTGGAAATTAGCACTATGTGTTTGATTGGCACAGACGAAGGTCTTTAAATCACAATGTAAGGATGCGGCTAGTGTTTTACGGTTTTCCAATATATTATTTGGGTTTTCACATACATGAAGGGCCATGTTGTTGTTCTCATATTCGGCACTATCTTTCAAACTCATTCCTGCTACGAACTTTTCATTGTTTACATATATTTTTGTATTCATCTCATCACCTAGTTTAAATATATAGTAGAAACGAATGAAAGTTAATTAAAAAAACCTATTTGTATGTCAGGTTTTAATTTATGATTTATTTTACATATACCCTCTGGAATTTCTCCCATCATTTCTCTTAGATTCCATGACTTAATACTACAATATACGACATAGAATGAGATAGAGATGTTTTAATCTTAAAATAACTATGATACACTAATAAAAGGATATAAATAATACAGAAAAGGTGTGTTCCTAGGTCGCGTCTTGTTTTGCTATAACGACTAAGAAGGAGCGTCTACATCCTTTCTGCAAAACTTAAGATATAAGGATATGGTAAAAATGAGTAACAGACAAACTAACACAGATGTTATCTTAATTGGTGCCGGCATCATGAGTGCGACTTTGGGAACACTGCTGAAAGAACTAGCGCCAGACTTGAAAATTACGGTATTCGAAAAGCTTGATCAAGCAGGGGAAGAAAGCTCCAATGAATGGAATAATGCAGGAACAGGACATTCCGCACTGTGTGAGCTTAACTATACGAGTGAAAAACCAGACGGTACTGTAGATATTAGTAAAGCACTCAAGATTAATGAACAGTTCCAACTTTCTAGACAGTTTTGGTCGTACCTTGTAGATAGCGGTCGAATCAGTAATCCGCAAGACTTTATTATGCCTTTGCCACATATTAGCTATGTACATGGGGAGCAAAACGTTAAATTTTTGAAAAATCGTTTTGAAGCGCTTTCAAATAGTCCTTTATTTGAAGGAATGGAGTTTTCCGACAATCCAGAAAAATTGAAGGAATGGATTCCGCTTATGTTGAAAGACCGAACTTTGGATAAGCCAATAGCGGCAACAAAAATCGACTCTGGAACAGATGTCAACTTCGGTGCTTTAACGCGCATGTTGTTTGATCACTTAGAAAATGAAAATGTAGATGTTAGATACAATCATCAAGTAAATGATATTAAACGTACGAGCGATGACTTATGGGAATTGAAAGTGCAGAGCAATGATGGCAAACTTGAATATGTTAATGCAAAATTTGTCTTTATCGGCGGCGGTGGCGGAAGCTTACCTTTACTGCAAAAAACAGGTATACCTGAAAGTAAACATGTAGGTGGGTTCCCGGTTAGTGGTCTATTCCTAGTGTGTAAAAATCCAGAAATAGTAGCGCAACATCATGCAAAAGTATATGGTAAGGCTGCGGTTGGAGCTCCACCAATGTCCGTTCCCCATCTGGATACTCGATATATCAACAATGAAAAATCATTATTATTTGGACCATTCGCCGGCTTTTCACCAAAGTTCTTAAAAACCGGTTCAAATATGGATTTATTAGGTTCTGTAAAACCGARTAATGTATTCACGATGTTATCGGCAGGTGCGAAAAACATGTCGTTAACGAAATACTTAGTTCAACAACTTATGTTATCGAAAGAACAACGTATCGAGGAGTTACGGGAGTTTGTTCCTAATGCTAAAAGTGAAGATTGGGATATCGTAGTAGCGGGACAACGTGTACAAGTGATTAAAGACACCGAAGCAGGAGGCAAAGGCACACTGCAATTTGGTACGGAAGTTATTACTGGAGCGGATGGTTCTGTTGCAGCCTTGCTAGGTGCTTCTCCAGGCGCTTCTACTGCGGTTCATGTTATGCTTCAAATAATTAATAGATGCTTCCCGCAATATGTAAAAGAGTGGGAGCCAAAAATCAAAGAAATGATTCCTTCTTATGGTATCTCTTTAGTGGAAAATCCTGAACTTTTCCGCGAACTTCATACTTCTACAGCGAAGACGCTTGGTTTAAGTGAGGACATACCGAACGAAGATAATTCTTCTGAGGAAGAGACACAGGAATTAGAAAGAGTTTAATAAAAAAAGAATCGCCCATCCTTCTAATAGATGGGCGATTCTTTTTTTATGTCATGCGGTTGTCAAAATAACGGTTCTATAATATTTGTTGGGGTTTTCCTACAATTGTGCATAAAAAAATGCACGTAACTTCTGTTTCTTTTATACTTGAATTGTCGAGAAACAAGTATGAAAAGGAGCTACGTACAAATGCATTTTAACATGAATATCCCAGGATTAA
>NZ_JBFTLO010000019.1:0-58833 GCF_056396485.1 Psychrobacillus sp. 05T411 | reverse complement strand
CCTTAGGCGTACGTTGGGATGGCTCATTTTGCTCACTTATCCGGTAGGAGTCGACGCCTGTAGCGAAAATCAAAAGAAATTGCCCAATTATCAATACCATCCCGTTAAAAAACAAAATTTCAACCAGTTTTTTCATTGCATTCATCCAATAAATGGTTTAGGACAACCAACCGATCACTGGGAGCAACCAGTTCTATATGGAAAGCAACTAAATCAATACGAGAGCAACCAAAATACCTGTGAAAGCAACCAATTCGCAAAATAGCAAGTGTACTAGGATTGAGACGTATTATTGGGATAGCGCATCTTATTAACCGCTAAGATTTTCACTGTAGGGCAGACGATTTCCATCGGATGAAGTGAAAATTAATGGAAACTACATACTTATCAGTGCAGACCAGTTGAAAAAACAAAACTTTACCCATTTTTCCATTGCATGCATCCAGTAAATGGCTTAGGGCAACCAACCTATGACCGGGGATTGTCGCGTTCGCAGTGGATATTGTCTCGTTCAACCATTTATTGTTAATATGGGATCTCAATAATTTGGCAATTTCCATTGATTTTCGCTGCAGGGCGGCGACTCCAACGGGATTAAGTGAGCATAATGAGACTTCACAACGTACGCTCAAGCGGCGGTGAAGGCTCATCGCACACCCCGTGGAAAGCGTCCGTCCTGCAGCGAAAATCATAGCGGACACTTTATTCAACGCATTACGTTGCAGTATCTCTATTATGTGCATTATTCCATTTATCGTTCCCAATTACTTAATCGGGTCAGAGACAGTCGCTTTAGCACTTTTGCTCCTGCTTTAGAAGTGATTCCCCGCCCTGATTTCATCGGCTTTCTTTTGGTCGCTCTGTTAGACGATTTAGTTGCTTTCGTCAATGGATTAGTTGCTCTTGTATATGAAATAGTTGCTCTGGCCGGCATACTGGTTGCTTTCGCGTTCTATTCTGTTGCCCTTTACCATTTACTGCGAAATTTCTATCCCTTTAACTTTTTATTATTGAATAGTTAAAAGCGCTTATCCCCTTTTTTAGAGATAAGCGCTTTTAATTATACTTCTGCTGTTTGGTTGGAATGACGTTTTTTGAACAATAGCATGAAATAGCCAAATGTTAAGACTAGGCACGCTACCATAAATCCTATAAGGACACCGTTGCTTGCCCATAGATCACTCATATTACCTGTTGAAATAGCTGCTTTAAAAGCTTGAACAGAATAAGTCATCGGTAATAGTTTGTTAAAAATTTGTAATGGCTGTGGAATCAGTTCTAATGGGAATGTTCCTGCACTTGTTGTTAATTGAAGGATTAACACAAGAATAGCCAAGAATCTTCCAGAATCACTTAGAACGGAAACAAATAATTGGATCATCGCTAAAAATGTAAAGCTTGTAATAATCGCTGTTAGGATGAACATACCAACATTTTGTGTTTCTAATTTAAGCGCAAATAAGGCGATAGCTACTGCGATTAAGGATTGAATAATCCCAACAACCCCAAGTACAGTTACTTTACTTGTAAACCATGATGCCCCGTTTGTTGGCTTAATAGCTGGTTGTACGAGTGGGAATACAATCGAAATTAATAATGCCCCTACGAATAAACCAAGTGATAAGAAATAAGGAGTGAAACCTGTACCATAGTTCGGCACTGAATTGACCGCCTCTGTCTCTACATCCACTGGTGAAGCAATCATATCGAATGTTGCATCATTGGCACTTACTTCGCCTACCTCTTTACTTGCATCTTGTAGGCTCGTTTGCAATGTATTGGTACCATCGACCAATGCTTTTGTACCGTCCGCTAGTTTAGTAGATCCGTCTGCAAGTTCTCCAGATTTTTCAGCTAATGTCCCAGTTCCTTCTTGTAATTGAGTTGAACCATTGGCTAATTGGTTTAGACCACTAACTAAGTTAGTTGAACCAGTATATGCTTGCTGAATACCAGTGTTAAATTCTTTCAGTTTTGTCGCTAATGTATTTGTTCCTGCCGCTAAATTGGAAGAACCTTCTACTAATGCTGCCGAGGATTCATTTAGTTTTGCAACACCTTGCGCAGCTTGTGTATATCCTGCACTTAATTGTTCAGCCCCATTATGCACTTGAGCTGTTCCATCAGATAATGCAGTTGTTCCACCTGCAAGTTTTTCTAATCCAGCTGATACAGTGGAACTTCCAGCCTCTAATTGTTTCAGTGTTTCCGTTAATGCTGCCGCTTGTTCTGCTGGAAGTGTAGCACCTATTTGTTCCATTTGACCGGCTAACGCTTTAATACCAGAAGTTACTTGAGAAGCCCCTTGTGATAATTGGTTGGCACTATCGTTTACCGTCTCAGAGCTACTTTGTAACTGAGCTAATGATGCAACTAAAGCTTTTTCTTTTTCGCTAAGTAATTGATAACTTTCATTTAGTTTTGCCACTCCTGCTGTATAATCTGTTATACCTTCTTTTAATGATCCTGCTCCTGTTGCAGTTTGACTTGCTCCATCTGCTAACTGAGTAGACCCATCAGCAAGTTTAGCTATTCCATCATTTAGCTGAGTTGATCCTTTTGCAGCTGTTTGAATACCATCTACTACTGTATTTGTACCATCTTTCAGTTCAATTGTGCTGCTTGCCAGTTGTTCTAAGTAGCCTTTCAAATCGCTAGCGCCATTATCTATTTCTGAAGCGCCCTCTTTTAATTGACCTGCACCATCTGATGCTTCCGCAAAACCATTTCCAATTTTAGTAATCGAATCAAATAGTTGTTCTGCGTAAGTGGATGTTACTTCTTTATTGACCTCCGCGCGAATTCGATCCATCGCAGTTCCACCAATTTGAGAAGCTAAGAAATTATATCCTTCATTTGCTTTATACGTAATTACCATTTTTTCTGGCTGTTCATCTAATAAGGTTGTTGCATGCTGTGAAAAGTTCTCAGGAATTTCGATGAGCAAATAATAATTCTGATTTTCTAAACCTTGAAGTGCCTCTTTTTTCGACACAGATATAAAATTGAATTGCTCGCTATCGATAAGCTTATCTTTTAACGTCTCTCCAAGATCTAATTCCAGTCCTTCCATTTCAGCACCTTCGTCTGAATTGACGATTGCTACCGGTAAATCACTTAAACCAGCATACGGATCCCAAAATGCCCACAAAAACATTCCTGCATACAAAACGGGAATAAATAATACCGCAATAATAGGAATCAATAATTTTCGATTCGTAAATATCGCTTTCCATTGTGCTTTTATCATTCTATCTTCCTCCTAAAACTGTTTGACTATTTTGTTCATTTGGTCATTTAACATCAAAAAAATAAGTCTCAAACTAAGAGACTCCGGAAAATTGTTTCCTGAAAAAAGTTTGCGATTTCTACTTCGGATAATGATTCTTCATGCGTTACATTCCAATCATTAATAAAAGCAAGATAACCCTTAAACAATAAATATGCTACAAGCTCACTATTTATTTGCCTCAATTCTCCCTTAACCACATACTTATCAATTTTCTCTTTAATGAACGTAACAATTGCTTGCTCCGTTTGAAGTAGCATTTGTTTAGCAGCTGGTGTTCTCCAGTCTTTTTCTTCGTCCACAATTTTTGCATAGAGTTGATGGGTTTCTCGAAATTCCAACATTTTCATCAAGGCAGCATGGGCATTTTCCTGAAAAGAAACACCTTCGCGAATTACATTGGTTGCCTCCTGCTTCATCTCGCAAATCATTGTCCTCACAATTTCTTGAAAGAGAACTTCTTTGTTTTCAAAAAACGTATAAATAGTTCCTTTACCTACATTCGCGATTTTCGCTATTTGATCCATCGTTGTGGCTTTATATCCAAAAAGTGAAAAAGATCTGGTTGCAGCTTCTAAAATTTCTTTTTTGCGATCCATTTAGCAACTCTCCTTTCTCTCTAAAGAAAAATGACCAAAAAACCATTTCGGTCATCTAGTCATTATATTACTACCAGTGTATTCTTTTTGCAAGTATTTTTTAATGACCGTTATGCATTGTGTCATCGCTTTCGTCTGGTAATATGGAACCTAAATCAGGGCTACCAACTGTTAGCTTTTGTTTAGGCATTGTATGAAGACCTCTTGCAGTGGTGTGGGCAAACATATAATAGACCCCATCATGATTGAATGTATAATTTGCTTCATAGACACCGTCTTTTGTTAATGTCCCTTCAATCATTTTTCCTTCATCACGCAAACCGGATTCCCATACTTCGAATTCTACCTTATCCGCATCGTCCACTGCTTTTTCCCCTTGGGACACTTTGGCAGCTAAAGCAACTTCCTCTCCTACCGGTAATTGTTCAGGAGTTTGTATTTGTACAACAATTTCTTGAAAAGTCGTTTCTTCATGATTTGTATGACTTGCCTCTTCTGCTCCACAACCAGTTAGTACCATCGCTGTTAATGTAAATGTCGCTATTCGTTTTTTCATGCAAATGTATCCTCCCAAATTGGTAATGTAATATTTACAGTCGTTCCTTTTCCTACTTCGCTTTCAAATGTAAGTTTCCCATTTTGCACTTCTACTAATTGCTCCGCAATGGATAAGCCTAGTCCTGTTCCTCCATCTGATCGGCTTCTGGCCTTATTCACACGGTAGAAACGCTCTGTAATATGTGCTAGATGCTCCCTTTCGATTCCACATCCTTCATCTGCAATTTGAATAGTCGTTTCTTTTTTCGTTGTTTTATTCGAAATTGTGATGGTGGAATGGTTAGGCGAATATCTAATCGCATTTTCTAAAATGTTAATAAAGATTTGTTTTGTTTTTTGCTCGTCTGCACATAAAATCGTCTCTTCATCTATTGAAATAGCAAACCTTATTTCTTTTTCGTTCGCCATCGTTTTTACAAGTTGAACTGTCTCACGAATTGTTTCCGCTAAAACGAGCGGACTTGTTTCTACCTCCGCTAACGTCTCTGATCTTGCAACAGTCAGCAAATCATTCGTGAGCTTCTGCATACGATTGGCTTCTCGAGTGATCAGTGTATATATTTCTGCCTTTTTCTCTTCCGGTATAAGCTGTTGTTCAAATGCCTCGCCGTACCCTTTAATATAACTAATCGGAGTGCGAAGTTCGTGCGAAACGATCGAAAGAAAGTCTCGCTTCTTATCATCTTCTTGTTGAATGGACGATGCCATATGGTTAAAACTTCGCGCTAGCTCTCCCACTTCATCTTGAGATTCAACTTCCACGCGTGTATCATACTTTCCTGCAGCCATATCCAGCGCTGCTTCGTTGAGTACGGCCAATGGTTTTAACACCCTTTGCAAACTTTTCAAGCTAATATATGCCAAGCAAATTAATAAAAGAGAAACAATGACAATTAAAAAAAGTACATCACTAGATGCCATTTCGGTAATTTTTGTTAAAGGTACGTATACATAAATAATTCCTTCTAATCTATTCTCATCAACGAGTGGATAAATAACCGATACTACATCCCGGTCAAATCGCTTTTCATATCCACGTTTTGTTATAGCATCTCCATCTATCAATTCCGCTCTTTCTTCTGCTCCAATTAATGTGTCATAATCAATATCGAAAGGAAGACATGCACTTAGTTCTCTCGGATTTCGCACCGTAAATACTTCCACATCTGAAAAGCGATTATAATCCTCCGTTTGTTTAATAAATGCATTCGTAACGACACCACCATCATATGTACGCTGCAAATTTTCCGCAACTTCCTTCATCGACATTTCGGTATGTTGTACGTAAAGTTCTTCATATAAAAAGTTCGTAAATATAACTAAAAACACAATCGTCGTTGTAATAAAAACAAGCAACAACATCCATATTTTAAACGATAGCTTTTTCATTCTTTTACCTCAAAGCGATAACCAATTCCCCAAACAGTTTCAATATATGTTCCTGCAACGACACCAAGCTTCAATCGAAGCGTTTTAATATGTGTATCTACCGTCCGTGTTCCACCTTCATAATCTAACCCCCACAACCTTTCTAGTAGTTGCTCTCTAGAAAAAGCTCTTCCTTCATTTTCCATAAACAGATGAAGCAGTTCATATTCTTTGAGCGTAAGGTTAATTTTTTGATCGTTTCGTAATATTTGTCTGGAGGTGGGATCATTTACTATTATCCCTTTTATGAGCTTATTGTCTTTGGATACTTTTCCAGTTCTTCTTAAAATAGCATCTATTCTCGCTAGTAGTTCAATCGCAGTAAACGGCTTAATGACATAGTCATCCCCACCAAGTGTAAGTCCTTTAACTAAATCTGTTTTCGCATCTAAGGCGGTGAGAAATATAATCGGTACCAATGTAAATTCTCTTAAATCTTGGCAAACTTCAAAGCCACTTTTCCCAGGCATCATGACATCGAGTAGTATTAAATCGACGGAAAACGAATAAACCATTTTCATCGCTTCTTCTCCATTTTCAGCGTGTAACACATCAAAACCTGCTTTTTGCAAATGCAGTTCAATTAGTCCTCGCATATCCTGTTCATCATCTACTACTAATATCGTTGTCATTTGCTCGCCTCCCTTACGACTAACTGAAATGGTCCTTTTCCTACTTGCAACTTATTCATTACTTTTCCCGATTGAATGAAATATAGTTGATGATCTTCATAACCCGCTAGTACGATATTATCTCCGAATGTTGCAATCGCAAAAGGATTTGCCCCTGCTTTGAGTGAAGCTAACACCTCACCCGTCTCTGATATCTCATACACAGTGCTGCTTCCATGACTGACCACAAAAATATGCCCGTTTACAGCTCTCGTCATATTAATTGGCATCATTGGTGTTTCTATTTCACCGAGTAACTCTCCAGTCGCTAAATTATATCTCTTTACAACCCGATTCGGACTACTGCCAGCACCATGTCCACCGAGCCATAGTTCGTTTCCATTTATGAACAGTCCGTGGGAAGAATTCGGAATATCCCATTTCACTTTTTCTTTTAAATCTAATGAAAATATAGAAAGAATTTCATCTTTGAAGTTTACTACATATAGATCGTCGTCATGTGCAATCATCGACATCGGATAATTCCCAGTAGCAGCTTCTGCTAGGGACTCCCCTTTTTTATTGAAAAGAGAGACCGTATTGTCTTTTCCATTTGTTATGTAAATATTATCTTCATAAGCGTAAGCAAAGGTTGTTCCTTCTCGTACATTCAACGTTGCCAGCTGTTTACCTGTAGACAACTCGATAAGAACCGCTTCCTTTAACGTAAATCCATAAAGTAATAATAGGTCGGCTGACACTAATGTAAAACCTGTATACGAAGCATCCAGTTGCCAACTTTCCATCACTTCCTTCTCCGCAGAAATGAAATCTATCGTGCCGTCCACCGTATTTAAGCTCGCCACAAAATCAACCGATGGATCAACGGATGGAAATGAGGGCTGTGCACACGCACCAAGCAAAAACAAGATGAACAATATACTTAGCTTTCTCAAGTCCCCACCCCCTAAAGCTATTTTACCGAATACGTGTGAAAAAAGTTTGAAATTCCATTCAAGTATTAAAAAAATGTTAGGAGAATATGGTTAAAATATCCTATTCCAACTAACTGCTCAAATTTTACAACTAAACGCGTTAAATTTCCAACTAAAAATAAAAAATCCCCAAAAACCAAGAAGAAATAGTTTTTGGGGATTACATTTTCTTAATAATTACGCGCGAAGTTGTTTTAAAACAACATCGGCCATTGCATCGATGAATAATGATTGATCATTCGGCATCGCTGGACGTACATATGTAGCTCCAATATCATCACATACCACTTTACACTCATAGTCATTATCGTATAGCACTTCTAAATGTTCTGCTACGAAACCAACTGGAGTGTAAACAAATGTTGTATAGCCTTTTTCTTGGTGTAAGTCACGTGTTAAATCTTGTACGTCTGGTCCAATCCATGGCTCTGGAGTTTGTCCAGCACTTTGCCAACCAACCGCATAGTTTTTCACGCCAGCTGCTTTTGCGATTAAATCTGCTGTCTCATTTAACTGATCTGCATATGGATCTCCCATTGCCAGAATTTTTTCAGGAAGGGAATGAGCAGAAACGATTAAACAAGCTTTTTCACGTTGCTCCTCAGACATTGCTGCGAATGCCTCGCTTACTTTTTCATTCCAATATTGGATGAATTTCGGCTCGTCATACCAGCTTTCTACGGAAGTAATCGTTAAATTACCTAATTTCTCTGCTTCTTCCTTGATGCGACCATTATAGGATTTAATCGAGAATGTAGAGAAATGTGGCGCTAACACGATAGAAACCGCTTCCGTGATGCCGTCTTTGTGCATTTGTGCAACTGCATCTTCTAAGTAAGGTTCAATATGTTTTAATCCAATATACATTTTGAATTCGATGTCATCTTGTACTTCATTTAGTCGATCACATAAACCTTGTGCTTGGTTTTTCGTAATTTTTGCTAATGGTGAAATCCCACCAATCGCTTTGTAACGACCCGTTAAGTCCGCTAATTGTTCTTCACTTGGTTTACGACCATGGCGAATATGTGTATAGTAACGTTCAATATCCGCTTCTTCGTACGGTGTTCCATATGCCATTACTAATAATCCCATTGTTTTTTTCATCATTGTCACCTCAAAAAAAGTTTAGTTAGACTTTGCTGCAATTAGTTCGCGGCTATATTCATGTACAAATGTGGTTAAACGTTTTAAAGTATCCGGATTCACTTCTGGGAATACACCATGACCAATATTAAAAATATGTCCTGGCTGTGCTACACCTTGCTCAACAATGACTTTCGCACGTTTTTCGATTTCTGCCCAGTCTCCGATTAAATACGATGGATCCAAGTTCCCTTGAAGCGTTTTCGTCAATCCTTTTGCACGCGCTTCCTCAATCGATAAACGCCAATCTAGTCCAACTACGTCTACAGGTAAGTCATGCCATTCCATTGCTAAATGGCTTGCTCCTACACCAAATGTTATTAGTGGTACACCTAGTTCACGAAGTTCTGTGAAAATACGTGTCATTACTGGTTTGATGAAAATACGATAATCCGCTACGTTTAAAGCACCAACCCATGAGTCGAAAATTTGAATCGCTTTCGCTCCTGCTTTTACTTGTGCCTTAATATAAACGATTGTCATATCTGCAAGCTTATCCATTAGTGCAAACCATGCTTGTGGTTCCGAAATCATAAATGCTTTTGTTTTGTTATAACTCTTAGATGGTCCGCCTTCAATCATATAACTAGCAAGTGTGAATGGCGCCCCGCCAAATCCGATTAATGGAACATTCAATTGTTCAGTTGTTAACAATTTAATCGTTTCTAATACAAATGGAACATCATCTTCTGGGGAAAAATCACCAAGATTGTATACATCTTGCACCGTTCTGATCGGATTCGAAATTACCGGCCCAACACCAGCTTTTATCTTCACATCTACTCCGATACCAATTAAAGGTGTTACAATATCTTTATACAGAATCGCTGCATCTACATTGTAATTTTCCACTGGTAAACGTGTAACATATGCACATAATTCTGGCTCATGCGTAATTTGTTCTAAAGAATACTTTTCTTTTATTTTTCTGTACTCAGGTTGAGATCTTCCTGCTTGCCTCATATACCAAACCGGCGTGTGCTCCACTTGTTCTCCGCGTGCCGCACGAAGAAGCGTATCATTAAAAGTAGTCATTCAAAATTCCTGCCTTTCTTCTATCTAAACGGTAGTCTCTTTTCAAATATACGTCTCCACTATAGTCTTTCTATTTACTATTGTATATGCATATAGTGTATTTGTCATAAATTTGTCCCGTTTCAGCGTCAAAATTAGGGCGGAGTGTTTTTAAATTTGCATTTAAGGGAAAAGTATATCAAATAAACAAAATTAGGAGGCACTCATATGAATTTATATTTAACTTCAGGAACACCTGAATTTATGGAATCCATCAAAAAAAAACACCCAAATGAAAAAATATTTGCGCTGCATGGAATAGGTAACTCTGTACTAATCCATGAAACTGCCAAAAAAACCGTTTTCCAAGCTCCTAGAAAATATGAAATATTAGAAGCTTCCGGACAGTTCTCCGAGAAAGGATATTTCGCCCTACAACATATTCCCCTTTCCGAAGAAGGTAAACCCATTTTTGAATACAAGTATACAAACTTATCAAAAACCCTCATACATGAACCAGGGTTTATCGCACTCCGTGTATTAAAACCAATCAAATCAGACACTTATATTATTTTAACAGAATGGTCTGGTCCGAACAGCTATGAAGTATGGTCAAAATCCCATCCGATGAATTTTGATAACATCGCCGACAAGCAACAATTCTTTACAAGTGCGCCTTATGTCTCTACTTACTCATCGACGAATGTAGAAGACTAAATTAACTAGATATACAATAGACAATTTATTTGAAAACAACTATACAAATGGTATAATAAATATAGAAATTGAATAAATTAAAAAAGACTATTGGGTGCGTCAACACCCAATAGTCTTGCAATAAAATAGTATCGCTTCAAAGGCGATCAGCAATTATGATGAGTAAACCACCCAATGCTTGCTATGGCTCAGGGACGGTTTACTTTTTTCTTTTGAAAAAGTAAGAATGGAAACGATCAAAGCAGCGAACGCTACTGCGAACATCAAGGCTTCGAAAGTTGACATATGCAACATCTCCTTTCCCTATTCTTGTAAGCGCACAGGAATAGTAATGAAAATAAAGGAAATGCTGACCGCCCATGATCACACTATTCTATTACTCTTCCATTATACCACACATACGTTCTCATTTAACTGAATAATTCACATTGCACCTAATAATAAATAGCCCAGTCCAATGAACTGAGCTATCGTTTGTATTTACTTCAGTTTTACTACTTATACTTTGGTTATTGTGCTAGTAATGCCAACTTGCTTTTAGAAGGAGTTTCGTATTTTACGTTCGTGGACTTTTGAACGAAGCTTCCGTTACCCACACCATATAAACCGCCATGATTACTCTTATAGCTATACACTCGGTATTCTTCGCCCTTTTTCAAAGGACGGACTGTAGTCAATGAACCATCGCTCTCCATTTTGACCAAGTTTGTATTAGATAGAATCGTAACTTTACCTATTTGTCCTATTTTTAGTTCTGTTTTCCCCCACATAACTTTCACTGGAGGTACACCTAGCTTTTTCGTAATGTAAGCAGAGGAAATATAACCTGTTAGTTTTTGATCCTCTGTTTTAACCGGGTACCATACAAATTGATTCAAACTTGTTGGGGATTGGTCATATTTGAAATTCCCATCAATAATTAAAGTAGTATCTTTTGTTACGGCTTTTGCTACAGAAGATGTATTAGGTAGTGTTCTTAAATTTACCTTGTCCGCTGTTATTGATACTTTGTCTCCTTTTTTAAATCGATAATCAGAGGAATGTAACTTACCCGTTACTGTATATTCCATCTTGCTGAATTTAATATTTTCACTGCTGTTAGAGTCATATTTAAAGTCAGCTGTTTGGAAAGGAAACTGTCCTAATTTCGTACCGTTTAAGTAACTATCTTTTTCAATATGCGCAAATACTTTTTCTTGATAAGCTTCTCTATTGTTTAATCCACTGGACTGATAAAGAGGGCTATTCACAGGTTTTGTACCGTTATAAGCCATGACAGGGAAGTACCAATTTTCAATTACTTCTTGTCCTGCTCCTTTTATTTTAGGTAAATCTGTACGCTTATACATACTCGTAAGAATTTCGACACCTGCCTGAATATTGTAGTTAATATCGTATTTTAATCTTTCTTGATCATAGTCTGATTGATTGGTAATTTGCATAAGTCCTATCCCATTATCTTTTGAAATGACAGGCTGGCCATTTTCATCAAATTGTTTCCAAGCCCCATTTTCCCTTGAAGCCACAGCTTTCACCACTTCGGGAGGAATATTTGCTTCTAATGCCGCATTGGTAAGTAAACAGTTCATATGCTGAAAAGTAGGATTTTGGTTTGGCTTTATTTCACCATAGGATGAACATGTTGAGTCAGCGTAAGCTTCTTCATTAGACCACCCCAGGAGCAGTAAACAAATTAAGAATCCTACTCCCATTTTGATAGATTTCATTTAATCATTCTCCATTCTATTTTTATATTTATATAGTATATTTTACCATAAAAAATTACAGTTATATATAGTCTGAGGTGCTTCATATGGTTTATGAAGACTTGGATGTTTCTATTAATGACGAAAATAAAGAAGAAAAGATCTCCCGACAGTTTAGTAAACTGATGAAAGGCTTCCGCAAATGTAATTATATGAAATTAAAAGCTAAAAGCATTTTATATTACTCACTGCTCACTTTCGAAACTTGTGTAACTATTGCTTTGGTAGGTCTTATGCTAAAATTCCCTGACAAATATAAACCGAATAACACCAGAATTGTTCCAATTACAGCCAACTGTGTAATAGGTTCACCTAGCAATATTGCCCCTAGAATATAACCCGCTACGGGATTTAAAAGCAACCAATTGTTTGCTATAATAGCGTCTTTTTTAAGTAGGTAAAACCAAAGGCTTAAGTTAAAAATGGATAAAGCGAAAACTGACCAAAGTAAATAACCTATAACATTTATATCTAGCCTAATTGGTTGTCCAGCCTCTAAAAAAAGTGTAGGTACCACTAAAATAAGACCACCAAAAACTACCTGCCATGTGTTAATGACAATAGATGGTAACTGTAAATCCATTTTCTTGTAAACAAAACTTCCTATAGCCATCGACATAATTGCAACAGCTAAAAGTAAAATACCGCCAATCGTAGCATGACTACCTACTAAAGACGGATAGGAAGCGATGACTAATCCTATAAGAGATATGACTATGCCTCCCCATTCCTTAAGTCGAATGGTTTGCCTTAAAAACAGAAAGGCAAGTAGCGCATAAAGTAGAGCATTTACAGGCACGAAAAGATTAAAAATACTAGAGGAAATGCTTTGAAGTGCTATTAAACCCAATCCTAAAAACAAGGAAGTATTTAACAAACCTAACCAAAATAAAACCCCGAACTCTCTCTTATTTGGCATTTTATATTTTCCTTTTTGCAATACGTAAATGTAAAATAGCAATAATATCCCCGCAATAATAAAACGCAGAGTAGCAAGTGTTAGTGGTGGAGCAGACTGTAGTCCAAATTTCATCGCAACAGCTCCGGATGCATATAAAACAGTAAATAAAAGACCTAACATCAAACCCTTAAAACCCATAAAATTTAATCCCCTTTGTCTTAAGGCACTTTTGTTTTCGCAATATCAGTTCTATTAATCTACCACATTATAGAATTTTCTGAAAACAAAAGATTCCCTGTGATAGAATCATTTTAGAATTGTGCTTGAAATGTTTCTATTACCGAGCGCCTATAGCCCTCTTTTTTTGTTATAATAATAAAAAGATAAATGGAGGCTAAACATTATGACAAAACAATTAACAGAAAAATTAGATAGTGCATTTGAAGAGATGGTAGAAATTCGTCGTTATTTACATATGCATCCTGAAGTATCATTTAAAGAAACAAAAACAGCCAAGTATATTCAAGACTTTTATACCGATTTAGGTATTCCATTTCAAGCGAATGTTGGTGGAAACGGTGTTGTCGCAAGAGTAAAAGGGGCTTTACCTGGTAAAACAGTGGCACTACGGGCTGATTTCGATGCACTACCTATTCAAGATGAAAAAGACGTCCCATATAAATCTACGGTAGATGGTGTGATGCATGCATGTGGACATGATGGACATACTGCAACCTTGCTCATTCTTGCACGTACAATTAATGAATTAAAAGACGAGTTAGCTGGAGAGTATGTATTTATTCATCAACATGCGGAAGAATATGCGCCAGGTGGAGCAAAACCTATGATTGAAGCAGGATGTCTTGACGGGGTCGATGCTATTTTCGGTACGCATTTATGGTCTTTATTCCCTCTTGGATCTATCGAATATAAATCTGGACCAATCATGGCAGCAGCGGACCGTTTTGAAATTACAATTCAAGGAAAAGGTGGACATGGAGCTAATCCGCACCAAGCAATCGATGCAATTGTTGTTGCCTCACAACTTGTCGTAAACTTACAGCAATTAGTGGCAAGAAGAGTAAGCCCTACACAATCTGCCGTTCTTTCTGTCGGTTCTTTTGTGGCAGAAAATGCATTTAATATCATTGCAGACAATGTAAAACTAGCTGGCACAGTGCGTACCTTTGATGCGGACGTAAGAGATCTAATGGAGCGTGAGTTAGAAAGAGTATTAAAAGGGACTTGCCTTACTGCTGATTGTACATATACGCTCGAATATACTCGTGGGTATCCACCAGTTATTAATCATAAAGAAGAAACTGAGTTTTTAGCAACTGTTGCAGGGGACATACCGGGTGTGGAACTAGTAAAAGAATCAGAGCTTCTAATGATCGGAGAAGATTTCGGCTATTATATGGAAAAGATTCCAGGGACATTTTTCTTTACAGGCGCAATGCCAGAAGGGGAAGCTTTCCCACATCATAGTCCAAAGTTTGACTTCGATGAACGTGCAATGCTTATTGCAGCAAAAACATTAGGCACAGCTGCTATTCAATATCAAACGAAATAAAAAAAAAGGCTGTCACCATCGACAGCCTTTTTTCACTTCTTACTCATTCGAATAGTTAATTCTGAAACGATGTACACAGCAATAGGTATTAGGAATAATTGTAGCGTGAACTCACCTTGTATTAACACTACGATAAGCGCAAAAATTGCTTGTACAAATTGAATCATGCGCATTAATTTATTGACTGCTCGTTTTCTAGCATCGGGATCAATTGGAAATAACTGATCCATTCGAAATTCATGTCCAGATAATAAGGCATGACGCAATTGGACAACCGTTGCAAACGCAAGGGCAGCCGTGAAAATAATGGCAACAATCGGAAACGGGATAAAAATGACACCTATAACGGATAATGCCGTAAGTCGGACCCATAAAAAGAAATAATCATTTGTGCGGATAAAGGTCCGCAACACTAAATATAGTTGACTATTTTTTTGCGCATATGGAACTGTGTTATAAACAACATCCAACCATTTTCTTCTTTTCGTCATTCCTCGTATATGCGGAACATCGGTGAAATAATTGGCAAATCGATAAAAGCGCATCATGCGGGATTGTTCCACTTCGATAAAATGATCAAACGGAAACGGAACCTCGCTTTTTTTCTTCTGCCAAACGAATGTATAAACCAGTTGAATAACAACAACCACCATTAAAAATACATAATTTCCACTCAATAAGAAATAGAGTGCTGCAAATAACAAAAGAAAACGTATAAAACGGTCAACCCACACTGATCTTCCATTCGAGGCAAAACGATAATTAAATTCCGTATGAATACTCCAATACTTCATCACTAGAATAAAAATGAAGAAATACAAGATTTCTTCTTTCGTAGCACTCGCAACTTTCGTAAGTAACGGTATAGAAACAAGAAAAGCCGCAAGCGATAGAAAAATAGATGAAAAATAGGTCCATCTGAGTGCAAGTTTTAAATATTCTTTAAGTTTCGTTTCTAACGGTAAAAAATATACACTATCTGCGTGCTTCATCAATGTGACTGGAGTGCTCATTGCCAATAAAATACTTAATAGGAATGCTACAACTAAAAAAGCGGGAAAATCCTTTGGAGCTGTATTAAGCCATTCACTATAGGTATATCCCCCTGCACCTATGACGAAAACAAATACAATCGCTATATGTCCAGTGACGATAAATTTTAAGTATTTTTGTAATTCATTTATATAGTAGACAAATCGTTTACTCCATATTTCACGCAAATTGTTCATCTTGTTGTTCCTTCGTCATTTCGATATATAAATCATCTAAGGTCGCATGTGGCTTATTAAAAGCCATTCTTAGATCATCCATCGTTCCTTGTGCACGTATTTTCCCATTATGCAACAGAAGGATTCGGTCACAATATTTCTCCGCTGTCGATAAAATATGCGTCGACATGAGAACAGAAGCACCTTCGTCTTTTCTTGCCTTCATTTGATCAAGCAACGATTGAATACCTAATGGATCTAGCCCTACGAAAGGCTCATCGATAATATATAAATCAGGATTTACTAAAAATGCACACATAATCATTACTTTTTGGCGCATTCCTTTCGAAAAGTGTGCAGGAAACCAATTTAATCGTTTCTCCATGCGGAACTCTTTTAATAGCGACTCTTTTCGCGCTTCGAATACGGTTGGTTCCAAATTATAAGCCATTGCAGTGAGCTCTAAATGTTCTTTTAATGTTAACTCATCGTATAATACGGGCGTTTCCGGTATATACGAAAAAGAAGTACGATACGTTGCTGGATCTTCTTTTAACGATTTTCCGTTTAGCAGAATTTCCCCTTTTGCAGCGTTCATCGTTCCAATAATATGTTTGATCGTTGTACTCTTCCCTGCTCCATTCAATCCTATTAATCCTACTAACTCCCCTTTCCCAATGGAAAAAGTTAAATCATGTAGCACTGGCTTTCTTGTATAGCCACCTGTTACGTTAGTTAGTTCTAATACTGTCATCTCTCGCACCTCATCTCTTCTAAATAGTTTACCAAAACCTATACGAAAAATCTTCTTTAAGTTGTCCTATTGTATGCTAAACTATTGGTAACAATGAATAGGAGGTTTTTCCATGAGTGAATGTATTTTCTGTAAAATAATTGACGGTTCTATTCCAAGTGCGAAAATTTATGAAGATGAGCATGTTTATGCCTTTATGGATATTCAGCCCCTTACAAAAGGACATACGCTCGTTATTCCAAAAAATCATAAAGAATATGTATATGATTTATCGGAAGAAGAAGCGAGTAATMTATTTAAAGTAGTTCCAAAAATAGCTTCTGCTTTGAAAGAAACATTTGGTCCTGTCGGCATGAATTTGCTTAATAATAATGGCGCTCCTGCTGGACAAAGTGTTTTCCATTTTCACTTACACTTTATTCCTCGTTATGATCAAACGGATGGCTTCCGTGCGACTTGGATGACAAAGGAAAAAACCTTTACACCTGAAGTTATTCAAGACTTAGCAAAAGAATTAGCTGAAAAATTGGCAAACTAGTTATTGCAATTACGGGAAAAAAGACTTATAATCACTAGTAAGATTCTTGCTAACGATCAAGAGGATACGTTAGAGGGATTTTAACAAATTGAGCTTAGAAAAGCTGAGGAGAGATGAGAATTGAATACGAAAAACTTAGTATTAATGTCCCTACTAATTGGGGTCGGTACAGTACTGTATATTATTATCCCTGGATTTGCTGGTGGGATGAAACCAGACTTCATGTTAACGATGATGTTTATCGGAATTTTGTTATTCCCAGAAGTAAAAAGTGTATTTTTACTTGGTGTTTCAACAGGTGTGATTTCTGGATTATTTTCTACATTTCCAGGTGGTTTTGTTCCAAACATCATTGATAAAACCGTAACAGCATTTGTTTTCTTTGGATTAGTACTATTACTTACTAAATATGCCAACAAGTTACCGGTTGCTATCGTGCTTACATGTGTAGGTACGCTCGTATCAGGAACTGTATTTTTATCAACAGCGATTTTTGTTTTTGKAGCAGGTGCAGCATTTGGAGAACTATTTGTTGTAGTAGTACTTCCTGCAATTGCTATTAACGCTATAGCATTTTTCATCATTTATCCAATTATCGGAAAGTTGATCAAACGTTCCAAATTCGAAACAGCCCTTACAGTTTAAATTATTGCTTTCCTTTTCGAAGGAAAGCTTTTTTTGTTCCGTTTATTATGTTTTAATTAGGATATAAAAAGGAATAGTATATTACATAAGGGGTGAACTCAAATGAAAATAGTACCATTATTTTTAGGAGTTGCAACGGGAGTGATAGCTGGAGCTACTGCAGTATTGTTATCCACTCCAAAGTCAGGTAGTGAAGTACGTATTTCCTTAAAATCAACTTCAAACGATTTTCGGGACAAGCTATCTGATATTAAATATCAAATGCAAGATCTTAAAAACTCAATCGGCAATCTAACAAAAGAGTCAAAAGAAGTAATCCCAAATGCAATAGAAGAAATAAAAGCAGATGTGGAGCAATGGAAAAACGAAACTGCCCCACTACAAGCAAAACTGCAAGAAGAAATTTCTTCTATTCAATCCGCCATCGAAGAGATGGAAAAAGCATTACCAAAGAAAAAAGAAGCTACTATAAGCTAAGTTCATTTTCAGATAAGATAGGACATTTCTTGTGTGCCGTAAAACAAGAAATGTTCTATTTTTATATTAAGCGCTATATAGGGATAATGCGTCTTAGTCACCGTTGTCCCAATCCAAGTAAAGAGCTATTTTAAGAATTGGTTGCTTTCATTGGCAATTTGGTTGCTCTCGTGCTGATTTGATTGCTTTCGGAATGGAATTGGTTGCTTTCAATGAACGATCTGTTCCCCTAATCCATTAACTGGTTAATAAAGTTCCATAAACTGTATAAATATTTATTTTTAGCAAGTTGATATTGATTAAGCAAGCCATTTTCTATTGATTTTCGCTGCAGGCGTCGACTCCTGCCGGATGAGTGGGCAAATGAGACGTTCCAACGTACGCGCAAGCGGCGGGAATGGCTCATCGCTCACCCGGCGGAAAGCGTACGACTGCAGCGAAAATCATAGTGGTTACTAGTCAACGCACTAAGACGCATTATCTCTATATAACGTATGTTGCTCTTATAATCGACTTCTATCTAGAAGGCGAGCAAATAATATAATGCACTTGTACTTTTCTATTTTTAGTTTAGAAACTATCAATTATTTTTGATAATATGTATCCAGCTACATACTTTCTTGCTATAATATTTGAAAGATTATAATAGAGAAAGAAGGTATTCATATGACTGAACAGTTTTATACGATGAAAGAAGCAATGCTCTATAGTCAGCGTATTGCTCAGCTATCAAAAGCACTGTGGAAAGCTGTGGAAAAAGATTGGCAAGCATGGATAAAACCTTATGACTTGAATATTAATGAGCACCATATTTTATGGATCTCTTATCATTTACAAGGTGCTACTGTATCCGAAGTGGCAAAATTTGGGGTTATGCATGTTTCAACTGCCTTTAATTTTTCCAAGAAGCTAGAAGAACGTGGTTTACTTGCTTTTTCTAAAAGAGACGCCGACAAACGGAACACTTATGTAGAGATTACTCTAAAAGGAAAAACATTACTCGACGAAATGTACGATAACTATCATGATACCCCGCACTCTGTTATCGAAGGCTCCCGTTCAATGAAACAATTGTACGGTAAATTTCCAGAATTTTTAGATGTAATGGCTGTAATACGAAATATTTATGGGGATGACTTCATGGAAATATTTGAACGTTCTATTAAAAATATCGATGAATCCTTCACCCACAAAGAATAGTTTTATTTCGTGTAAGCGCTCTATATTTTTTAATAATTTATGTATTGCATTTTAAAAGCAAAAGTCGTATTGTATGTATCTGAAGTTCATTCTCTTTATAGGAGTTGCATACACTTTGCATTGTTGGAAAACAATTAATGTAAAAAAACAATATGGCTTAGAAAGGTTATTTTTATTATCTTCTCTATTAGTTATAATCGTTTTTTCTTTCGCATACGTTTTGTTAGGAATTATTAACGACACAAATAAATCAGATGACTATTTTCTAGTATTTACACTAGCATTTTTAAGTATTTATCCGTTGCACAAGTTATTACACTTCATTCCACTTTATAAGTTTCGTAATAACGTGAAGATCATAAACAAAAAACAATTTGGATTTTTACCTACCGTATCTGTTAGAGTAGTAGAACCAATTAATAAAAACAGATTTATTTTTTCTTTACTAGCTCCTTTTATTTTTATTAATGTTATTTTAATTGTCGGGGCATTACTAATCCCCATCTTTTCACATTATTTCACTATGTTATTTGCCTACCATTGCGGTATTTGTTTGATCGATTTAATATATGTGAAACATTTAAGCAAGTCTCCAAAAAGTGCATATATTGAAGAAACGGAAGCTGGATTTGAAATACTAATCACTCCGACACATTCTTAGCAAGAAGTAACGCTTGTAAAATTCACATCTTCTTTGATATGCTTACTAGTATATGAAGGGAGTCTGGACATGATCATATTTACGTTAGTTCTATTCTCAGCATTTTATTTGCTACAAATAAATCGAATGACATATGCCTTAGTTATGTCAAAAGAAATTCCAGAAGAAAAACATCCGAAGATCTTTCGTACCATTAACATACTTATTACGATTCTTCTTGTTTCCTTCTATGTAGAACTATTTTACACAGTTTAAGAGAAAAAAATGGACCCAAATCATCAGAATGATTTAGGGTCATTTCTTTTTTGTCTATTTTTCTTTATACAGAATAAATAGGGAACTAAGATCGATTTTACACGATCTTAGTTCACGTTTTCATTAGTAGATAAACGCTGCCCCTACAATGATTAAAAGAATAAATAGAACAACAATCAAAGCAAAACCAGAACCAGAGCCATAACCGCCACCGTTATATTGTCCGCCCATTTAAAAACACCTCCTTTTCCATGTATCCTATGCGATATTTTGAACAATCGGTAGGCAAATGAACGGGAACTATTTTTGTTTTTATTTCGTTTATGTTATAGTAACAACTGCAGCAACAAGAAGTTAGGAGAGAATTTCATGAAAAAAACAGTATTAACATTTACACTTGCAGCATCCGTTCTTGCACTAGGCGCTTGTAGTAATGATTCAGCAGCTAACGACGAAGTAATCGCTACTTCTAAAGTTGGAGATATCACGCAGAATGATTTATATGAGGAAATGAAAGCATCAATCGGGGATCAAGCATTTCAACTTCTAATGATTGAAAAAGTGCTATCATCCAAGTATAAAGTAACGGAAGATGAAGTAAACGCACAATTAGAAGCAGACAAGAAACAATATGGCGATAACTTCGAAACAATCATCGCACAACAAGGTTATACAGAATCTTCTTACAAAAAATTCTTAGAACTTAACTTAATGCAAGAAAAAGCATTAATTGAGGACGTAGATGTAACGGAAGATGAAATTAAAGCAGAATACGAAAATATTAAAAATGAAATCCAAGCTCGTCATATAGTAGTAGAAGATGAAGAGACTGCTAAAAAGGTGAAATCTGAAATTGAATCTGGAAAAGACTTTGCAGAAGCTGCAAAAGAATATTCCGTTGAACAAGCAGCTCAAACAACCGGTGGAGATTTGGGTTGGTTTAACAAATCAACAAATATGGATCCACAATTCTTAGAAGGTGCATTCGCATTAGAGGAAGGTGTCCTTAGCGATCCGATTTTATCTAGCTTTGGCTATCACATCATTGAAGTAACGGACAAGCGTGAAATTGAAGAATCTTACGAAGATAAAAAAGCAGAGCTTGAAAAACAATTAAAGCTGGCAAAAGCAGATACTTCAGCGCTATTAACGAAAGTAGCTAAAATGATGAAAGATGCTGATATCAAAATCAAGGATGAAGATTTAAAAACAGCATTAGATGAATTTTTATCTGCTGCTGATACTCCAGCACCAACTGAAACTGATACAACTACAGATGATGCAGATGCATCAACGGAAGAAAGCAAGTAATTATGTATGTAAAAAGCGCAAAGGACAAGTGCCTTTACGCTTTTTTATATTATTCAAATGTTGGTTTGTAGAAAGAACGATTTTCAAGCGGGAACAATCGCTCTGTAAACTCCCCAGGATTTGTTTTATCTAATGCACGATTGAGCATATTCATTTTTGCATCGATATTATCAATATAGTGCAAGATCTCCGCTTCTCGTACCATTGGACGTTTTGGACTTCCCCATTCTTCTTTACCATGGTGAGAAAGCACCATATGTTGGAGAAGCATTACTTCTTCTCCTTCTATTTGTAGTTCATCTGCTGCTTTTGAAATTTCGTTGACCATAATCGTAATATGGCCAAGCAAATTTCCTTCGGTAGTGTATGTTGTTGCGACTGGACCAGATAATTCGATTACCTTTCCGATATCATGTAAAATAATCCCCGCATAAAGAAGATCTTTATTAAGTGTTGGATATAAATCACATAATGCTTTGGCAAGCTTTAACATGGATACGACGTGGTCGATTAGTCCAGATGCATAATCATGGTGATTTTTCGTTGCTGCTGGGTATGTCATGAAAGCAGGTTGATGTATTTTTAATAAATGACGAGTAATTCGTTGAATCAATGGATTTTTCATTTCGAAGAAAAACTRCATCAGTTCTTCCATAAGTTCTTCTTTTGATTTTTCAGCTGATGGTACAAGGTCATTAATCGTTACCTGTTCATCCGATTTTGCTGGTCGAATGCTTTTTACGCGGAGCTGAAACTTCCCTCGATAATCTTGAATTTCTCCTCCAACGCGAACGATTTGACTAGCTGCGTACAGTTTTTCATGCTCCTCATTTGTATCCCACAGTTTTGCTTCGATATCGCCGCTCTTATCTTGTAAAACTAGTGACATAAATGGTTTACCAACAGTCGTTATTCCTTTTGTTGATTGTTTGATTAGTAAGAAATGATCTACTGGATCCCCTACTCGTAGTTGTGTAATACCTTTCATTTCACATTCCCTCCACTTCCGGCTAAAATGTCCGCTACTTGGACGATATGTGCTTCTTTCCAGACATATCGCATATTTTCATGACATGTAAAGTACAGTAGTTGATGATTTTTTTGTAGCTCTGTCATTAATTGTACCATGTGTTGCAGCCTGAAACGATCGAAATGTACAAAAGGGTCGTCCATAATAATAGGAAATGCCGCTTTTTCTTTTAATGAAACAGCAAGTGCAATTCGAAGCGAAATATATGCTTGCTCTTTTGTCGCTTGACTAAGCTCGGCTATTTTGAAACGCTGCCCATTTGCCTTCACTGCTTCAAAGCTTCCTTCTGGCGCTAATATTAACTCATCATATGAATGCCCTGTAAGCGTCTGAAAATAGTGCTGTGCACTTTCTAACACTTCCGGAAGACGTTCTTCCTTCAACTGTATCATCGTCTTTCTAATCGCTTCTACAACCGCTTTATAAGCAGCCCATTTTTTTACTAGCTCGTGTAGTTCCGTCTTTTTTTGTTCTAGTTGTTGTAGTTTTTCACTTTGCTCATCGTTTTCGATTAACTTTTTGGTTTTATATAAAAGGGTTGCTTTTTCTTCTAGCAATTCGTTCCGTTCTTGTTGAAGGGTTTGCAGTTTTTCATTACATTCATGATCAAAAGTCTCTTCATAATCGTATAAACTTACAGGGTGATCCCCTAACTGTATTTGGATCCGTTCGATTTCCTTTTCGAGTGTTAGTTTTTCTTCATGTAAATGATAGGCAGTGTAATAATCTTCTTCTCTTTCTACTTTTGCTTCTTTCAAGAGCTCGGCTATTTTTTCTTCGTATGCAGTAAGCAATAATCTTGTTTCATGTAGTTTTGTTTCCAGTAGGGTAATATTTTTGGCTGAAAACTGCTGTTCCTCTGCTTTTTTCTTTTCAGTTAAGTAATAGTCTCGTAACTGATGAAAAAGCATATCTTCTATTAAATGGATAGTTACTGCTTCCTGTGCTTGTCCAAATAGTTGTTGAAGTCCGGTTGTTACTTCGTATAATTTCGTTTCCATTTGATCTAATTCTAGTTGTTGTTCCTGAATGATTCGAAGTCTATTAAAAACTTTAGGCAATAAGCTAGGTGAGAGCTGTTCACTAATATGATATCTTTTTAAAAATGCATAAACTAAATGCTGGTTTTCTTCCCGCTCTTGTATGAGTTTATCTATCCTAAATTCCAATTGACCTATTTGCTCTTTTAAGGTTTGCTGCTCCTTCATTAATAAACTTTCATACTTTTGCATGTCTCCAGCTTGTTGCATCGTTTCCAGCATAAACATGAATCCTATATATGCAATTGCACTAAAAATAACAGTTATAAGGGCAATGATCCAATTCGCTTGTAAGAAGCTAAAAGTTAAACCAATTATAATAATGATTCCTATAAACAGGAGGGCTATTCCTCTGGCGTTTTTGTTCTGGGAAGATGATCTGCTCGTTCGCTTCGATTCGTTTACACGAGCTTGGTGCTTATCGAAGTCTTCTTGTTTCATTTGCAATAAACGTGTTTCTTGTTGCAACTGTCTTTCTAGTTCTTCTTGTTTTTGGATGATTGAAACGAGCTGATCCTCCTGTTGTATCGACACATCGGCATCCATAATATGCTTTAAACTTTTCTCCCAATCCACACCTACTAAAGATAGTTGTTGCATTTGACTTTGCAATGTTTTACTTTGTTCCTCTTCTATTTGTATTCGCTTTGCTCTGAGCTCATGCCACTGCGTTTCATAACTCAAATAGGATTGTAGTGCTTCTAATTCTTTTGAGGTCAGGACTTGGTGGTTGCTCGTTGTAATAGCAAGTTCTTCTCTTAATTGCTCGAGCGTAATTTTCACACTAATTTCTTTATCTTTGATGGACTCATAGCGACGAATTCCATCTACTGGAAAGTTTATATGCTTCACTTTTTCTAGCGCTTGTTCAAGCTCCATTTCTTTTTCTTTAATAGGCTTTAGTTGCTTCCAGCGTAAATAATGTTGTAATTCATCAGAAATATTTTTCTCTTGATCAATCATTTTCGCTATTAAAAGTTCCAGTTCATGTAATCGTTTGATGGAAGGCTCATACTTTTGTACTTCTTCTATCTGTGACTTCCATTCAAACTCCAATTCTCGTAACTCTTCTATTTTTTGATTGATCAATGGCTTTTTGCCAGTTGCTTTAAAGAGTTCTCCCATTTCTTTTATAAATTGAGTCTCCACATTTGTTAGCATGTCCATGCCCGTCGTTCCTGAAGTGAGAAGTGTTCTTGTTAGCTCTTCTTCTGTCATTTTTTCGAATCCTTGCAATTGAATCAATGAAAAAGAAAAAATTGCTTCGAAATCTGTGCGACTGTATGAATGAAGTAAATTGGCAAGTTCCTTCTCTCCGCCTCGTGTGCCATCTTCAAAGTATAGCGTGACATCCCCACTTGCTTTTCCTTTTACACGTTCTACTATGATACGAGCCCCATACTCATCTATTAAATGAATTCTTCCACCATACATGGCCCCACTTTTCGGTTCATATCTTAATAGTTGCGCATTTTTTTGTGGAAATCCAAAAAGCATATGTAGGATGAATTGTTGGATAGTAGACTTTCCGGCTTCATTTTCCCCATAAAAGACATTAATACCATCTATTAAATCGATTTCTACATTCTCATGCTTTCCAAAACCGTAAATATGGAGTTTTTCTATTTTCATTGACTATTCACCCCTTGTCACCACTTTTGAAAGAATTTCTTTTGCTTCCTGCATCGTTTCATCCATAAACTGTTCATCTATAGCAGGCAAATATCTACTACCTTTTGGATGCCCATATATATCTTTTAATACATGTTTCCATTCGGCAGTATCCCATTCTTCCATCATTTCTAGTAACATATTCGATTCTTTTCGTTCCATTTTAGGTATATTTACATGTAATTCTTTTACAATTATAAAGGCATGATCCATCTCCAAACTTTCTTGAATAAGGGATAGCCACTCTTCTTTAGATGATGCTTGTATGAGCTCACTTGTTTCCTCCGAAACATCGGTCAAAGTGAGTTCGACGATGGCGTTTCCCTTTGCTTCCCTGTAGGAGTTTAGAGATTGTTCCAGACGGTTTATTAATTCATTGGCATGAACAATTCCCTCACAAGAAACTTCTACCACATCATATATAAATGCAGAGGAAGGGACAAACTGAAGCGTTGCCTTACTTTCCGTTAATGTAACATCATAAAAACCTTTGAAGCCCTGTTCGTTACGGTGACGGCTTTGCGTATTACCTGGATAAACAATTGGCGGATCATGATGCAAGGTTTGTCGCTTATGAATATGGCCAAGTGCCCAATAATGATAGCCTTTTTCTATTAAATCACTTTTCCGAAAAGGGGCATATACATCATGCTCCATATTCCCTTCCACACTTCCATGCATCATACCAATATGAATATGTTGTCCATTTGCGACTGGGTAATGGCTATGCATTCCTTCTAGAACATGGCGCTCTTTATAGCTAAATCCCGATATATGGACTTTTTCGCCTTTAATATTTAATGTTTTTGTCTCCACTTTTTCTCCAAATACTTGCACATTGTCTGGAAGTTGGAACCGCACCCAATTCCCACTTAAATGATCATGATTTCCATAACAAATAACAACAGGAATTTTTTTTGCCTGTAGTGCTTCCATTCCTTTTTGAAATAAAGCTTGGGCACGTAAGCTCCTATTCTCCCCATCATAAATATCTCCAACTATTAATATGAAGTCTGGCTTATTTTCCACTGCATACTCGATTATATTTGTAAAAGCGTTAAATGTACTTTCACGTATATCCTTCCACTTACTTTGTGGAATGGAAGAAATCCCTTTAAAAGGGCTGTCCAAATGTAAATCGGCTATATGAAGAAATCGTATTTCTGTCATTTGTTCCACTCCATCTAAAAAACGAATATTTGTTCTTATTTTATCATAAAGAAAAGACTGCATACAATGAATAGCATACAATCTTTTCTATCTTTTTCTAATTATAATTACGTTCTTTTTTTATTTGCTGAAGGGATGCTAGTAATCCGGTGAATCCTGCTAAAAAAGAAGGGAAAATACTAAAATATAAGAACTTCCAATTATCTGTCATCAATGAAATACACAGGAATATCAACGGAAATCCAATCAAAGCAAATAAAGATACATCTAACGCTAGTTTCGTATTGCTTTTCATCTCCATAACTCCTCCATTCCAGTTTTTTAGTTAGATCTATTAGCAATGAATGATCCAATTCCATAGGAGAGCATATGAATTACCCAGATGGCCGTCATTAAGAAAAAAGCTAAACCCGGTCCTTCCATAAAAGTTATAATCATCCATACGAATAATATAGTTATCGTTGTAACGATCCAAGACAAAGAACGGGCTTTTTCATGGATTCTTACATAACGCTCATCAAACCATCTTTTTTGCTTTCCAATTCGTCGCATGATCAAAAATACTACCGCTATTATCACAATTGCTAAAGGTAATCCTAACAAAAATGATAATAAATCAAAATTATTATACATACCTATTCCCCCTTAAATATAAATATTTCTTCTATCGTACATTGGAATAATTTCGCAAGCTTAAAAGCTAATGTAATAGACGGATTATATCGTCCCTTTTCTAAAGAAATTATTGTTTGTCGAGAAACGTCTAACAAGACCGATAGCTCATCTTGTGTCATCCCAAGTGCCATTCGCTTTTCTCTCACTAAATTTTCCATCCAAATTCCTACCTTCTTTGTAAAGCCAGCTTTACATAAAGTATACTTTACTATTTAATTTATTGTCAAGCTTGCTTTACATTTATTTTTAGAATTATTAATGTATAATATAATTAAGACAAATTAAGGGGTGTGTTTTCATGAAATCGTATAAATTTACTGCCTTTGAACCAACAGGAAAGCTAATTGTAGAAGAAACATGGACTTTCGAAAATGATGAGGAAGCGAAGCAAAAAGGGGAAGCAGCAATCGAGGAGAAAGGATTGCTAGAGAAGACGCATCGTTTAGTAAATAGTGCGGGGAAGCTTGTATTATTTCATGTGTGAGCCTTTGAAAAGACTAAAACCTTTGTAGTTTTAGTCTTTTTTTGTGTGGTTTTGCATCGGAAATAGGTTTAGTTTGAATTTAGACGTGGTTGGTTGGAAAAGGATATTTTATCCACAAAAAAGTTGAGGACCGATGATAATCGGCCTTCAACTTTTCCAAATACCTACCCTAAAAGATCCTTACTAATAATCTGTTTCATAATCTCCGAAGTACCACCATATATACGCAGGACCCGAGCATCTGTAAAAGCACGAGCGATTGGATATTCCATCATATAACCGTATCCACCGAAAAGTTGCAAGCACTTATCAACAACTTCTCCTAATGTTTCAGAACAAGAAAGCTTTGCCATACTTGCGGTTGTGGCATCTAACTGATCATCCATCATTAACTCGATGCATTCGTTTACAAAAGAACGATGAACCCTCGTCTTCGTATGTAAATCTGCTAAAACAAATCTAGTGTTTTGGAATGTATCTAGAGTTGTCCCAAATAACTCCCGTTCCTTGCTATATTGGACGGTTAAATTTAAAGCCCCCTCCATGGAAGCAACGGCACTTATCGCAATTGTAAGCCGTTCACGTGGCAATTCACTCATCAAAATCTTAAAACCATTATTTTTTTCACCTAATATGGCATTTTCACTTACAAATACTTCATCAAAAAAAAGTTCCGATGTATCACAGGAATGCAATCCGATTTTTTCTAAATTACTTCCACGCTCAAACCCTTCAATCGGAACTTCTACGATAAATATGGTTGTTCCTCTAGATGGTTTCGCCTCTAAATCCGTCTTCGCTACATATAAGACAAAATCGCAATGCTGACCATTTGTTATAAATGTTTTAGCTCCACTCAATTTATACATAGACTTTTTTGTATCATAGATTGCAGTTGATTTTATCCCTTGTAAATCACTTCCTGCACCTGGCTCTGTCATCGCAACCGCACCAATGAGTTCACCAGTAGCCATTTTAGGTAAGTAGTAAGCCTTCTGACTCTCCGTTCCATAATTGTAAATATACTGCGCGATAATAATGTCATGAACAGATAAATTTGCTGCAATGGAATTGAAGCCCATTTTATAAAGTTCTTCAATTATGACAGCCGAGTATAGAAAAGTTGTATCTAGACCACCATACTGCTCTGGGATTTCAGTTAAAAGAAAACCTTGTTCACCAAGCTTATTCCACATTTCCCTTGGAATATTCCCTTGCTTCTCCCACTGATCATAATGATCGACGATTTCTTTTTTAGCAAACTCCTGAATACTTTTTCTTAACATTTGGATTTCAACGTTTTCCAATGATTCTTTCATTTTTACACTCATCTTCTTTCCTCCTTGCACTCTTAACATTATCTAGGCGGTAATCGTGAAGCCCCATCGAGTCGAATAACTTCTCCATTAAAATAACCATTTTCAACTAGATGAACGACAAGAGCCCCGTATTCGGGAGGACTTCCAAGTCTTTTTGGATATTCCATTTGTGATTCCAATGTTTTCATCACATTTTCTGGTAGACCAGCTGCCATTGGAGTTAAAAATAGTCCTGGAGCTATTGTATTTATACGGATATTATATTGAGATAAATCTCTTGCAATCGGTAATGTCATCCCTGCAATACCTGCTTTACTAGCAGAGTAAGCAGCCTGCCCCATTTGCCCATCAAATGCAGCACAAGAAGCGGTATTTACAATAACACCTCTATCCACATCTTCTTCAGTGCTTTCATTTAGCGCCATCTTTTCTGCTGCTAAACGTAATACATTAAATGTTCCATTCAAATTAATATCAATCACTTTTTTAAATGCATCGAATCGGAATGGCCCTTTACTTCCGTACGTTTTTTCACCGACTGCAATGCCTGCACAGTTTACACAAATATGAATGCCACCCCACTGATTGTAGGTTTCGTCTATTGATTCTTTTACGGAGGCTTCGTTTGTTACGTCCGTATTAAAAACAAGCACTCTATCTGCTCCTAATCTATCTTGCACTTCTTTCGACTTCTCTTCATTCATATCAAAAATCGCAACTCTAGCACCATGTTCGATTAGTTTTTCAACAGTTGCAAGACCAAGCCCTGAAGCTCCCCCCGTTACAATCGCAACTTTATTTTCTATTTTCATTGTTTACCCTCCCGATAATTTCAATATTCTAATAATAAATTACAGAAACCTTTTAATACTATGCATCTAGTCTTTCGATTATTGTTGCATTTGCCATACCGTGACCCTCACACATCGTTTGGAGCCCATAACGTCCGCCAGTTCTTTCCAATTCATGTATCATCGTTATCATTAGACGACCACCGCTAGCTCCTAATGGATGCCCAAGTGCGATTGCACCACCATTTGGGTTTAATTTACTAGCATCTGCCCCGGTTTCTTTTAGCCATGCTATTGGTACAGAAGCAAAAGCTTCATTCACTTCAAAAATATCAATATCTTCGATTGATAATCCCGCTTTTTTAAGTACTTTTTCAGTTGCTGGAATAGGACCTGTTAACATTAATGTCGGATCTGACCCAACAACCGAACGAGCAAGTACACGGAATCTAGGTTTTAATCCAAGCTCTTCTGCTTTTTCTCGTGACATCAATAGAAGTGCAGACGCCCCATCACTTATTTGACTCGAGTTACCTGGAGTAATGTTTCCATTTTCTTTAAAAGAGGGTTTTAATCCCGCTAGTTTTTCTACAGAAGTATTATCCCTTGGCCCTTCATCATGCTTCAACACAGTCTTTGTACCATCTGGAAGTGTGACTTCTAATGGAACGATTTCCTTTTCAAAATAACCATTGTTTCTGGCTGAAACCGCCTTTTCATGACTTTTTAACGAAAAATCATCCATTTCTTCTCTACTAATATCCCACTTTTTAGCAATCAATTCTGCGGATAATCCTTGGTTAATCATGTCATATTTAGAAGTTAGCTCCTCACTAAATTCTACCCCTTGTGCATTTGAAAACATTGGTACCCTAGACATATTTTCTATTCCAGCAGCAATCACAACATCCATATCTCCACTAATAATTGCCTGTGCTGCAAAGTGGACCGCTTGCTGACTAGAACCGCATTGGCGATCAATTGTAATTCCAGGAACTTCTGTAGGGAAACCTGCGATTAGTGCAGCCTGTCTTCCTATATCTAAAGCCTGCTCTCCAACTTGCGACACACAGCCCATAATGACATCTTCTACTAATTCAGCAGAGATCCCAGCTCTCCTAACTACTTCAGCAAGTGCTTTAGCAGCTAAATCTTCTGATCGTATACCCGCCAATGCTCCATTTCTTTTTCCTAATGGAGTTCTAACCGCTTCTACAATAACTGCTTCTCTCATTTACATTTTCCTTTCTCTTTTCAGCTCGCTTTTATTAGCCCAACAATGGAAAAAGTTAATACCTCTTCTGCCTTTTGGTTACTGATAGCTATATCCCAAGTCACTAATCCCCGTTTACCATCAGATAGCTTCCTTTTCTTGGCAACTGTAAATTTGCCTATTAACTTATCATTCACTCTTACTGGAAGTTTCCATTTTACGTGCTCCATTTCTAGGCCGGCTATCGCATCAGAACCAATAATATCCAACCTTATCCATGCAGCCCAAATTGCTGAAAGTGTATGGAATCCAGAAGCGATTATCTCTTCAAAAGGAGTGCTTTTGGCCATTTCCTCATCTGTATGAAAATATTGAGGATCGTATTTCATTGCAAAATCAATAATCTCTTGTTTTGTCATTATAATTGCTTCAGTAGAGAAATTATCTCCAATAGAAAACTCATCGAATTTCAATGTATTTCCTCCATTACTACTGACTTGTTAGAAAGTTTCTATGCCATGCTATCTAACTAGTAAATATCGATCCAAATTAGCTATGGACTCATAGCCAGATAAAGCTAATGTAATATCTGTATCAGCGATTAAATTTTTGATTACTTGTTTCACCCCATCTTCTCCGGCTACAGCAAGTCCATATGCAAAGGGTCTTCCTACTAGTACTGCCGTTGCGCCAAGTGCAAATGCTTTTATAACATCAGCACCTGTTCGAATACCACTATCCATTAATACCGGGATATTACCTTCAACTACGTCACATATTTGGGGCAAAGCGTCTATTGCGGCAATTGCACCATCGATTTGCCGTCCTCCATGATTGGAAACAATAATTCCATCGGCACCATTTTCTAGAGCTAGTTTCGCATCTAAAGGGTTTAGTATACCTTTAATAATAATTGGTAGCTTTGTATGCTTTCTAAGAAAAGCGATATTATCCCATGTTAATGTAGGGTTTATTAATATACTTAAAAAATAATCTAAAGCCTCTTTTCTATCTTCTAGAGGGTCTCCTACTAATTTTGAACAAAAAACCGGATCTGCTAAGAAGTTTGCTAGTCCAATTCCTTGTTTGAAAGGGGAGTACCCATTTTCTAAGTCTTGCACTCTCCACCCCATTGTAATTTGATCAACTGTTAAGACAATTGCATTATATCCACTTTTTTCAGCACGTTTTAACAGACTAATCGTTACTTCATCATCTTTAATCCAATATAATTGGAACCACCTTGGTGCATCTCCCATCACATTTGCTATCTCTTCTAATGAAAAAGAAGTGAGTGTGCTTGCGATAAATGGGATTCCCATCTCTTTTGCAGCGCGAGCTGAGGCTAATTCTCCTTCTTCATGGAGAATAGATTGTACACCAATCGGTGCTAGTAAAAATGGTGTTTTATAAGTCTGATTGAACAACTCGACCGATAAATCACGATTTTCCACATTTCGAAGTACTCTAGGGCTTAATTTCCAATTATTAAAAGCTTCTAAATTTGCGCTGTAAGTTCTCCCAATCCCTCCACTACCTTTAAGATATGAATAGGGAGCAAAATCCATTTTTTCACGTGCAAGTCTTTCCCACTCGTCATAAGTAAAAGGTAGTGAGTTCTTGACTTCAACTCGATCATTTGACGAAACTAACCTTGCATTACTCATAAGTGTACGTCCCTTCCTAGTAGATTAGACATGCTTAAGAATCTATAAGACTCCTGCAGCCCCGCCGTCAATATTAAGCGATGTTCCCGAAATATAGGAAGCAGCTTCTGAAACTAGGAAAGTAATCACTTTTGCTGCTTCCTCCGTATCACCAATCCTACCAATTGGAATTTGATGTCTATCGTCCCGAATATATTCTTCATAAGTTAGTTCCGGAGCTGTATTTTTCCAAAACTTTTCTACTTGATCGCTCTTAATAAGACCAATGCAAACAGTATTCACTCTAATATTATCGGGACCAAGATCTTTACTCATTGCTTTAGTTAATGCCATACCAGCTGCTCGACTGACGGTAGTCGGTAATGAAGACGCAGGTGGTGTTTTAGCTATTGCCGCAGTTACATTTAAGATTGCCCCACCTCCATTTTCACGCATAAATGGAATCGCAAAACGTGAACAATGAATTGCCCCAAATAATTTCAAATCAAGATCATATTGCCAAAGCGAAGCATCTACTTCTTCAAATGGATTTGCAGAACTCGTTCCTGCATTATTAACTAAAATATCTAATCTCCCAAAATGATTAGCAGTTTGATTGACAATATTTTCACAATCTTTCTCTTGTGAAATATCACCTGCTACATGAAAAGGTTGGATCCCGGTGCGCTCATAAATATCTTTTGATGCTTCTATTAACGCTTCCTCATTTCTCCCACATATTGCAACTTTTGCACCTTCTTCTACCAATTGAAGTGCAGCCCCAAMTCCAATTCCCCTACTACCACCCGTTATTAATGCAACTTTATCCTTCAAACCTAAATCCATTTTCCATCACACCTCTTCTGCTTATATTTAGAACATCTTATTCGGTAAATAGAGTACAATGTTTGGAAAAATATATAGTAATGCCAGTAGAACTAATATTGGAATCAGGAATCGAAATGCACCTTTGAAAATAGTTCCTAAATCTAATTCCTTTACAACTCCATTCAAAACAAAGCAACTCATCCCTACTGGTGGTGTTATTAACCCCATTTCAATTACTAATACAACGACAATACCGAACCAAATTAAGTCAAAACCTAAGCTTTGAACAACTGGAAGTAAAATCGGTACAGTTATTACTACCATGGAAAGGGAATCCATAAATGCTCCTAAAATGATGTAAATAATGATAATGATGATAAAAATCATCCATTTGGACATATCAAGATCCGTTATAAATGATACAAGTGCCCCAGGTAAATGCGTAATAACCAACAAATGATTTAAGCTAAATGAACCAAGTACAATTGCAAACAAAAACCCAGTTGATTTTAACGTATTCACAAGTGAAATTTTACAATTTTCCCAACTCATTTTTCTTCTAACCGCTGCGATTAGAAAAGAGCCGAATGCACCAACTGCTGCAGCCTCTGTTGGACTAAATAATCCGATATACATTCCACCAATTACAACGATAAATAATCCTAATATCCAAATAGTGTATTTGAGTGAGCTAAATCTCTCTTTCCAACTACTAGACTCCCCCTTAGGAGCAAGTTTTGGATTCAGAGCAACCGAAATAACGATTGTCAAAATGAATAAAAGAGTTAAAAGTATTCCTGGAATAATACCGGCAATTAATAACTTCCCAATAGACTCACCAGTTAACATCCCATAAAGTATTAAAATAGTACTTGGGGGAATCAATATACCAAGCGTTCCACCGGCTACAATAGACCCTCCTGTTAACGCTTTATCATACCCAGCTTTTAACATTTCCTTTGCTGTAATCACTCCGATTGTCCCTGTTGTCGCAATACTAGAACCAGATGCTGCTGCAAAACCTGCAGAAGCACCGATTGTAGCGATTGCCATTCCCCCTCGAAAGTGACCGAACCATTTTCGAAATGTATAAAAGAGGTCATTGGTAACACCAGAAACAAAAAGGAATTCACCCATTAGGATAAACATCGGGATAGTTGATAATGCATAATTCGTACTCTGAGTCCAAAAAATGGATTCAATTGTTGTTGCTAAAGAAACACCACCTTTTAAATAGTAAATTCCAACAACAGCCGGCAGTACCATTGCTATCGCAATAGGCACTCTTAAAGCCATCAAAACAAACATACTTAGAACACCGATCACACCAATCATTTCAACGCTCATAGTTCATCCAACTCCTTAGACACCTGTAGATTAGTTGGAGAATTCTTTCCGAAGCTAATAACTGAAACTACTATTTTCAATATTGCTTCTAGCCCCCATAATAGTAGCCCAATACTAATTACAAACTTGAATGGATATTTCGGAATCGCTAATAAATCCGTTCTTGTCACAATGCCAGTTACCTCTTCCATAGCTGATTGAAAGAAAAACCAACTAAATAATAAACAGACAAAAAGAGTGAATACATTTGCAATAATATCCAACATATATTGAATTCTCACCGGAAAATGATCCACCAACAGCCCGATAGAAATGTGACCATTTTCCCTATGAGTATGAGCAAGTCCGAACATGATCGCCGTTACTAATGTAAGCTGGACAATTTCAACTGCTCCTATAAAGGTGATTCCTAAATATCGACAAACAACAGAAATAGTTGTAATAAGCATCATAACCATAATGACAGCCATACCAATCCATTTCGCAATGCCCGATAATATACCTATCGTATTTTCTAGAATCTTCATGTTCCCCCAACTTTCTATCGGAGTTTAAGTTGATCATTAATATGGAAGACTTAATCCTTCTTCCTCGATGAATTGTTGGAAATCTTTCATCATCGCTTCCCCATCAAATCCTTTTTCATTTGCTCCTTTTATCCAATCATCCCAAATTTCTTTGTTTTGTTTTTGAAAGGTTTGCAATTCTTCGTCCGTTAAGTCAATAATTTCTTTCCCCTTGAAATCGTCCTTCACTTTTATAGTAGAATCTGCGTAATGCTTTGYAAATAATTCTCCTAATTTTGGACCTAAACTATCTTTAAATACCGCTTGTAAATCCTCTGGGAGTAATGCAAGTTTTTCTTTATTGATTACTGCTATGAAAGGTAATGTTGAAATTGGCATTGTTGCGACATAGGGTGCCACTTCATGAAAATTCCAGTCCTTCCCTCCTACTAAAGAGAAAATAGCTGCATCCAGCGTCCCTTTTTGAAATGATTCATAAATGTCTGCCACTGGAATAGATACCGGTACCGCTCCCCAACTTTTTACAAGCTCAACTTGAGCAGCACTCGCTGTACGAACTTGTAAGCCTTTAATATCATCCACTGTTTTAATTTGATCGACACTCCAAAGCACAAAGGAATCTGCTAAACCAGCTCCTAAATATTCTACTTTCTCTTCTTTTTGATATTTTTCATAAAACTTCTTTAATACATTAAATCCAGCTTCATTTCCAGGAATAGCATATGGCAATGCAGCAATTGTGAAAGGATAAAGTTCCGAATCATTAAACAAAATTGGACTTACAAGCGTAATATCATATACTTGACCAACTATATCCTGCAACGCAGTATCCGCGGCACCTAACTGATTGGCATAATAATTCGTTATTGTTACGCGACCATCTGTTTCTTCGTCTACAAGTTTCGACCATTGCTCAAATACTGACTCAACCGCTGGGTCTGTAGTTGGGTGAAAGGTATTTAACGATAACTCAAATTGCTCTTCACTATCACCATTTGAACCACTTTCTGCATTAGCACTTTCATCCGCTTCGCCAGAAGAACAACCGACAATAAAAATTGTCAAAAGTAATAATAACCCTATTAACTTTTTCATATTTTTTAGCTCCCTCACACTTTTTTTGTATAATCAGAAAATTTTATCTGGATTTAAAATGTTATTTGGATCGAGAAGTTCTTTCATGCTAATCATAATATTTAGTGCTTCCCCATGTTCCTTACGCTGATACTTTTTCTTGCCTAATCCTACACCGTGTTCTCCGGTGCAGGTTCCACCGCAAGCTAAAGCATGATCTACTATTTGTTCATTAACCCCATTTGCTCGTTCCATATCGGATGAATTTTTTGGATCTATTACTAAACCTGCATGAAAATTTCCATCACCGATATGTCCTATAACTGTGCCAGCTAAACCTGATTCGTCTATAAATTTTCTACTAGACTCAATAGCATCTGATAGTTTCGATAATGGTACGCACACATCCGTAATCATCATTTTCTTTCCTGGATTATTGTGTAAATATGCATAAAAAAGATTATGTCTTGCCTCCCAAAGTTTTGCTCTTCCTAATGAATCGGATTYGAACTCGAATTCATAGCAACCGAATTCTCCAAAAGCTTCCTCTGTAAGTCTGATATCATTTTGTACGTTTTCCTTATGACCATGAAATTCAAGAAAAAGCGTCACATTTTCTGGATAATTAGTAGCAGTTGCAATATTCATTTGTTTAATAGAATAAGCATCTACTAAGTCAATTCTTGCAATAGGAATACCCATCGCAAGAAGTGAAACAGCCGCTTGTGTGGCACCTTGGACTGAAGGAAAAACGGCACGAGCCGCCATAATAGCTTCCGATATCCCATATACTCGAAGTGTAATTTCCGTGAATACTCCTAACGTTCCTTCCGAACCAACGAAAAGTTCTGTCAGATGATAGCCTGAAGATGACTTTTTGGATTTACCACCAGCACGAATAATTCGACCGTCCGCTAGAACTACTTCTAGTTCTCGTACATTTTCTTTCATATTTCCATATCTGACCGCTGTTGTACCACTTGCATTTGTGGATGTCATTCCACCAATACTTGCATCTGCACCTGGGTCAACTGGAAAAAATAATCCGTGCTTTCCCAATTCTTTATTTAATTGATTTCTTGTTACTCCTGGTTGAACACGAACTAATAGGTCTTCATGATTTATCTCCAATATTTGATTCATCAACTGAAAGTCAAGTGAGATTCCACCTTTTGTCGGAATCACTTGACCTTCCAACCCTGAACCTACTCCAAAAGGAACTACGGAAATCTGTCTTCTATTTGCTAGCTTCATAATAGAAGCAACCTCTACTGAATTAATTGGAAATATCACGGCATCTGGTAGGGATGGCGAATGAAATGATTCATCTTTGCTATGCTGATTAAGAATAGTTTCATTTATAGATACGCGTTCATGAGAAACAATCTGTTGTAAATCTTCAACAAGCTGTATTTTCAATGTCTCCATCTTCTTCCTTACTCCACTTTAAAAGTTAATTCTCCAACATCATCAAACTCGACTTTATAAGTTCCTTGCTGAAGCTTTTTAGGTACTGTGAAAGTACCTGAAGAAATAATCATTCCTTTTTTTAAGGATTTATTTTCTTCCGCAAGTTTTCCCGTTAGCCAACTAACAGCATTTAATGGATTTCCCAATACTTCGGAAGAATAGCCTTCATCTAACTTTTCTCCATTAAAATAAAGGCTTGCCTTAATTTGTTCTAAATCGATAGTGTTCGTAATTTCAACTGGGCTTCCCATGAGTATATAGCCGGTATACGTATTGTCTGCGATTGTATCTCCTAGCAATGTATCTTTAGCTGGTGGAAACCAGTTCTGGTATCTCGAACCTGGTATTTCTAGTCCCGCTGCTATTTTCGACTTTTGTTTTATTTCGCTTTGGTCTGCCCCTACAGATAAATCCTCGGTTAGGATAAATACAAGTTCAGGTTCTAGTAAAAAAGGAAAAGCCGCATCTAATGTAATAGAAGAATCTATTACACTATTAGTTGTAAATGTTCCATAAGCCGGAGAATTAGCTTTTCCAAGTCTTTGCATCTCTTCACTTGTCATACTGATTTTATAGCCAATTAAATCTTCTCCGTTTTCTTCTATCTTCAATTTTGTCAGGCAATCTTGAATCTTATAGGCTGTCGATTCATCAATCTCTATGTTTCTACTACTTAGTAAATCTATATGTTGTTTTTGTTTGTATGCTTGATAGAATTCGGATGCTAGTTCTTGAATCATCTTTTTATCACTCCAATTCTTGTCATTTTCTACGTATTAATATTTCATCACTTCTTCGATACCTTCTTGAAGTCTTCGTATGTTTGGGAGCCAGTCATCCTCCACTTGAGTTACTGGAAAAGGCGTATCATAACCCGTAATTCGAATAATTGGAGCTGCTAATGAGAAGAACGCTTTTTCACTTATATGTGCCGCAATCTCTCCACCAACTCCTCCTGTTTTTACCGCTTCATGAATAATAATTAAGCGCCCTGTTTTTTCTACAGATTGAATGATTGCCTCAAAATCAATTGGGTGAATCGTTCTTAAATCTATTACCTCCATACTTATTCCTTTGTTTTCGTATTCCACAGCTACTTTATGAACAAATGGAACATTAGCACCGTATGTAACTACAGTGATATCTTCGCCTTGTTTTACTACCTTTGCTTTCCCTAGTGGCACCGTGTAAGACTCTTCTGGTACCTCTTCTCTCGAAGATCTATATAGCTTCATCGGTTCAAGGAAAATTACCGGATTTTCATCCCTTATCGCTGAAATGAGCAGACCTTTCGCATCATAGGGATTAGAAGGGATAACGACTTTTAGACCTGGTGTATGTGCAAACAAAGCTTCTAAACTATCTGAATGCATTTCAGGTGTTCTTACTCCCCCACCGAAAGGACTTCGAATAACAATTGGAGCCGTAAATCTACCCGCTGAGCGGAAACGCATTCTCGCTGCTTGTGTACAAATTTGATCCATCGTTTCATAAATAAATCCAAGGAACTGAATTTCCGCAACTGGTCGCATATTATTTAAAGAAAGCCCAACCGAAGTCCCTACAATTCCAGACTCAGCAAGAGGTGTATCAATAACACGATTTTCCCCAAACTGTTCATATAGTCCATCCGTTGCCCTAAATACCCCTCCATTTTTTCCTATATCTTGCCCTAATAGCAAAACTCGATCATCACTTTCCATCTCTTGCTTTAATGCTTCTGTTATTGATTGAACCATTGTCAAATTAGCCATGCTCATTCTCCTTTTTAGCAAGAATTCTTTGTAATACTTCATTTTTTTGTTCCTGTAATATCGGATGAGATTGGTCATATACATAGTCAAAAACTTGGTCGATAGTAGTTGTCTTACTATCTTCTGCTTCTTTAATATCTGATAAAATTTGCTGATCAAATGCTTCTATTAAATTCTTTTTCTTTTCTTCCGTTAGCAAATTTCGCTTTTCTAAAAACTTTTCAAAACGCACTAGTGGATCTTTTTCAATCGTCCATTCACTAACTTCTTCCGCATTTCGATATTTCGTCGGGTCATCCGATGTAGTATGTGGACCTTGTCTATAGGTGACTGCTTCTATTAAAGTTGGACCTTCATTGTTTCTAGCCCGTTCTATCGCTTCTTTCGTCGCTTTATAAACAGCCAGTACATCGTTTCCGTCTACTCTAATTCCTTTCATGCCATAAGCTTCTGCCTTTTGCACAATCGTTTCACTACCAGATTGCTTATGAAAAGGAACACTAATAGCCCAATGATTATTTTGGCAAAAGAATACAATCGGTAGATTAAATACCGAAGCGAAGTTCATCCCTTCGTGGAAATCTCCCTGCGACGTAGCTCCATCTCCAAAATAGGCAATTGTAATATCTTTTTCATCTCTTAATTTGGAAGCCCATGCACAACCAGCTGCCTGTGGTATTTGACCCCCAATAATGATTTGTAAAGGAAGAACATTCACATTTTCAGGAGTTTTACTTCCTTCTAGATGCCCTTTTAAATACTTAACAATCTGTTGAATAGGAATTCCGTTCACAATGCATGCACCTAAATCTCGATAAGTAGGAAACATCCAATCTGTTTCCTTCAAAGCAATCGCACTACCAATTTGCGCAGCCTCTTGACCACTAAAAGGCGAATAGGTTCCAACTCGTCCCTGTCTTTGCATATTTAAAAGTCTTTTGTCCATTTGTCTTGCTTTAAGCATCCACTTATACATATTGAACAAACTAGCATCATCTAAATTCAAACTGGATATTTGTTGCTCATCCGCACTTCCGTCTAAATCGATCAATTGATAGTAATCTACATCCACTTCCTGTGCTTTTTGCAAACGAACCATCTCCTCTTCTATGCTTTTTTACAAAGCATCATTTAACTTCCAAAATTAACTTATGCGGGTTTTCAAGGATATCTTTAATGGAATTCATGAACTGACCTGCAATATCACCGTCTATCAACCGATGATCAAATGTTAAGGACATTCCCATCATATTTCGAATCACTATTTCTCCATTTACAACTGCCGGTTTCTCTTTAATCGAATGGATACCTAAAATTCCCACTTCCGGATGATTTAGTATTGGAGTAGCAAACCATCCTCCTTGTTTACCAGTACTGCTAATGGTAAAGGTGCCACCTTGAAGTTCTGCTGGACTTAATTTTTTATTTCTTGCTTTGTCAGTAAGCAAATCTAACTCCTGGGCAATTTCAAGCACCGATTTTTGGTCTGCATCTTTCAGTACAGGAACGATTAATCCATCTTCTGTTGCAGTTGCAATTCCGATATGATAATAATTTTTTAAAATGATTTTATCTCCCGCTGCGTTTATAGAAGCATTAAAATAAGGTTCCTTTTGTAAACTCTTCGTTACTGCTTTGATGATAAATKGAAGAAATGTTAACTTATTTCCTTGTGAAATTACATCTCCTTGTAAACTTTTTCTAAGCTCTACTAAGTTCGTCACATCTATCTCATCCATACCAGTAGCTTGGGGGGCAGTGTAAACGGATTGGGACATTTTTTCACTTATTTTCTTTCTCAATCCTTTTATAGGTATCTCCTTCTCAAGTTCCTCTAGTTTGTAATCGCTTACAATATTTTTATCCGTTTCTTTTATGGATCTTTCTGATTGACTTTCATTATTCTCACGACCAAATGCATATATATCTTCCTTTAGTATTCTTCCAGAAGGTCCCGTTCCTGTGACCTCTTCAATATCCACACCCATTTCTCTTGCCAATTTCCTTACGGTAGGAGCAGCTCGATTTCTTTTCTTTAATCCAGAAGGGTCTTTCTTTATGTCACTCGATGAATTTGGAATAGTAAACTCCATTTTTTCTTGCATCACTTCTTCTTTTTTACTATTTGCTTTGTCTTCTTCAAAAGTAATTAATACCTCCCCAACATTAATCACTTCACCTTCTTCCCCATTACGTGATTCGATTGTTCCTGAAATTGGGGATGTAATCTCAACAGTTGCTTTATCTGTCTGAATTTCAATAATCGTATCGTCGGCTTTAACTAGATCTCCGGGTTTTATAAACCATTTAACAATCTCCGCCTCATGCAAACCTTCTCCTATATCGGGCAATTTAAATTCGTAAGGCATAACATCACTCCTCATATATTGGAATTAATTAATATCTGATATATCAATTACAAAAAATTAAACATTTATTTTCATAGGTACTGGTTTTCTATTAAAAATAAAATGTAAAATTACTCCTACAAACAAGCCTACAAAGGCAGGCACTACCCAACCCATACTAAATTCATAAAGTGGTAGCTTTGATAGAAGCTTTTCTATTGGTGCTAATACAATACCGGCTGCTTTTACTCCTTCAAACACACTTACGAAAAAAGTAAAGATTATAGTCGTAATATATACAATGCTCGATTGCCCAAACAATTTATCGATAAATGAAAGTAAAACGAGGACAATTGCTAAAGGGTAAACTATCATTAAAACCGGAAGAGCAATGGAGATTAAATTAGTTAAACCTACATTTGCTACAAGTGCTCCTGCTACTGAAAAAAAATATACAAACGCCTTATAAGAAACTCTTGGAAATATCCGATTAAAGAATTGAGAAATAACTAACACTAAACCAATCGATGTCGTTAAACACGCTAGAATAATGATCAATGCAAGGATATAGGCTCCTCCTTGCCCAAATAAAAGTTGAGCAGAAAGCGCTAAAATAGCACCACCATTGTCTTGAAATCCAATTGCTGATGTACTTGTTGCTCCAATATAACTTAACGAAATATAGACAAATGATAAGCCAATTGCGATAATACTACCCGTTATTAATGTTGAACGAACGATTTCTTTTCTTTCCGTAATTCCTTCATCACGGTACAAGTTAACGATGAAAATTCCTAAAATTAATGCAGCTAAAACATCCATTGTTAAATAACCTTGAACAAAGCTCGAAAAGAAAGTGCTTTCTCCATAGACTCCCTGTGCAGTTTCTAAAATACCTATCGGAGTAAGAACACTTTTAATCGTAAATAATGCGATAATAATTAGGAGAATTGGTGTTAGAAATTTCCCCATCCTGTCTACAATTTTGGACGGATTCAGTGCTAAAAAAAGGGTAATTCCAAAAAAGACGATACTAAATATAGTTAAGGGCCATTCTCTTGCAGAAAATGATTCGGATAAAAACGGATAAATTCCAATCTCATATGAAACAGTTGCCGTTCTTGGTATACCGAAAAACGGTCCAAGCATTGTATAGATTAGTATGGCAAAAACAATGCTAAAAACAGGATGAACACGGTTACCAAGTTCTTGTAAATCTCCTACTCTTGCAATAGTTACAATTGCAAGAAAGGGCAAGCCAACAGCAGCAAGCAAAAATCCTATTATTGCTATGAAAAGTTTTTCCCCTGCCATTTGTCCAAGTAACGGTGGAAAGATTACATTGCCAGCACCTAGGAACATTGCAAATAGCATTAAACCTATTACTAGATTCTTTTTCAGCGATAATTTATTCCCTTGATTCATTAGCTTTTCTCCTTATTAAAAATAAATTTTTCATAGGAATACTACACTATTAATGTTTTAGTAAATTTAAGAATGAGGAACTAATTCTTTACTTTTATTAATAAGTAATGCTGCATCCCTCGGAGTTATATTATCCTCTTTCGATTTATTTAATATTAAGGAAGTACTGCGTGATACTTTTTCACTTAAAAACGAAAAGATTGAATTGGTATCCGGTGCTACTCCTTTATATAAAATTGCACCAAATAGACCTGCTCCTGCGCTATTTGCAATAAAATCTGGCACTACAAGGATACCTTTTTCGTAAAGCAATTGCTCAGCATCCTTTGTAATCGGTATATTAGCGCCTTCTACAATAATCTTCGCTTTTACTTCTGATACATTTCCAGTATGTATCGCATCTGCAATAGCTGCCGGAATTAACACATCCACTTCATTTTTCAACCAATAAAATCCATCCTCCAGCTTATATGTAGAAGGTAATTTGGATCTATCAATATTTCCTTTCGTATCCTTGGCCCGTAACAACAGCGGAATATCTAATCCTTTATCGCAGAAAACGGTTCCATGAATGTCCGACACGGCAATAATATTGGCACCTTCTGCGAAAAGATATTTTGCAGTACTTGCCCCGACACTTCCAAATCCTTGGATAGCTACTTTTGCATTCTCAATATTCACATCTATCCATTCAATTGCTTTTTTAGCCGCCGCTGCAACGCCTAATCCTGTCACTACATCTGTTATTGGCATACCATCGACTGTTAAATTAAGTGCGGTACTAATGTTTTTTTGAATTACTTCTTTGTTTTCTATCGAGTTAAGAAATGCATCCACTCCAGTATTTAAACCAAGTGACTGAACAATATTAGTAATTTCTTCTTTTGTAGTGCCCATATCCTCACTTGCTCCCCATGTATGAAGAAGTAACGGTTTATGTGCTTCCAAAAATCTACTCAGTACTTCATAACTATCAGAAGCAGCTGGAGAATAATCTATACCTGCTTTTGCGCCCCCAAGAGGTACATCCAAACCCGCAAGTTTAAGCGTCATCGTATGAGAAAGTCGTTGCACTTCTTCCTTCGTCACTCCTTTTCTCATTCGGATTCCTCCACCAGCTACTCCACCAACAACTTTATCTATTGATAAATAACCCTTTGCCCCTGTTACAGAATCCGTCCATTCTGTTACTAAGTATGTTTCCATTTTATTTCCCCCTTTTCATTTTTAATATCTGATATATCAATTAACCGAAAAACAAATCCACAGCCCAAAGTCCTTATCAAATTATCCATAATCCCCTCTGCTTACACTACTATTTAATACTGATACATCAGATATTATCATTCCGGTTTTCATTTGTAAATAAAAATTTCTGAAAATTGCTAATAATTTAGTTTTTAATAGGGCTATTTCTTTTTCATATAGTATTACGATTAACATTATATTATTCTAAAAACTCATTAATCATCGCTTTTTTAATTTCGGATAAATGATGATCCATTTGACGTTGCGCTTCTTCAACATCTCTTTTCATCATAGCTAGTATAATGAATCTGTGATGAATATTTGCTTGAAGATACCGCTCACGGTTTTCTACAAGAATAGTACCTATCCATTTAGATTGTGCTTCTAGCGATTCTAATAGTTTTGCAATCCTACTGTTGTTTGCATAAGAAGCAATTGCACGATGCAATTCTCTATCTGCTTCAATAAAGGATTCCAAATTATCCCCATTTATTTCTGATTCCACATCATATGTTTTTTGAAGCAAAGTTTCTAAAATTGCATCGGGAATGTTTGGTGTTGCCAAACCTACAGCTTCTCGTTCAAGTGCTTTTCTAACATGGACAATTTCCATAGAATCTGTGTAATTCACTGATTTAACAAATGCCCCAGAACGTGCTTTAATTTCTACGAAGCCATCTTTTTGCAACCAATTTAACGCGTCACGAACCGGAGTAATGCTGACCCCTACTTCTTGTGCTAACTCTTCATAGTTAATACGGCTTCCCGGCTTCAACTGATTTGTAATTATTTTGTTTTGAATATACAAATATACTTGTCTATTTAAGTTATTCGTATTAGGTTTTATATCTTTCATCATTTTTACTCCCCTTACTAATATCTATTTCAATTGATTGATATCTAATATATCATAATATTCTCTATAATATTACAAAAAATGAGAATCGATATAAATCGACTCTCAATCTAATAGTCTTATTATTTCCCACTAAACGCAGGCTGACGTTTTTCCACAAATGCTTCTATACCTTCTAAGTGATCCGCTGTTTTTCGCATCGCTATTTGTGCTACTGCTTCTTTTTCTAAGATCAATTCTAATTCTTTTACTTTTCCTGCATGCAAGATTTCTTTCGTAGCAATCATTGCAGCAATAGGAGACTGTATCAGTTTGTGCGCATAGGATGTTGCTGTTGACCATCCTAAACCATCGGATGCCAATTCATCCACTAAACCAAGCTCCTTTGCTTCATTACCAGTTAGCTTCCGGCCTTCCCATATTAAATGTTTGGCTTTTGAAACGCCTAATCTTTCCTTCAAGAAGAAATGTCCACCGCCATCTGCTACTAGCCCAATGCCGATAAAATTCATTGCTAGCTTACTATTTTCTTCTGCAATGATTACGTCACAACCTAGAACGAGACTGAATCCGATTCCTGCTGCTGCCCCGTGAACAGAAGCAATGGTAATTTGCGGTAAAGTGTATAGAGCTAATGCAATACGAGACACATATTTCATTACATCTTCAATATTAAATCTAATCTCCGGATCAATCATTGCTTTAATATCTCCACCTGCTGAAAATGCTCGTCCTTCTCCCTTGATTAGTAATACTTGTACAGCTGTATCTTCTTTTAAAGATTCCAGGCACTCTGCAAGCTCTAACATCATCACTTCATTCATCGAATTCATTGCTTCTGGTCGATTTAAAGTTAATGTAGCGATTCGTTCTTCTTTTTCTAATTTAATAGTTGTAAACATTCCATTCTCCCCTTTGTAAATGAATAGTGGTTCATTGTTAATACATTCGTCATCCTTTACAATATTCCTGCTTTATCATACAAAAAGGATCTCACCCAATTGTGGGGAGATCCTTTTTATTAAATGCCTTCATATAAATCTTGTACTGGTTTGATTAACACACGATTTACTTCTTCGATCAACTGGCTTAAAGCCATTTCCGCTTGAAGCATCTGTGCAATTTTTTCATTGTTTTGGGCAAGCTGTGCAGTTTTTTGTGCGTATTCTAATTCTTCCCCTGCAATTTCTTCGCCTTGCATTTGTTTTTCTTGAAGGGTTAATTGGATTTTGCGGAAACTTTGGAATAGTGCGAGTGCCTCTGCATCGGCTTTTACAGCATCAACAGCTGCCTTTACGTTAGCGAACTCGTTTGTTTTACGTAATGATGCTTCTAGTTTGTTAATGTCGTCATAAATATTGATCATTATAGTAAGCCCCTTTTATCCCGTAATAAGTACGATAATCCCTTGAATAATCCCTATAAGACCTCCAAGAAATCCGCCTAAAACGGTAATCATTTTAAATTCTCTTTTCGAAATGCCAAGAACGATATCTTCCAAACGTTCAACTGGGAAAGAATCGACTTGCTCTTTTACCATATCTTCTAATTTCATTTTACGCAATACTTCTTCTAATTTTGCTTCTGCTTCCATAAAAGCAAAATTAGTAAGTTTAGGAACTAGCTTTGTTTGCGTCCATTCTGTTGCTTCTGGGAAATAAAAAACTAAGCTGTGACTTAAACGGTCTTCTATTGCCAATGTTTCCGTCAAATATTTCTTCACATTTGCAATGACTGGTTCAAAATCAAAGCCATCTATCATCTCCACTACAGGACGATCCTTCAGCTTTTCCCATTCATTTCGCACAATATTTTCTAGCATACCTTTCGTTCCAGGGGCTTTTAAAAATTTCAAAATTTCTGGTTGTACCTTCCCTGCAAGTGAAGAAGATTCACCAACGAACATTTGGATCATACTTCCAAAGGTTCCTTTAGTCGAAAGAAAATCATCAATTAAGTTTTTCACGGTCATTTTCCCTTGTTCCGATTCGAAAAAGTCTTCTGCCTTTTCCAGAATATAACCAACAATTTCTCCGACTTTTGTATCTGCTTTTTGTTGCCATTCGACAGGTGCTAGCTGACGAATTGTTTCCTGCTCAAATCTTGATTTTAATTGATGAAATTGAAGCTCTACTTGTTTTTCAATTTTTTCATTTGCCATGGTTGCAATATTTTCAAGACCACCGAGCTTTAACCAATCTGCAATTGTTTTATCGGATAGAAGTATCTTTTCATTCAATTGGCGAACGATCAATTTGGTTGCCTTTTCTTGCATTTCTTCATTAAAGTATTTTCGTTTGAAAATGTCAGGAGTTAATAGGTGATTAATCACTGTATTTCCTAATTGTTTTGCTAATTCATCTCGTCTTTTTGGTATTAAACCAGGTGTGAATGGGACTCGCCATGATCCGATATATTTCGCTTTATGTGGTCGAAATAACATTTTTATAGCTAAATGATTGGTAACTGCTCCGATAGCTGCTCCGACGACTGCCATAAACGCGATTGTCCATATAAAATTCATCTGTTTCACCTTTTTCCTCTAGCTTCTTTCTTATTCTTATTATAGCAGAGGAAGGACAAACTCAAAAACATTATACAATGCTGTTACAATGCGTTATACATGGTCGAAAAACGAATAGCATGCTCCGTTTCGTCATGCATGGCCACAAATAGCGGAGCATATGCTTGCTGAATAGGTATTTGGAGCAGCATTTCTTTATACATCTCAGCCGCTTCTAGCTCGTCTCTAATTGAACTCTTTGCACATTCCTTTAGATCAAAACACTCTTTAGGCTCCGGGAAATTTTGAACAAATGTCCCCGTAAGCATATAATATAATTGTTGGAACATTTCGTAATGGCTTTTTTCATCTGTATACACATGCTCGATAAAACTTTGCCAATACGGATCATCCGTTAATTTATACATGGAACGATAAAAGTGATAATCTTCATATTCGTTTAGTATTGCTTGTTTTAATTTTTCAGTAAACAATTAGACGCTCCTTCATTAGTCATTTCTACTAGTGTATGCGAATAAATTATGCCACATGAAAGGTTGATAGAATTGCTACAGCATTTTAGTTTCAAACCGTTATATGAAAACAAACAATTACCAGGTTGGTCTATTTCTTTCTTCTATAAACAAACAAGATACGCCGCTGAGTATGAACCAGACGGCACAATCAAATGGATCGGTGAAGTTCCTGCCGACGAAGAAGCAGTTAAGAAAATGATCCATGAGCTCATGCTTTTTCATGTATATGACTAAGAAAAGCKCAAGGGACTTTTTTTCTCCCTGGCGCTTTTTTATGCAGTTCCCAATTTCTTTCTTCCAAATAAAATATAAAAATAAGTAGAAGCAATAATATATAAAACACCTGTGATGGAAAAGGCAAATGCATAGCCCCAGTAAAATCCGTGCGCCATTACAAGTCCAGTCGCTATCCCACCAGTACTTGCCCATCCAACATGAAATACCATCTGATTCACTGAATTTGCAAGTCCTTTATATTTATCATGCACAAGATCCATCGCAATCGCACTTTGAATTGGATTACCAGCATTCATCAAAGCTTGGCGAAGTAAAAACCCAAGCGATGCAATGATGAGTGAATTTGTAAAACCTGTGATAAATAAAAATGGAATGGACAGAAGTTGAAATATAACTAATGCACGAACTTGCCCTACTCTTTTCACAAGAGCCGGACCTAATAACATAGCAACTGCAGTCATCGCAGATCCAAGTGACAAGATTAGTCCTATATAAGCATTCGATGCATCAAATCGATTTGAAAAGTATAAATTCAAATAAGGAATGACTAAACCTGAACCCGTTCCTATTAGTAAATTGGCAAATCCAAACAGCATAATAACGGTAATATTTCGTTTAAAATTACTTGGTATTACTTTCACTTCTTTATCTGTCTTATTTTCTTTATCTTTTATTTTTTCACTTGGCTTTAATTGGAATAAAGGAATTAATCCTAATCCAAATATGATGGATCCTATTATTAATACCCACTTTATCGATACAAGCACAGACATATTTGCATAGACGTGCAATACATCCGCCAATACTCCGCCACCTAAGCTTCCAATAACACTCGCTATCGTTACTAATGAAAAATGAATACTAAATAAGTGCATTCGCTCGCTAGCACGTGAGTTTTCTGCAAGGAAAGGGACACCCGAAACTTGAACTAGTGCCATAAACAAACCAGTTAGAAAGGCAGCGTATATAATGGACTGTTCGCTTACTGTGATGCTGCGATAAAAAAGTGTTAATACCGTTACGATAGTGCCGAGAATAATCATTCCTTTTCGTCCGTAGCGGTCACTTAAAAATCCTGCTGGAATAAGTATGACTGCTGTTGCAAGTGAAGTCATCGAGATAACCGTTCCATTAACGGTTTCCGGAAAACCTAATTCTTTAATATATAAATTATACATAACGGCAAATACACCCATCCCAGTTTGTATGAGCATATTCGCCAGCATAAACAATCGAATGTTTTTATTGAAGGAAGCTATTTTGATTTTCCAATCCCGTAGCCAATTTAACATAAAGGACCTCTTTTTTTATTTTATTTCGACTCTCTAAATATACGACGGTCGGTAGAAAAGTTCAATAGGCATTGATGGTTAGTTAGTTAAAACTCTTCTATTAGGGATTGATTTCATCATTTAGGGAAAATGCGACGAAGTGACCGCTGTGATTTTCGCTGCAGCCGTACGCTTTCCGCCGGGTGAGCGATGAGCCATCCCCGCCGCCCTTAGGCGTATGCCTGAGATGGCTCATTTGCCCATGTGGAACAAAGGCTAAGAGCGCCACATCGTGTGGCAACGCCTTCGTAACCAACGTCCTGTTGGCCTCCAGCAGGAGTCGACGTCTGTAGCGAAAATCAATGGTAATTGCTTACTTATTCAGTATTAACCCTCTAAAAACAAAATTTCCTCCGTTTTTCAACTGTTTGAATCCAATAAATGGATTAGGGCAACCAACTAGTCATCGAAAGCAACCAGTTCTACTTGGAAAGCAATCAAATCGGAACAAGAGCAACCAAACTACCAGTGAAAGCAACCATTTCTTAAAACAGCAAGTCGACTTGGAGTGAGATAACTGGGGATAAGATATATTATTCCGATATGTGGTTTATAGATAAGAATTTTATCCTAAAAGATGTGCTCTTTATTAGAAGGCCGCATTTTCTAATTAGATTTAATAAACATTACGTAGTAGATTGGATTATTTTAATCTCTGATATGTGTCGACACTAAATTAGATAGTAATTTCCCTGCAGCGAAAATCCCCGCGGACACTTCTTTCAACACTCTTAAGACGCATTATCCCTATAATCCGCACAATATAAAAAGGGAATACCCCCACACGCCTTATGCGTGTGAAGATACTCCTGCTTGTAATTTATACATTTGCTCATAGCGTCCTTGTAATTGCAGCAATTCTTCATGTGTCCCACTCTCTACAATCTCCCCGCGATCTAATACTAAAATACGATCGGCATTTTTAATAGTAGAAAGTCGGTGTGCAATAATAAAAGTCGTTCTTCCTTTTTTCAATACATCCATCGCATGTTGGATGATTTCTTCTGTTTCTGTATCTATATTAGATGTTGCTTCATCTAGAATTAGAATAGCTGGATCGAAGGCAAGTGCTCTTGCGAAAGAGACGAGCTGTCTTTGACCAGAGGATAATGTACTCCCCTTCTCAATAACTGGTTCATCCAATCCTTTTTCCAAGTTTTTCAACACGCGTTCTCCACCTACTGCAGCTAATGATGCTTCTACTTTCTCACGTGAAATAGTAGGATCATTTAAGCTCACATTCGATGCAATCGTTCCGGAGAACAAATACGGATCTTGCAAAACAATTCCCATATGATCTCGAATCGTTTGTCTCGGTACTGTCGTAATATCGGTACCATCAATGAGTATTTTCCCTTTCGATGGATCATAGAAACGGAACAATAAATTCATAATGGAACTTTTACCAGATCCAGTATGCCCTACAAGCGCTACCGTCTCCCCTTTATTAGCAATAAAATTCAAATTTTTCAACACATACTCTTTCTCCTTGTATGCAAATGAAACATTTTGAAACTCGACATTTCCTTCGTATCGTTCCATTTTTGTATCCTCAACTTTTTCACCTGACTCATCGAGTAATCTAAACACGCGTGAACCGGCTACAAGTGATCTTTCCAGTTGCGAGAACTGATTGACAATGCCTGTAATTGGATTAAATAATCGAGTCGTATAGTCCACAAATGCATAAAGCATACCAGCTGAAACGATACTACTTGGCTCCATCGATTGTAAACCAAAATACGTGATGAACATAACAAACATAATGGAACGTAAAACACTTACTAAGTTAAAGGATGTAGCAGAATCCAATACTAATAATTTTTTTTGATAACGATAATGCTCTTCATTCATCTCTTCAAATTCACGATCCATTTGCTTTTCCCGTTTAAAGGCTTGAATAATCGACATTCCCTGGATCGATTCATTAAGCATCGCATTCAAATCGGCAATTTTTGTTCGGACAATATGATTATATTTCGACGCATATTTCCTATAACTTATCATCCAAATATAAATGATTGGAAGAACAAATAAAGCCATCAAAGCCATTTGAACATTTAAAATGAAAAGTGCGACGTAAACACCTAAAATCGAAATAATACTCGTCGCAAATTGCGATAACACTTGCACATACAAATTACGTATTGCTTCCGTATCATTTGTTACACGAGCGACAACTTTACCAGCTGGCAAGTTGTCAAAGTACTGAATCGGTAAGGTTTGGATATGTTGAAATACATCATTTCGTAGTTTTTGTATAACTCGATTTGCCCCAATTTGTAACTGGATAAACATAAAGTATCGAAAAACTGCTGTAACAACACTTAATCCAAAAAACAATGCAAGTAAGAGTAGAATTGGTTTAAATTCAATCGTACCTTCTACAATATGTTCATCAATAATTGTTTTAGCAATGAACGGTCCCGATAAATCGGCCATCACAGCAATGGTCAAAAAGATTAAACCAAGTAAAATTGGCTTTTTATAAAATAACGCGTAATGGTAGAGTCGTTTTCCTGTACTCATGACGACACCCCCTCAAGCTGCTGACGATCGTATTGTTCTTTGTACCAGCCATTTTGCAGAAGTAGTTCTTCATGTGTGCCTTCTTCTACAATTAGTCCTTCATCAAGCACGATAATATGGTCTGCATGCTGAATACCGGATAATCGATGCGTCGTAATAATTGTTGTCTTCCCACTACGTTCCATTTGAATATTTTCAATAATTTTCGCTTCTGTTTTTGCATCTACTGCCGAAAGCGAATCGTCTAACAATAATATTTCTGGATTTTTAATAAGTGCCCGTGCAATGGATACACGTTGCTTCTGACCACCCGATAAGGAAACACCTTTTTCTCCTACTAAAGTTTCTAGTCCCATCGGCAAATTCATCAAGTCTTGTTGGAAATGAGCTAGGCGAATTGCATCTTCTAACTCTTGTTCCGTTGCATCCTCTTTTCCGAATAAGATGTTTTGACGAATCGTTCTAGAAAATAACACATGGTCTTGTGGAACATAGCCAATCCATTCTAAAACTTGATCTTTTGTCTGTTCGGAAATGGCTGTTTCTCCAATTGTTAATGCCCCAGTGCCTATTGGATATTCTTTTAATAATTGCTTCATAAAAGTCGTCTTCCCAGCCCCTGTTTTCCCAACAATACCAAGCGTTTGCCCTTTTTTTAGGTTTACTCCAATATTTTCCAAGTTCTTCACTTGAGACAATGGATATTGGAATCCAACTTGTTCAAATCCAATAGAGCTTGCATCTATTAACGCAATTGGATTCGTCGGATCTTTGACATCTTGTTCATAGTCCAATGTTTCCTGCACACGGTCCAAAGAAGCATTACCGCGTTGCATGACATTGATCAACTCACCAATTGCGAACATTGGCCAGATTGCCATTCCTAAGTAAACATTAAAAGTGATTAAGTTCCCAACCGTCATCTCACCTTTAGAAACTAAGTAGGCGCCATATCCTAAAGCAACTACATAACTGATACCCGTACCGACTTTTGTAATCGGTCCAAAAAGGGCATCTATTCGTTCCACAACCATATTTTTTTGATAGACATCTTCGCTCATATCCGCAAAGTTTTTTTCATCTGCACGTTCTTGCACATAGGCGCGAATAACTCGAACACCGGCGATTGATTCTAACACGCGGTCGTTCAATTCACCGAATGCATCTTGGGCAGTCATATATTTTTCATGGATGATTTTTCCTAAATATTGCATGATAAATGCCATAATCGGTATAGGTAAAAGTGCGAAGAATGTTAGTTTCCATGAAATGATGAAACCCATTGCAAGTATAAGAGCAGACATATACATGGTCGAATCGATTAAGGTCATAATTCCAAACCCTGCAGTTTGGGATACCGCATTCAAATCATTTGTTGCACGAGCCATTAAATCACCCGTACGATTTTTTTCATAAAAAGTAGGTGTCATTCGTAAAAACTTACGATTTAATTTCGTACGTAAAATTCGCTCAATGGAAATTGATCCACCAAATAATTGATATTGCCATATAAAATTGAGTATATACGCTACAACAATAATAGCTAAAAATATGAAAAAGTATTCCCATAATTGACTTGTCGTCATTTCCCCTAAAGTAATGGTATCAATTGCGTTTCCAACAACCCATGGAGGCAAAATTTCTACCACACTTGCCACGATTAATAGTCCAACTGCAATCGTATAGCGCAACCAATTGTCTTTAAAAAACCATTTTAATTTAAATAAAACTGAAAACATTCCCTAATCCCTCATTTCTTTTCAAAATTACTAGTTCATTCAGCTATCCGCCTTCTAGAGATTCCTTTAATAAAATTTGTTTTGTTCGTTGAATAGTCATATTCAACACTCCCTTCATCATATTTACTAAAAAATGGAAATAAATGAATACAAAAAAAGCACATTACCCATATTACGGCAATGTGCTTTAAAAATAGACAGTAGTATTCCTTTACACGTCTACTTATTAAATCATTCTTCGTTAAATGGTAGGTATGAACAAATTATGCAGTTTTGTAAGCTATCTTTTAAACGAATCATTTTTCATACCTCCATTTCCATTTATTTAGTGTCCCTTAACATTAGCATACAGAAATTTCCGTTGTCAATACTTTTAGAAAAAATAAATTAATTAGATAAATTGAACAATCACTCCAAGTAGTATACTTACTAATACTACTTTAATCGGCGCCCATTTATATACGACTAATAATGTAAATGTAATTAATACAATGATAAAATCTAATGTACTTGTTACCGCACTCGTAAACACTGGATCGTATAAAGCAGCAAGAAGAATTCCAACTACAGCTGCATTGACACCTTTTAAAGCCGCTTGAATTCCTTTTTTTGACCTAATATAAGACCAAAATGGTAATGTCCCAATTACTAATAAAAAAGATGGCAAAAACATAGCAATAACTGCCACAATAGCACCGGGAATTCCTGCAGTTAGTTGCCCTAGATAGCCTGCTAGTGTAAACAGCGGTCCTGGAACTGCTTGAGCCGCTCCGTATCCAGCAAGAAATACATCCGGGGCTATTTCTACTTCTCGTTCAAGCATTGGTAAAACGACATGCCCACCACCAAACACAATCGACCCAACCCGATAATACGTATCAAAAATAGAATAATAGATAGTTTGAAAAAAAGGTTTGAAAATGGGCAATAAAATCAGTAATCCCAAGAATAATATCCAACTGATAATGCCTGTCTTTTTCCCAAAAGTGAGTACCATTTTAGGCGCAGGTTCCACTGTCTCTTTTCTATAATATAAATAGCCAAATATCCCTGCAGCAATGATGATACTAATTTGTCCGATAGCAGTTGGGATAAGCAAGGTTAAAATTGCACATGCTATTGCAATAGAAATTCGTACCTTATCAGGAGCAAGTGATTTTTGCATACCAAGTAGTGCATGTGCAACAACTGCCACTGCAACAATTTTTAGACCATGAATCCAGCCACTATCAAATGATCCAGTAGTTGTAACGAAGGCTGCAAAAAGCATTAACATAATAACAGAAGGCAGTGTGAAACCTATCCAAGAAAGGATTCCTCCAAGTATACCCCCTCTTAATAAACCAATTGATATTCCAACTTGTGATGATGCGGGACCAGGTAAAAACTGGCACAGCGCTACAATATCCGCATACATTTTGTCATCTAACCATTTTCTCTTTTGTACATATTCTTCTCGAAAGTATCCAATATGTGCAGCTGGACCTCCAAAGGAAGTCAACCCTAGTTTCGTAGAAGCTTTTATAATTTCAACATATTTATTTTTCAATTGTAATTCCCCCAATCTATCAGCTACTATTATCACATTTTCGGTGCTATTCGATTAATAAGTTTATGTAAATTTTCTATAGAAATTTGTTCCATGTGAGAAGAAAGATTTGTATTTTCTTTTTATATATTTTATTATTAAACGTATAAACTATTTTTAATAAAAACAGGAGGTGTACACTTTGTTCTACCCCTCATTTGGGTTAGGGACAAAGTAATTATTTGGACATAGCCATACGATTGACAGCATTTGCTGTCTTAATCGCATTCACTGCATTTTTCGTTGCTAGTGAATTTGCAATTGTAAAAGTAAGAACGACAAGAATTGATCAGCTAATCGCTGAAGGAAACACTAGGGCAATAAATGCAAAAAAAGTCGTATCTAATTTGGATGAATATTTATCTGCTTGTCAGCTGGGGATTACCATAACAGCCTTAGGTTTAGGGTGGCTTGGAGAACCTACAATAGAAGCGATATTACATCCAGTCTTTGAGTATTTTGTCCTTCCGGAGAGTGTTACCTCCGTACTTTCATTTATCATTGCATTTTCTCTTGTAACATATATACATGTAGTTGTTGGGGAACTAACACCAAAAACAATGGCAATTCAAAAGTCAGAAGAAATTACATTAGCTGTTGCAAAACCGCTTATCATTTTTGACCGACTTATGTATCCAATTATTCACGGTATGAATGGTTCCGCCCGATTTTTAGCTACGCGAGTGTTTGGTTTAAAAGCCGTATCAGAATCGGAAGTTGCCCATTCAGAGGAAGAGCTTCGCATGATTCTTTCTGACAGCTTTAAAGGTGGAGAGATAAACCAAGCCGAATATAAATATGTAAACAAGATTTTCGAATTTGATGATCGTATTGCAAAAGAAATTATGGTTCCACGAACAGAAATTATTTCGATAGAAAAAGATTTAACACTACATGAAGTATTTGAATTAATTGGTGTGGAACAATATACAAGATACCCTGTAACCGATGGGGATAAAGACCATATTATTGGTCTCGTTAATATGAAAAACTTATTAACTGCCTATATAAAAGACCCTGCAAATGCATCTACTCCGGTAATTGACTATATGCAGCCAATTATACGAGTGATTGAAAATATGCCAATCGGTGATTTATTGCTTAAAATCCAACGTGAACGTATTCATATGGCCATTCTAATGGATGAATATGGTGGTACTTCTGGTCTTGTTACAATTGAAGACATTATTGAAGAAATCGTTGGGGATATTCGCGATGAATTCGACACAGATGAACTACCAGAAGTGCAAAAATTAGAAGAAAATCATTATATTATCGATGCAAAAATGTTAATCGAAAATGTCAATGACTTGCTCGGTATTAATATTGATGAAGAAGATATTGATACAATTGGTGGATGGTTTATGACAAAAAGTTTTGAAGCTGTTAAAGGCGAAAAAATTGTCGAACAAGGATTTGATTTCATGATTAAGGATATTGATGGGCATCATATTCAATACTTGGAGATCATTAAAGCAACTTCTGAAAATATTGAGTTAGAAAAAACAACCGACGAACAATAGAAAACGATACAATTACGTGAAACGACTCTCAAATTGAGGGTCGTTTTCGTATGCCAATAAAAGTTGAAAAGAGGAAACACTTTGGAGCTATATACAAATTTACGTGAAGGGGAAAAGGGTGCTTGGGTTAGTATTTGCATCTACATATTGTTAAGTACTTTTAAACTTAGTGCGGGCTTTCTTGGTTCTTCTGAAGCTTTAAAAGCAGATGGATTAAATAATTTCACGGATATAATCGCATCTATTGCCATACTAATCGGACTGCGAATTTCTCAAAAACCACCAGATGATCATCACCAATATGGGCATTTACGTGCGGAAACCATTGCCTCTTTAATAGCTGCTTTTATAATGGTGTCCATCGGTATTCAAGTCATTATTCAAGCGATTCAACATATAGCAAACCCAGTGCAACAAACTCCTTCCATTTTAACTGCAATCGTCGGACTTATAAGTAGCATTGCCATGTACATTGTGTATAAATATAATTTAAAATTAAGTAATCGTATCAATAGTGCAGCATTAAAAGCTGCGGCATATGATAATCGTTCGGATGCCTTAGTTAGTATTGGTGCAACAATTGGGATACTAGGTTCCATTTTCGGCTTTCCTATTTTAGATGGTATTACTGCATTAATTGTCGGAATCATTATCATTTATACTGCTTATACTATTTTTCATGATGCGGCTTATACATTATCGGATGGATTCAATGTAGAGGAAGCAGAAACTTTATCTACGATTGTGAAACTTGTGCACGGGGTGAAAACTCTGAAGGATTGTAAAGGTAGAATGCATGGTAATCTTATGTTTGTCGATCTAACCGTAACCGTAGATCCCAATCTTAACGTAATTGAAAGTCACCGAATAACAGAAGAAATTGAGCAACGAATCATGAAGGTAAAGCCTTTTTCCGTAGTACTTGTGCATATTGAGCCAGATTTATCCAAAGAGGAAGTTATTGATTGATTTCACATTTTGGTGAGGAAAAAAGTGCATATCTCTGCCCGGTGCCCGGATATATAAAATAGTAATTATTGGAATTTATAAAATGCCGCACATAATAGGGAAACTGCGACGTAGTGCGTTGACTAGTGACCGCTATGATTTTCGCTGCAGGACGGACGCTTTCCGTGGGGTGAGTGATGAGCCTTCACCGCCGCTTGCGCGTACGTTGTGAAGTCTCATCTTACTCAGGCAGAGGAACAAAGGCTAAGAACGCCACATCACGTTGTGAAGTCTCATCTTACTCAGGCAGAGGAACAAAGGCTAAGAACGCCACATC